>CAZVMS010000141.1:0-18211 GCA_964628795.1 uncultured Haloferula sp. | reverse complement strand
ATAACCCGACCAGGTCGGGCGTGTCCATGGGGGGGTCTCCACCGCAGCCGTTTTTCGAGGCCCGATGTTGTAAAATCAAGGGTTCCAGCGCCTCAGATGGGCGAAATTTGGCGATTTTTGAATCTAACAGCGAAAGTCGGGTTAGGAGTGGCGTTCTGCGAGCCCCATGACTGGGCAAGGCGATTTTCAGTCGCGAGTCATCAAAGCTTCTCTAAAGCCGGATTCACTCAAAGAACTTCTTCAGTGCCTTCTGCTCCTCGGGGTCGAGGGATTCCTTCCAAACGCGGTCGCCACCGGCGCCAGTGGAATCGATGCTGCCGCCTGCTGCAGTTCCGGTGGCCGACTGATCGACGTCGTGCTCTCCGTCCTGGAGTTGAAGAAGATCGCCGGGTAGGGAACGTGAAAGATCTTTGGCCTCCAGTGCTTCAAGGTCTCCGCCCTTCAGCATGTCACCTTGTTTGCCTAGTACGCCGGGGGCGTGACCAGGTCCTCTATTCACACCACCTTTGCCGCCGGGGCCCTCACCGTCTTTCGGTGGTCCATCGCCTTCGCCCTGGCCCTCGCCGTTTCCTTGTCCGTCGAGCAACTCATCCATCCACTCGTTGCCCTGTCCGCCACCTTGGCAATCCTTGCAGGCCTGACCCGCTTTTTGCAGGTTTTCGCGGAGTTGCTGCATCTGCTCGGGGTTGAGCTGGCCGAGGTTGTTAGGGTCGAGCTCCTTGAGCTGATTGAGCAGGCCAGGATTGGGTTTGAGTCCACCGTTTTGCAAACCCTGAAGAGCCTGATCGAACTGGTTCATCAGTTCGTCCTTGCGCTCCTGCGGCATGCCGCCGGCATTCTTCTGGAGATTTCCCAAGGCCTTGTCGGCCTGGTTCAAGTCGCGCTCGAAACGCTGCAGTTCGGACTGGTGCTGCTTCTTGAGCGAGTCGGTGGCTTCGAGCGATGAGTGACTGAACCATTCCTCTTCCTCTTTGGAACGAAGCTCCTCGAGCTTTTTCTTCATCTCCTCAAGGTATGTCTCGTCGATCATTTTGTCCTCTCCGAGGCGCTCAAGGTCAGCCTCGACCTGCTTCCAGGCGTCCGGCTCCTGAGGTCCGGTAGCGTCATGGTCGGGAAGGGCCGAGACGGGAATGAAGAGTCCGGCCATGAGGAGGAGAAGGGCGGCGAGCGGCGGAATGACGACACGCTGCCAATTCCAATTCAGTCCGGCGTCGATTCTCGCCGGCACTTCAGGCCATGGTCCGACGCCCGCACTCGCTGCGGAGAGTCCATTTCGCAGATGCATTGCGGCTTCGATGCGGACCATCGAGGTGCTGCGACTTTCAAAACGGCGTCGTGCGATCGCCCAAGCGATGCCAGCCAGTGCCAAAAGAACCCCGGCAATTCCGAGGCCGAGTTGCCAAGCGGGAGTATCCGGTAGCTCTCTACGCACAAGAAGAAGGGCACAGGCGCCGACGAGGCCGATGATCACGAGAGGCACGGTGAGGGCTTCAATCCACCAGCCAAGATTTACCCGACGTGAGACTCGATCCGCCTCTCGGGCCCAGAGATCTTGCAGCTTCTGATTTGATGGCTCCATGGCAATTGGACGAAGTGTAGTCTCATCGAGCCTGTTTGCGATTCGAAAATTCTGTGAAAAATGGAAGCATTCGCGATCGCCAGAGCAACAGCAGTTCTACCTCTGGAGTTTCTTTTCGAGGTCGAGGTTCGGAACGGCTCCCAGTTCGAGCGACTTGGCGTAGTGGTCGAGGCCCTTCTCTTGCTTGCCTTCACCGGCGTAGAGGATCGCGAGGTTGTAGTGAGGTTCAGCAAGGGTTTCGTTGCAGACACTGGCGGTCTTGAACGATTCCTCGGCGGCCTGGATATTTCCAAGGCGATACTGGAGGTTGCCCAAAAGAATGTGCCCTTCGGCTTCGGTCGGAGCGAGTTCAACCGCTTTTTGCAGGGCGGAAAGCGCTTCACCATTCTCGCCGACCTGGGTGAGGGTGTAGCCGAGCATCCGCTGGGCATAGGGATTGTTAGGCGTGATTTCCGTCGCCCGGCGGAAGATGTCGGCGGCCGAGAAGGTCTCACCCAGTTTGAATTCGACGAGTCCGAGTTTGCACATCGCCGCCGTATCGGCGGGATTCCGATCGACGACCATCTCGAAGGCTTCGCGTGCGGCGTGCAGGCGTCCCTTCTGGTAGGCCCGCGTTCCTGCTTTCGAGTAGGGCTCGAGTTCTTCTCGTAGCTCGGCGATGTTTCGTGCGACTTCGGAGCGAGGTTTGGCATACCGGGAAATCATCACGCCGGCGACTTGCTGGTCTTCGATCATGCTAAGCTCTTCGGGAGAGAGGTTCAATTCGGCTCCCTTGTAGACATTCATTGCACGGCGAATGCTTTCATCGGCCTCGCCTTTTTTCTCGAGGGTTGCCAAGAGAATCTCGCGGGCTTCCCGGCGCTTCTCTTGGATGTCCATCTGCTTCTTGATGATGTCGCGCAGCATCTGAGTCTCCGCTGAGTTGGTTTCGCCAGAGGCGAGGGCGCGGTCCTCGCGCATCAGTCTCGACTGAAGTTCGTCAATGCGCCTTTCCTGAGCCGCTTTCTCGCGACGGAATTCCTGAATACGCAGCTTGCTGATGGTGAGGTCGCGCAAGGCCTGAAGGAGATCGTCCTTGGAGGCATCGCTGTCTTCCTGAAGCGTTTCGTAGCGCTGCTTGGTCTCGCGCAGTTCACGGTCGAGCGCCATGTTTTGATCGACGACCTGCTGGAGCTGGCCCGCTTCGTTGAGCTTGAGAAGCGCGGCCATTTGGTCGCGCTCACGGAGCAAGTCATCGCGTTCTTCGCGGAGCTCGTTGAAGGAGTCCCGAACCTCGGCGAGTTCAGTTTCGAGCGACTTGATCCGCCCCTTTGCTGTATCGAGCTCAGCGTCCTTCTGCGCCAGTAGCTCCTGGAAATGCTTCAGCTGCTTGCGTTGGCCCGCAACGACCTCGTTGGCGGTCTTCCTCTCGATCTCGAGATTCTTGCTAAGGTTAGCCACCTCCTGCATCAGGCGGACTCGTTCAGCCTGGAGGGCGTCGATCTGCACCTTGGCCTGCTTGGCTTCCGACTGGCTCGATCCGAGCGCCTCACCCATCGCGCTCTTCTCGCGCTCGAGAGAATCGATTCGCTGGCTTAGCGCCCTGACCTCTTCCTGCATCGGTTGTGATCCGGTTTTGCGGCGAAGTTGATCGAGTTCGGCCTGCCTCTGCTTCAACTGGGCGAACGCGATGTCGCGCTGACGTCGGGCCTCGGCGGTCTCGGAGCCGCCAGCTTGACGTCCGGTATTGATTTGCTGTTTAAGCCGAGCGGTCTCCTGCTCAAGCTCGGCAATGCGGCGGGAATCAAGGGTTTCGATCGGCCTTGCCGGCTGAATCGGAGCAACGGGGAGACCCATCTCAAGGGCGCGAGGGGCATCGCCCTCCACGATGCCATGGCGACGCACGCCTCCTTCAAGCTCGGCGGTGGCACGGTTGTTGCCTTGTTCCTGCTTGAGGGCGTCTGGGGTGACCTTCGCAATATCCTGAATGGTCTTATCCACCCGCCCCCGCAGCATTTCAGGCTTCCAGGTGGGGAAGTTTTGGGAGATCTCACCGAACATCTGGCGCGCCCTTCTGAGCTTGTTCAGGGCCTCGAGATGCTTGCCTTCCTCGACTAGCTTCTCGGCGTCCTTACTAAGCAGCCATGCTTGAAAATAGACATCGGATGGATCGAAGGCGGCAGGTGCAGGTCGCGTCGATGGGGCGGGGGTCTGCGCCGAGCTTACCGTGATGGGAAACACGCAGAGAACGGCAGCTGCCAGAAGCGCTCCGCGTGTCGTCAAGCCACTGAGTGTTCGATCCATGGGGCGCGCAAACTAGTAACCGAAAATCGCTACGACAAGATCGAAAGTCGGGCGGAGTATGGTCCTGTCATTGCTTGGATTCTGAGCTTTTACCTGTCTCTTGGGAAACCTCTCGCGCGAGGAAATTGGTTGGGAACACTTTCGATTGAAACGAATGACGCAAGGACCTCCATTTTGTGGCGAATCACGCTGGATTTGTCGCGCCCGCTCTCAAGCCGGTTGACCGCAGGTGCAGGACCGCCTATTTCCGTGCTCATGGATTTGACCACGACTGCATACGGAACATGGAGCGGGGGACGCTTCATGCACTTTGGTGAGACACTCAGCGAGGAGCGCTACATGGAGTGCATTCAGGCGGCTTACGAATCCGGGTTCCGGACTTTCGTGACGGCGGATGTCTATGGGAATGGCAAGGCCGACGAACTGTTGGGTCTGGCGCTTAAGGGAATCGACCGGGATAGCTACTGCCTGGTGGGAATGCTGGGGCACGACTTTTATGAGGGCCAGCGTCAGGGCAGCAGGGGTTATCCGCGTTTCACCGATGCGGAACTCCGAAGTGAAGACGGTTACGAGTCCTACATTCGCATGGCGACTGAGAAGTCGCTCGAACGATGCGGCACCGATCGTTTTGATCTGATGATGCTGCACAATCCGGATGAAACGGGTTACGCCAACGAGGCGGTTTGGAGCGGGCTACGGAAGATCAAGGAAGCAGGTCTTGCGGATCGTCTGGGTATCGCTCCCGGACCTGCGAATGGTTTCACGCTCGATGTCATCGACTGCATCGAGCGCTTCGGTGAGGCGATCGATTGGGCGATGTTGATCTTGAATCCCCTGGAGCCATGGCCGGTCGGTCTCGCGCTTCCTGCTTGCGAAAAGTACGGCGTGAAGGTGCTGACGCGGGTTGTCGATTACGGCGGCCTTTTCTTCGGTGATATGGAAGTCGGCCACGAATTTAAGGCAGGCGACCACCGTGCCTACCGTCCCGAGGGATGGGTCGAACATGGTCTTGCGAAGATTGAGAAGATGAAGGAAATCGCCGCCCGCCACGATCTCAACATGGCTCAGTTTGCGGCGATCTGGAATCTAAGTCAGCCTGCTGTAGAGAGTGTCGTGCCGACGTTTATTCAGGAGGCCGGTGCAAACGCCCGCCCAATCGAGGAGCGGATCAAGGAGTTGGCGGTTCTTCCAGATCTTCGGCTGTCCGCCTCAGAGGTGGATGAAGTCAAGGCGATCGGAGACAACACCGGCTGCATGATGCTCAAGGGGGCAAGCAAGCGCCACACCGTCAGTGAGCGCCCGGACGAATGGCCGATGCGTGAGGACTTGCTGGCGTTGGCCGGAAGACACGGGCTTGGAGCCGAGTGGTAGCTGGAGCGGGAAAGGATCCCGGTCATCATGCCTCCATTGAGGTGACAGGCACCCGATTTGAGGCGGCTTTTCGAATAGGGTTTGGCTAAGCTCTTTCCCAGATTGGGATTGGCGGGAAGGAGGCGGATGCGCAGACTGCTTCCATGGAGATGGTGCCGATTGGCCGAGTGCGAAGCTGTTTTGGTGAAAAGTTTGCGGTGCCGCGGCAGCCGGGACTTTGTCCGTCGGCTTGGGGTGAGTTGATCTTCGAAAAGGAGTTTCGGAGCGCTGAGGCGGTGCGTGGTTTGGAGGGGTTTTCGCATGTGTGGTTGATCTTCCACTTTCATCAGACGGCGGACCGCGGGTGGTCGCCGACGGTGAGGCCACCGAGGCTTGGTGGAAATCAACGGGTCGGAGTGTTTGCGAGTCGCTCGACCTTCCGGCCGAATGGGTTGGGTTTATCGCTCGTGTGTCTGGAAGGAGTCGATTTCGATCGCGAGGACGGTCCGGTGTTGAGGCTTGGCGGGGTGGATCTGGTGGATGGAACTCCGGTCTTTGATGTAAAGCCGTATTTACCCTACGCCGAGGCACCGGAGGGCGCGATGGGCGGATATGCCGGGGAGGCACCACAAAGACTGCTGATCGAGGGGGATGAGCATTTGACAGGGCTGGCTGAGCGGGAAGCACGGGTGATCAAGGAGGCTTTGTCGCTGGATCCTCGCCCTGCCGGGGGGCGTGAGGAGGTGGGCAGAGAGCATGGGGTGCTGATTTGCGGGGTGAATGTGCGCTTTCGGGTGGTGGAGGGTGTTTGCGAAATCAGCGGAATTGACTCAAAAGGCGTTCGGGATTGAAAAGTTAAGCTCTCCGTATTAGTTTTGCGCCGTGAATCTGATACGCGCAACGATTTTAGGAGCTAGCCTGGTAGCTTGCGCCCTTTTGCCATCTTGCAAGGAGCGCGGTGAAGTGGCTGAAGAGGGTCTTGCTGCTGCTGGATACGAGGTCAGCCAAGACGCGTTTTTTCGGGCGGCCGAGAGTGACGATGTGCGCGCCATGAAGACCATGATCGAGGCGGGGCTGGCGCTCGATTCGGTGGATGCGAAAGGTCGGACAGCGCTGCATGCGGCGGCGGGATCGGGTGCGATGCAGTCAATCAATTTCATGCTCGATCGAAAGTTGGACATCAATGTGACGGATGCAGAAGGCCGAACTCCGTTGATGGAGGCGGTGTTACGATCGACGCCTGAAACGGTTCGCTATCTGCTGCGCCAAGGGGCTGATCCATCACTCAAGGACAATGACAAGTTCAAGCCGCTGATGCTAGCGGTCCGTGATAGCCGGAGGAATATGGTGCCCGAGTTGGCTCCGTACGTTAGAGAGGACCTGGATGATGCTTTGCTAGCCGCTGCGATTCTCGGGCAAGCGGGGGTGATCGATGAACTGACGAATTTCGGTGCGAGCGTCTATGCCCGGATTGATGATGGGCGCACGCCGCTGATGCTGGCGGCTCAGAATGGCCACACGGAGGCAACTGAGATGCTCCTGGAGATTGGGGCGAACCGATTTGCGATGGATCAACAGGGCCGGAGGGCAAAGGATTTTGCTGCCAAGGCCGGTCACGATCTGCTTGCGACGCGATTGTCTGAGGATCCGCAGGAGGGCGATTTTGAACTGACTGAGCCCGCCGAGCTCGGGTTGGAAATGGCTGCTGATATCGCGAAGCACATTGCGGGTGGGAATGGTGCTTCTGATGACATGGTTTCGAATGCAGCTCCGGCGCTCAACGCTGAGGATGGCGAGGTGCCCGGCAATGAGATTGCTGCCAATGTTGGTAACTCTTCAGAGGCGGATGGGATGCCCGAAGAACGAGAAAGTAAGCCATCGAATCCTCCGATGCCTGGACAGGGAGAAGGCGCTATCGGGATGATGCCACCATCGAAAGCCGCTCCAGAGCCTCTTGAGGGTGTGGTGCTGGAAGGAAATACTAGTGTGCCAGATCGGAGGGCGTCTCATCTCGCTGGGAGCGTGGAGCCCCCGGTGTCGACATCGCCGATCATCATGCGTTCCTACCGTCAACGCGAATTGCCATTGGTGGTTGAGTCGGCAGATAAGGGTGTGGCTTCGGTCCGGATGGTCGGAGGGGAGACTCAGAAAATTGGTGAAGGCTCCACCATTCCGGGGACATCGCTGAAAGTAATCCGGGTGCATCGAAAGATGCAGAGCGGTAAGGAGAACTTTGGAGCTCCCGTCGAGGTCTCGGTCGTGCAGATCGAGGATGCCAAGACGGGGATGTCTCGCGATCTGGTGGTGGACCTGCCGGCGCTTGCGCATGATCCGGTGGCGCTGGTAGAGGATGCCGCCAGTGGTCGCTACTATGTGGCCCGTACTGGCCAGAGATTCAAGACGGCGGACGGGACCGACTATTTGGTCGGCGATGTGAGGCCGAATCAGGTGGTAATTGAGAACATGGAAACTCGCGTGACCACGACTATCCCACTGCGCGGACCGCGCGGCTAAGTTATTTTTTATGGAAGAAGCGACAACCTTGAACCCCGGTTCGCCGGTCCGACAATTCTCAATCTTGCTTCAGAACCGGGCGGGTGCCTTGGCTTCGTTGGTAAAGTTACTGCGGAATAATGCCATCGAAGTGTTAGGCATCAGCGTTCAGGACTCTCGGGATGCGACCGTTGCCCGCTTGGTCGTCACGGACCCTGAGTTGACGCAGCAGATCTTCATGGAAAAGGGGATTCCCTTCACGAGCTGTCAATTATTGGTTCTTTCGCTCAAGGAAGCCGGACCTGAATTGCTGCCTGTTCTCGATACCTTGATGATTGCTGAGACCAATGTGGATTTCGCCTACGGTCTGCTGCCTTCCCAAAATGGAAGGGCATTGCTGGCAATGCATGTTGAGGACTACGACTTTGCGGTCTCGGTCATGAATCAGGCAGGATTCAAGTTGATCTATCAGGAAGACCTGAGTCGCTGATAGGGAGGCGGTGGGAGTCTCTCTATTCAGCGCGGGAAAGCTTGCTGAGTCCGCGCTGCAGGAGTTGTCCATCGACCTCGGTCGAGACAAGCTCATCAAGATAGACTTTGAAGTTCTCCTCGTCGAACTCGATGGAGTGAAGTCCGTCGGCAGGAACATCGTCGAACCCAGCGATGAGCGATTTCATGTCGCTCACCGGCTTGCCATTGACCTCGGTGACGATGAGGTTGCGGAGCGGTTCGTAACCGACAGTGGCTGGGGTGGCGATGACGCCTGCGAGGAAGACGACACGTTCGTAGCGATCTTCATACTTGTCGGGATTCTCGATGACATCGAGAAGATTGAGTGGGGCACGGGATTCCCATTCGTCGCCGAATGACTCGAGCAAAGGGCGGGTGAGCTCTTGAAAAATGAGGCCTCCCTTGACGAGGAAGTTCGGGGCTTTTCCAAAAGTGTAGCCGGGAACCAATTCGTTCTGACGATCGCGGCGTTCGAGTTGAGCGGTGAGTTCGATCGCCTCGCCATCGCGTATGATGCCCAAGGTCACGCTCTCGCTGGCACCTTTGGCACCGCGCACGAGGTGGCTCCAGTAAGTGCGGCCGTAGATGGGATGCTCAAAGTAACCCATGCGATCGATGTCGTAACCGTCGATCACGGTGATCACGTCGCCCTTCTTGAGTTCGGCGGCTTCAGCGGCACTTCCTTCTCTCACGCTGGCGACGTAGATGCCTCCGACTTCATCGGTAAGCTTCAGCCAGGCACGGAAGCCAGCGTCCTCGGTTCGCGCGATGGAGATGCCGAGTGAGGGAAAGCCCTGATAGTCTCCATCGGCTGCATCGGCCATGAAGCGGGCGAGGATCTCGGTGCCTGTGATATCACTGATTTGATCCTTCGAGTTGTAGCTGGTCAAAAGACCGGCCAGCTTGCCATCGTGCAGGGCGGGTACCGAGAAGCTGCTTGCAGCGCTCTGCATGGATGCTTTCACTTCGTAGGTGAGGAAGTAGTCGCCAGGCATGAAGTTAGCGACGATGTCAATGCTTTGCACCGGGCCGCGGGTGACAAGCACTGTGCCGTTTTCTTCGACTTGGATCGCCTCGACTTCGTCGCCAAGTCCGAAGGGTTCGGCGATTTCGAGCGGGACCATGCCTTCAAAAAACGAACTGTCAGTCTCGACGTCATCCAGGCCTAACAGGGCGAGGTTCGCTTCATAATCAACTGCGATGACCTTGCCTTGCGCGAGCTTCTTGCCATCGATCGACTCGAGTTCGATCATGGTCGCATCTCCCACCATTTCGGCGGTGGTGACGACTTGCTTTTCTCCGACAACCGCCGCGAGCGAGCGACGCTTTCCTGGAGGTTGTTTTTCCCAAGGTTGTCCGGGATTCCACTTCTGCAGGGTGGTGTTGATCCGGATGACCGAGAGTTTTGGGTCGGAAGCAGGTGCTGCTTCAACGGTCGGTTCGGGCTCTGGGGGAGAGGGTGTCAGCTGCCGTTCGCAGGAGCAGAGGGCGACAAGCGAAAGGGCGGTGAGAAGGATGCTGTGACGCATGATCTGAAACGTTGGGAGGAGGCTGGAGGGCTAGATGGCTCAATCTTCGAGGTTGGAAAGGTGGTCGATCGCGTAAATGCGCTGAATGCGTTCGTTGGCCTCGGCGACTTTCGCCGTTGGAACAATCAGTGGTCGCGAACCACCGAAGAGCTCGATGACGTGAAACTCAGGAGGCGTTTCTGGGTTGAGCAGTTCGTTGACTTGCTTGAGATCTGTGATTTTGGTGCCGTTGATGGTGTCGACGGCGAGGCCCGTGAATCCGGTCATCTGGCTGTTGATCGGGTCACTCTCGATCCTAGTTAGAACGACGATGTCCGTTCGCTCGGTGAAGATCCCTTTGGGAAGGTAGTCTTGATAGAGACGCCGGACGTTGATGTCGGAGAAGTTTTTGGTGGCGAAAAGATTGGTATCGAGCGGTTGGAATACCAAGCCGGCGTAGACGATGTAACGTGGCTGTTTCTCATACTGAATGGCATACATCCGGTTCTGGTGGAGAGTCTTCAGCTCAACATCATGATCGTGCCACGTTCCCTGTGAGAGATATCGGAGCTGCACTTTATCTCCGGCGAATTTACGTTCGACGACCTCGTTGAGGTCGACCTTGGCGCCGTCGATGAGGATCTGACCGGCGCTATCGATTGGATTGCCATCGATCGCAAAGAGAATGTCGCCTGCTTTTAGAATACCGTCGCAGGAAGCTTGAGGGACGACGTTGGTGACCAGTACTCCGACCCCATTTTCCGGGAGTTGGAGGGCGCGGCGCATTGCCTCGTTGTAAAGGGGGAATGTGGAGACTCCGAGGTCGACGTAGTGATCATAGGAGCCGTCTTCGATGTCCTTGAGAAAGCGGCGAACCACGGGGGTGGGGATGATGTAGCCGGTGTTGTCGGCCTCACGGAGTCCTTGGAAGGCGACGCCGACGACCTTGCCATTCTGCACGACGGGGCCGCCGGAGTTGCCCGGGTTGATCGCGGCATCGATCTGGATGATCAAGTGCTGGTCGGCGCGAGAGTGCGAGTAGGCGGAGAAGTCGATGCGGGAAACGACACCACGTGTGACGGAGAGACGCTCACCTCCGATGGGGTAGCCAATCACGCGGACCTGGCTTTCAAGTTCAGGCACGCCATCGATTTCAAAGACTGGGAACTTTTCGAAGTCGGTGAAGTCTTCGACGGAAAGCAGGGCGAGATCGCAATCGTGAGCGATGAACTCGACCTTGGCGGGATACTTCATCGGGCTGCCGTGGATGGTGATCAGAAGTCGCCGTGAGTTTGAAACGACGTGGGCGTTGGTGAGGAAGCGATTTTTGCCGACAAGGAAGCCGGTGCCGATTCCTCCGCCGTAGCGACCGCTGTTCCATGGCGTTGCGTAGTCGGGAACCTGTGCCGCAGATTCGATCCGGACGACCGAGCGGTAGATTTCCGAAGGAGTGCCAGCCGGAGTCTCTGGAATAGCCGTTTGCGCAGCGAGGGGGAGAGCTAGAAGAGCGGAGAAAAGAGCGAAGAGTCGCGCGAGCATTGGCGCGAGGCTACGAGAGAATTTCGGAGGTGCAAGGCGAATGGCCATCCCTCCGAAATCAGCGGGCAGACTCAGACGTTGAATCGGAATTCAATCACATCGCCATCCTTGACGACGTATTCCTTGCCTTCGATGCGAAGTTTTCCGGCATCGCGCGCGGCGGCTTTGGAGCCTCCTGCGACGAGGTCGTTGAAGTGGACCACTTCCGCAGCGATGAAGCCACGTTCGAAGTCGGTATGGATCACGCCGGCGGCGGCCGGAGCCTTGTCGCCTTCGACGATGGTCCACGCGCGGGTTTCCTGAACGCCGGTGGTGAGGTAAGTGCGAAGGCCGAGGAGGTGATAGACTCCTTTGATCAGTGTGGAGACACCGGAATCGGTGACACCCATATCAGCGAGGAATTCAGCGGCTTCTTCCGGCTCCAGATCGATGAGCTCTTCCTCGATGTTGGCGGAAATAACGACCGCTTCGGCACCATGGGCTTCGGCGGCGTAGGCGCGGACCTTGGAGACGAGTGGGTGGCTGTCCGGATTTTTTTGAGCTTCGCCAAGATCCCCTTCACTGACGTTACACGCGTAGATGGTGCGCTTGGAGGAAAGCAGGAAGAACTCCTTGATCAGCGAGCGCTCGTCATCGCTGAGCTCGATCATGATGGCAGGGATGCCTTCGTTGAGCTTGGGAAGAAGTTTGTCGATGAGATCGACTTCGGCCTTCGATTCCTTGTCGCCACTCTTCGCCTTTTTGTCGCGTGATTGACGCCTCTTATCGAGTGAGGCGATGTCGGCCAGGATCAGCTCGGAGTTGATGATCTCGATGTCGCGGACGGGATCGACGGAGCCGAGCTCGTGAATGATGTCGTCGTTTTCAAAGCATCGCACGACCTGGACGATCGCATCGGTCTCGCGGATGTTGGCGAGGAACTTGTTGCCGAGTCCGGCCCCCTCGGAGGCACCTTCGACGAGTCCGGCGATGTCGACGAATTCGATCGCGGTGGGGACGAGCTTTTTGGAGCCGGAGATTTTTGAGAGCACGGCGAGGCGCTCATCGGGCACGGTGACGACGCCGACATTCGGGTCGATGGTGCAGAAGGGATAGTTGGCAGCCTCCGCATTACGAGTGCGGGTGACAGCATTGAAGAGTGTCGATTTCCCGACATTGGGCAGTCCTACGATTCCGGCCTTCAGCATAGCGCCGGAGGCATAGGGGAGGGGGTGCCGGAGTGCTAGAAAATTCCCGACTGAGGAAAAAGAAACGGCCCAACCTGGTGGGTGGGCCATTTGGGGAAAGGGACCGAGCTGGCCAACTTGGGATTCACTGATGTTTCCCAATTTTACTCGAGAGGTGGGAGTAGTCCGCCGTCTAGGGCACCGCCGTCTTCGGGGAGAGCTGGTTCCTTGAAGTTGATCGGGCCGAGGAAATTCCAGAAGTGATTCTGTTTTTGCTGGTAGGCGATGGCTTGGTCGTGCCCCGATGGCAGCTCCTTGAGGGCCCCTTGGCGGGCTTCAACCACTGGAACACCGGGGCGGAAGGGGGACGTCGTCAAGTCGGCGACCTTGCCGAACCCGCTGCCGATGCCGCTTCCCACTTTGCCAATCCCCTCGCCAACCTTGCCCATGCCCGCAGTGGTGCGGGTCTTGATGCCCTGCATGGGTCCACAGCAGGCGATGGCGAGCGATGCCGCAATCATGGCGACACCTTTCAGAGACGTGAGGGAAGCTTTCATGAGGAGGAACGAAACGGTCTCGATCAGCGCCCATAAGAGACCCGATGCGCTGATGGGGGATTTTTAGCCGAATTTCGGGCCATCGTCAACTGACATGGAGGATTGTAATGATCGAAGATCGATATCCTTAACCAAACTTAAGTATCTGCTGTAGGAGGTCTCAAAGGGTTTTTAGAACCAAATAGTTCCGAACGTTTTTGTTCCAAATGGGCCGCTGGAAATGGGGGCCGTTCGAGATCTGTTCGGATGCCCACAGTTCAGACGAGCGTCCGCCGTCGAGATTCAGAACGGATTCGAGACGGATTGAGCCGATCGATTGGCCAGCGAGGGCGTTCGCGAGGGACTTCAGTGAACAGGCTCCGGTGCAGGCGATGATCCATTGGGTGCCGCCATCATGGGCGATGAAAGAGCGAGCAGAGGACTGTTTGTCCGAAAGTTGACCAATCGCCCGGCCCCGTTCGACAAGAAAGGGGCCGGACTGGAGGGCTTGATCGCCTCCGTTGAATTGCTCGCGGCGGATCAAATCCATTCTCCCGTCGGAGCTTCTTACGTAAAATCCTGCTCCGAGCGACGAGGCTCGGTTGACCCCTCCAGCATTGATTCCATTGGAAATGACCTTTCCAAGTGGTGCCCCTTCGGGGGTGAAAAAGCCCGCGTTGATCACGGCAATCCCGCCCAGTGATTTTCCTACGACTCGACAGTCGGGCCACTTTGAAGCGGGTCCACCGGGTTGGTCGGCGACGGCGAGGAAATGGCTGCGCGAGTCGAAGGTAACAGCATGGATCGGGATGCCGCCTAAGCTCGTCCTGATCAGGGAGGGTGGGGGAATTGGTCCTTTCGGAGCGGGGAGTGCCGGTGGGGTTACTTCGTCCCGCCCGACTTGAACTGAGGCTTCGATGCTCGTGGCAGTCGTCGACTCACTCGGTGGTCGAGGTGCCGGGGCAGAGCAGGAGACAAAGGCAAGCGAGAGCAGGAGAAGAAGTCGCATCGTGCGCACAGCGGAACAGGTGGAGGTGTTTTGTGCAAATGCTTCAGGCTCGCTTTTGAGCAACTGCCAGCAGCGTCTGAAAGTAGGGCGGCTCAGGTTCGCGATCGACGATCGCCGTTTCGATCTGAGTAAACCCCGCGTTTTCGAGCATGGCGGCGAGTTCGCCTTCGCCAAAGCCGAGCCAGGTGTCGGCGTAAAGCTCGCGGGCTTGCTCGAAGCTGTGCTGGACGAGATCGAGGATAATGATCCGTCCGCCGGGCTTGAGGGCGCGGAAAGCGGCGTCGACCGCCTTTTCCGGATGGGCGGCGTGGTGGAGCGCCTGGCTCAGCACGGCGAGGTCGAGGGAGGTGTCATCCAGCGGTGGCTGCTCCAGGTCGCCGAGTCGGTATTCGAGGTTGGTGAGGCCGTTTTGCTTGGCGAGCTGGGCACCGAATTCGACCATTTTGGGCGACAGATCCACGGCGATCACCTTTTCGGCCCGCTGGGCGAGAAGTTGGGAAAGGGTGCCTTCGCCCGCGCCGAGGTCCGCCACGGTGCCGCTCGCCATGACTTTGATGAGTGCCTCGGCGAGGCCTTTCCATGAGCGTCCTGGCACGTAGTCCCGGCCGAATTTCCCAGCGAGTTCGTCAAAGTAGCGGCGCGCGAGGTCCTGGCGTTTCCGCTGGAGGTGGCGAAGCGCGGTGGCATCCTTGGCAACCTCCGGGATCTCGGAGGCCGCCTTTTTTGCCAAAACCGCCAGCTCCGGAGCCATAAACGAGCGGTAAATGTTGTTTTTTCCGCTTCGCTCGTCGCTGACGAGTCCCTCGGTTTTCAGTTGCGATAGCTGGGTCGAAATTCGGCTCTGGCCCATGCCGAGTAGCTCTTGGAGGTCCGCCACGCTCAGGGATTCCTGATCCAAAAGCAGGAGAATTCTTAGGCGAGTCGGGTCGGCTAGAAGCTTCAAGGATTTCAGCATTGACGACATGCGGGAGGTGATACATCAACGCATCACGATTTGACGATACGAAAAACGAAACACCTATGAGTTCCTACATTTTCTCCTCAGAGTCCGTCGGCGAAGGTCATCCAGACAAGGTTTGCGATACCATTTCCGATGCCATCCTTGATGCCTGCCTCGCCGTCGACCCGAAGTCGCGCGTGGCTTGCGAAACCTTCGTGAAGTCGAATATCGTCGTCGTCGGCGGCGAAATCACCATCCCGAAGATCGGTCAGAAGCCAATCGGTTCGGTGATCAATATCGACACGGTCATCCGCGAAGCAATTCGAGGCATCGGCTACACGAATGACGACGATGTCTTCCATTCCGACAAGGTTTTCATCAACAATTACCTCACGACCCAGTCCCCTGACATTGCTCAGGGTGTGGATGCGAAGAAAGCTGCGGGCAAGAAGCACGCGGAGCAGGGCGCAGGGGACCAGGGCATCATGTTCGGATACGCATGCGACGAGACTCCGGAGTTGATGCCGGCTCCGATCATGTATGCGCACCGTCTCGGTCGCGAACTCACCAGTATTCGCAAGAGCGGAAAGGTGAAGTGGCTGCGTCCGGATGCAAAGACACAGGTTTCTGTCGAGTATGTCGACGGCGTGCCGACGCGCATTGTGAACGTCGTGATTTCCACGCAGCACGCCGCAGGTACCGCCCACGCGGATATCGAGAAGTTCTGCATCGAGAAAGTCATCAAGAAGGTGCTTCCCGCAGAGATGATGGATTCCCGCACGGAGTTCCTCATCAACCCAACCGGCAGTTTCGTGATCGGCGGACCACAAGGCGACTCTGGTCTAACAGGTCGCAAGATCATTGTTGATACTTATGGTGGCACCAGTCGTCACGGTGGTGGCGCTTTCTCCGGCAAGGATCCCTCGAAGGTCGACCGCTCCGCCGCCTACATGGGTCGCTGGGTGGCCAAGAATATCGTCGCCGCCGGACTCGCGAAGTGTGCAGAGATTCAGTTCGCCTATGCGATTGGTCATCCGCTTCCCGTGAGTGTCCACATCGATACTTTCGGAACCGGCGTCATTTCCGACGACAAGATCCTTGGTGCGGTGTTGAAGGTCTTCTCCTTCAAACCTGCGGACATCGTGAAGCAAATGAAGCTCCTCCGTCCGATTTACTCGGCATCCACCAACTACGGCCACTTCGGCAAGGAAGACTGCAATCTTCCATGGGAAGAAACCAACAAGGCAGCTGCCCTCAAAAAAGCAGCGAAGTAAGGAATAATCGAAACGCAAAGATCCAAAGTCTGCCCAGCGGGGACGATGCCAAAAATCAATATGAACTTGAATCCTCTGGAGTCTTGGCATTTCACACAAAGAATCACTAACAGAATTATTAAATCATGAGCGCAGTAGCAGATCCAACCACTCAGGACTACAAGGTCCGCGATATCGGCTTGGCCGATTTCGGCCGCAAGGAAATCGAAATTGCCGAGCACGAAATGCCCGGTCTGATGGCCACACGGGCCAAGTATGGTCCAGAGAAACCCCTTCAGGGCGTCCGCATTATGGGCTCGCTTCATATGACGATTCAGACCGCGGTGCTGATCGAAACTCTCGTCGAACTCGGTGCCGAAGTGCGCTGGGTGTCCTGCAACATTTTCTCGACTCAGGACCACGCCGCCGCCGCGATTGCAGCATCGGGTGTGCCGGTCTTTGCCTGGAAGGGTGAGACGCTCGAGGAATACTGGTGGTGCACCTGGAAGGCTCTCGTCAATCCGGACGGTCTCGGTCCTGAACTCATCGTCGACGACGGTGGCGACGCAACATTGCTCATCCACAAGGGCTACGAAATGGAGAACGGTTCTGATTGGGTCAACGGCCCAGCAGGAAGCAACGAAGAGCAGGTCATTAAGGATCTTCTCAAAAAGATCGGCCAGGAGCAGCCGGGCATCTTCGCCAAGATTGTGAAGGACTGGAAGGGCGTTTCAGAAGAGACCACCACTGGTGTGCATCGTCTCTATCAGATGGCCAAGGCCGGCACGCTGCTCGTTCCTGCGATCAATGTGAACGACTCCGTGACCAAGTCGAAGTTCGACAACCTTTACGGCTGCCGCGAGTCCCTCGTGGACGGCATCAAGCGTGCTACCGACGTGATGATCTCCGGTAAGGTCGGTGTGGTCTGTGGTTATGGCGATGTTGGCAAGGGCTGTGCCCAAGCTCTCCGCGCCCAAGGTGCGCAAGTCGTGGTGACTGAAGTCGATCCGATCTGCGCGCTCCAGGCCGCAATGGAAGGTTTCCGCGTGCTGACCATCGAGGATACCCTTGGTTGGGGTGACATCTATGTGACCACGACCGGTAACTTCGACATCATTCGCCTCGAGCACATGGAGAAGATGAAGGATCAGGCGATCGTTTGTAATATCGGCCACTTCGATAACGAGATCCAGATCGACAAACTCGAAAAGGCAGCTGGTGTGGTGAAGACCAATATCAAGCCTCAGGTCGACAAGTACACCTTCCCGGCCGGCAACAGTATCTACATGCTTGCTGAGGGTCGTCTCGTGAACCTCGGTTGTGCCACCGGTCACCCGAGCTTCGTGATGTCGAACAGCTTCACCAACCAGACTCTGGCGCAGATCGATCTGTGGCAGAACAAGGACAGCTACAAAGCGGGCGAAGTGAAGGTCCTTCCGAAGCACCTCGACGAGGAGGTCGCTCGTCTCCACCTTGAGAAGGTCGGCGCGAAGCTGACCACGCTGACCAAGGAGCAGGCCGACTACATCAGCGTTCCGGTCGAGGGGCCATTCAAGCCTGAGAGCTACCGCTACTGAAACGCTCAGAGAAACGGTTTCAAAGACCCCGTCGGCTTCGGTTGATGGGGTCTTTTTTGCTCTGGGGCCTATCGTAAGCCCAACTTGCCAGAAAAATATACCCAGAAAAATATGCCACATGCCCAGAAGTGTTCGGCATGTCAGGTGCTTTGCGTTGTTGCTGTCCCGAAGATTCCCGGATTTCGTAGGGTCGCCACCAAATCGAGCGCCCGAGACGGGCGGCTTGTCTTCGTTGCCGCCCCGCGCTCTTGGTATCACAAAAATATGCCAAAAATATGCCAGGCAAACAGTATGTTGACGGCGGAAATAAATGTTGCTAAGGATCACGTAACACGATGAAGACCAACGAAGAAAAGGTGATCGATCCGGTTGAAAAAGCGGGGCTTCCGACGGCTCCGGTGCCGGGCGGATTTCGGCGGGGGAAGGGGCTGGGGCGGAGGCGAATCCTGGGGATGGAGGGGCAGTCGA
>CAZVMS010000140.1:0-34410 GCA_964628795.1 uncultured Haloferula sp. | reverse complement strand
TCGCCCGCGCAGGTCCAGTTGGTGACTTTGTAAACGGTGCCGTGGTGGCTTTCGGGATCACTGAAACTTTCGGCCATGAGCGGACGGTAGCCGTGCTCGGTGTGCCAGCGGGCGGGCAATTCGCGCAGGGCGAGGCCGAGGCATTGGGAAGCGAGGTTGGGTCTGCGGGATTTTTCGGGCACGAGAAAGCGGCGCAGTTGCACGACGAGTTTGAAGCGCTGTGAGCGGGTGACGGGATCCCAGCCGATCATGGTGTCGCGGTCTTGAAGGTGCCAGGCGGCGGCACACCAGATGAGCACGGCGACGATCTCGTCTTCTTCGAGGATGAACTGGCAGAGCCGGTCACCCGCTTCGCGCCCCGCCCCGAGCAGGTGCTCCTCATCAAGCATGCTGTGGGCGATCTGCCAGTCGGCAGGGGTTTCGGCGGTGCGGATGCATCATGATGCGGCAGTTGATGCGACGTGACGGCGAGCGCTTGGGCTGACTTTCATGGCGAGGCTAATCGACCATTTTTGTGCTCATTTGTTTCGCACGAATCTTTTCCAAGCCATGAAAAGGGTTCAAGAGCCTCAAACCAAAGGCCCCACAGCGGCTGCAACTTTATGCAAATTGAGTTTGACTGCGAAAGATCGGCAGTTATCCTCCGGACCGCATTTGCTAATTTTCGTTGGTCAACTGGCGGCACTTTGCTTGGGCCGTTGCGATTCGTAAATTTGCCATTGCTGATCCCATAGCCTTTCGATGAATGAAGATCGTGTGGGAGGCCGGAGCATCTTACAAACCCCGCGATGATGAGCTGCCCCTAGACCAAACCCGACAAAAATCCAACAATCCCCATGAAAAACCTTGTAGCCCCGCTCGCCATCGGAGCGATGAGCCTTTTGCCAGCCTTTGGACAATACGTCTTTTTCCAAGACGACTTTGAGTCGGTAGCTCCGGCGGGACCCAATGTTGAGCCGATCCCTCTGCTGGGTAACGGAATGGTGGTTGGGGCGAATATTTTTAGTTCGGCTAATGCCTATATCACTGGTTACTTTGGTTTCGATGCCCCGAATATCGCTGGGGATGGCGCGAGGTTCTGCAACGTCGCTGGTGAACAGGGAGGGCCGGATCAGGGGGCGCAGGTGCTTTCCGTTTTTAGTGACTACAATAATTCGGCAGCTCAGACGGCGGGTGGGGAGACGACTCCGGGATCTGGAGTTTATACCGGGGGCCAACTGGTTGATGCCAACGTGTATGTGGAGTTCGTAGTAGAAGCTGCGGATTTGGGGACGACCGTAACATTTGCTTTCGATTCGAAAATGGGTGACTTCCAAGCTGGTCCGGTGGCAGGTTCAGATCCTGTATTCAATGCCGAGGCAGAAGCATTCGTGAAGGTGCTGAAATCTTCGGACTTTAGCTACTCCGAGCTTGTGGCGGATAAGATGGATATGGCGGGAACCCCGGTGACTTGGGGCACCTACTCGGTAAGCATCGTGATTGATCCCGCGTGGGAAGGTGAGCTTCTCCAGGCGGGTTTTAGGAACAAGACGAGCAACTACGCGCCGTCGGGCGTCTTCTACGACAATATTTCGCTGACTTCGGACCGGGCGGAGCCTGTTGATCGAGGCCCCAAGATTCTTTCGACTTCTTGGGAGAACAACGAATTTACGGTTTCTTTCGAAGGGAAAGAGGGTTTTGACTACACTTTATACAAGGGAGCCTCAATCGAGGGCCCCTATGATGAATTGATCGAGGTAATCAGCGGCTCGGGAAGTGAGGATTCCCTCAGTGATCTCTCCGCGACTGATCCGAGCGGCTTCTATCGGATTGATGAGCAGCCAACCCCGTGATAGAAGAGGAAAATTTCGCTATGAAAAAAGGAAGAAAAATTCATGAAAGGCGCGGCTTTACGCTCGTGGAATTGATGGTTGTGATCGTGATTGTGGCGGTGCTTTCATCGTTGGCATTCATGATGGCCAGCAGGGCGAAGAAGGCGGCCCAGAATGCGGCGACACTGAACAATCTCCGTGAAATCGGAACGGGGGTCGCGGCTTGGATGAGTGAGAACGGCAACTTCTATCCACCTTGTTGGGACAACACCAAGGGACGGAACCGTTCATGGGCCCAGACCTTGGATCCCTACATCAACAACGAGGAGAACTACCGGAATGTCGCGAGCAAGTTCATCGGACCGAACAAGCGGATTCCCGTGGAGGTGAACCAGTATTCCCACCCGATCACCTATTCCATGAACCGCGCGGTATGCCGGGACGTAACGAGTAATGGCCGTGTTGAGGTCTCATTGATTCATGCGACTAAGGTCGGAAGACCACCCGATGTCATCCTGATGGCGGATGGCTGCCAGAACCCAAGCAACCTCGGACAGGCGAATGCCTCCGCTTACAAGGTTTTTAATGCGACCGGTGCAACTGGTCCACGAGCCGATTATGCGAATGAAATCGAAGTTGGACCGGATGAAGACACTAGCGATGGAGATGGTTGGTTCCGCTATCCCGGCGGTAAGTGTCAGGCACTCATGTGCGATGGATCAGCTCGTTCATTTGCCAAGGGCACGATCAAGAATCGTAACGTCTGGATTGACCGCGAGTGAGTCGGCAAGATCGGCTCCCATGTCGTGCAACAAGAGATCGGCGTAGGGGCGGATGTTCTGAACGCGCAGCTCCGCTACGGGGTGAAAGGGGGCCAGTTCTGAGCTCGGGGGCATGGTATTTGATGCACCGAGCAGGTGGCATACCATTGAGTTTGATCTGCGCCAGATCCTCACCGAGGACGCTGACCCGGACCTTCGCGTCACGACCTTCCTTGATGTCTACGCGATGCCGCTGAAGGTTCTCGCGCTCGCAGGCTACACCTCACCCATTGGCGCGGTTCCAGATGTAGTGGCCGTGGAACAAGCACTGGAAGTGGTCTTCGGCGATAGCCGCTTCAAAGCCTAGCTCCAGCGTCACGAGCTGGAAGCGCTCCTCCTCGCGGACCTCGACGCACTTGAGTTGCTTGTCTTCCACCGTGACCAAGCGGGACTTCAGCAGCTACGGGCTGATCTTGCCGGAATGACCAATGCCGAGGACATCAACCACGGCTCGACCACTTATCCCTCTGCTCGTTTGATCGCCTCCATCTCCGGCTACTGGCACCTCAAAGCCTCGAACGCCTACTCCGCCCTCAAAGAGTCCGACTTCAATAAAGTGCGTGCCTCCTGTCCTCGCTTTGGCGCATGGCTCAAGCACTGTTGGTTTGGAGTTTGAGCGAAAAAACGCCGTCAGGAAGTGACGGCGTCTGTAGCGAGCGGGGACTTGCAGTCTCTGAGGGTTGGTGGGTTTTGCCGGGAGCGGCTGTTTTTCTCGTGGGTGGGTCGCCGGGGGTGTCCGGTGGCTGCAAGCCGACCGCCCCTTGATGGATAGCGCTCTCCTGGTGCTTCGGCAGGGCAGAAATGCCCTTGCTGCGCTACTCTTCGGAGGCTTGGGGGACGGCGATGGGTGGGGTGACGGCTTGGACGGGGGGGCGTGCTTGGCCGGGGTTGAAGCCGGGTGGGAAGCCTAGGGGCATCGCTCCTTGGCCGGGGGCTCCGGCGGCGGGGGCGGCGTTGGGGTCCTTGATGAAGTCAGCGCGGTCTTTAAGAAGGGCGTCAACGGTGTATTTGGCGACCTTGAAGGTGCGGCCTTCGAGCTTCTTTTCGAGGCCGAGCTGTTCTTCGAGGGCCTTCTTGTTGGCGGTGAAGGCTTCGTCGGCGGTTTTAGCGGCCTCTTCGGTTTCGTCGGCTGGCTTCTCACGCTCGGTGGCGATCTTGGCGTCGAGGCTGACGGTCATGAGGTAGCTTTGGGCGTCGTCCTTCATTGGGCCGTAGGTGACGGTGTAGGTGAAGCCATCGAAGGTCTCGATGGTGGCAGTCTGCTTCTTGTCGGTTTGCCATGCGGCTTCGGTTTCGGCGGCAGGGATGACGTCTTCGAAGCGCGCGTAGGAAAGGAGGTTCTTGTAGGCGCTGAGAGCGGGGTTATCGATTTCCTCGCTGTCCTTGAGGGCGTCGAGAACGAAGTCCTTGGTCTCATCTTCACGGGTCAGCTTCCAGGCGGTGGTGTCGGGCTTGCCGGCTTCGCTGACGGTGACGGATTTGATTTTGGCGACCTTGATGAAGTCATCTTTGAGCCATGTGCTGGCATCGGCATTGAGGGTTGGGAAGAGTTCGCTGGTTTTGTAGATGCCCGAGGTGTCGCTGGCATTGCGCACGTAGCGACCGTTGGCACCACCGCCGCCCATGGGGTTCATCGGGTTGGCGTCTCCTTCGCTGGTCTTGCCGAATGTTAGGCGGGCGAGTTCGGTACCGGCGTCGTTAAGGAGGACGACTTCGGTGCCTTTTTCGCTGTCTGCGGTGGCTTTCGGGTCCATGCCGAAGCGTGGGGCGAAGGAGGGATCGGCTTCGATGCCTTCGATGACTTTGACTTCATCAAACTTGCGCAGCAGCTCGTTGATGGCGGTGGTGTCGGCCGGGTAGTCGTCGCGGTTAGCGATGAGCCATGTGCCGTCTTTTTTAGTGGCGACGGTTGAGTTTTCGCCATTCTGGATTTCAAGCTTGGCGACTTCCGCTGGTTCGAAGTCGCTCAGCAGGGTGTCGCCGCGAGATTTCTCGGTGGCGCTTTGGAAGCCATCCTGACGTGAGGATTTCACGGCGATCAGGGTGACGACGAGAAGAAGGGCGATGGCCCAAAGGACGATGACTTGTCGTTTGTTCATGGTCGTTGGTGTTGAAGGGTTGTTAGAATCAGCGGGCGCGGGTTTTGAAACGGCGGGCGGTGAAGAGTCCGACGCCGACGAGGATCACGATTGCGGGGATGCCGACGATATTGAAGAGGATGATTTTTCCGGAGATGGCATCTTTGTCGCGGCGAAGTTCCTTCTGGAGTTCGCGGATTTGCTTGCGGGCGTCGACTTGCTGCTGTCTGAGCTTTTGGATCTCTGCTTCCTGCTCGGGGCTGAGGTAAAGTTCGCTGCCCTGAGTTTTCTGGAGCTGAAGTTCTTGGAGGCGAGTTTGGGCTTTTTGTGCTTCTTCTTCGTACTCGGTGATTTTGGCGCCGACTTTCTCGTTGGCGGCGGCTTCGAGTTCTTGGAAGACGGTGAACGGACGGCTGGTGGCCGCGCGGCTGCGTGATCCGATGAGGTGGGTCGAGGAGGCGGCTTGGTCGATGAGATTCAAGAGCAAGCTGGAGTTGCCGTTGATCGGGTTGACGATCTGCATGTTTCCGAGGCGCTGGGCCGAGTAGGCGAAGGCGTCGAAGAAGGCATCCACATCGGAGATGAGGAAGACGTTGCCTTCGGCGCTGGCTTCGGTGAGGTAGTCCTTTTTCGCGGCCTCTTCTTCTTTGGTTTCGTCGGTTTTTTCAGCGTCCTTGTTTTCCTCCTCCTTGGGCTCTTCCGCTTTTTCTTCACCCGGCTTTCCGTCGGGGAAGGCGGACTTGAAGGAGCCGTGAAGGTGGAGGGCGAGATCGTAGCGCTGACCATCCGGGCGGAAGCTGGTGATGAGCGATGGGTCGAGGCGAGATGCCGGTCCATTGTCGATGAGTCCGGATTTCGCTGAGGACTGGATCAGGGTGTCGATGGCGACGCCAGCGCCGCCGGTCTTGGTCATGCCCCCGGGGAGGAAAAGGGTGACGCTGGCGAGGTCGCGGGTGACGACGCTGTCCTCCTGCGGCATGCCTTCTTGGGGAACGGTGAGCACGGCGAGCGCGGCGCGACCGCCCTGCATGGTGGTCTGGTATTTGCCATCGCCCACGGTCTGGTTGGTTGGCATGCTGATGCCCCATGACTTCATCAAGGTGGGCAGAGTTGATGTGGTCGGAGCACCCGGCTGGCCCATCATCGGGTTACCGGGGTTGCTCATCTGGGCGGCGACCGAGAAGGGATCGACGCAGGCGATGACGGTGCCGCCTTTCAGGACGTACTGGTCGAGGGCAAACTCGGCTTCCGGTGTGATGTCGGCGGGGTGAATGACGAGGACGACTTTGTATTTTTCCGTGTCGATCGACTCGGGATTCATCGTCAGGTCCTCGACGTCGTAGGACTGCTTGAGTTGATTGAAGATGATCCATGGCTGGCTGCCGCCCTGGCCGGGCATGCCGCCAGGAGCTCCGGCGATGGGAAGGGCGGACATGAAGCCGATGGTCGGCTTGCGGGTCGCGCTGACGTCGGCGATCGCTCGCGAGATCTGATACTCGAGCATCGTTTCGTCGTTCGGATTGAGGAAGGGGATCTTCGCGGTGCGGTCGAGGCAGGAGATCGCGAGACCGAAGTAGAGGTTCTCGTTGTTGATGCTCTGGCCGGCGATACCGTCCAGGTTGGCAGCGTCTTCCTCATCGGTGTCGGGCTCGGGGTCGAGGTTCTCGATCTGGAGCTTGCCGTTTGAGAGGCTTTCGTATTCGGCGAGGAGGTCGTCGACACGGCGCATGTGGAGTTTCAAATCCTCCGGCATGTAATCAGTACTACGAGTGGCGTAGTAGCGGATGACGACCGGGGCGGCGAGTTCTTCGAGAATGGCCTCGGTGCCCGGTGAGAGCGAGTGGATCTTGTCCTCAGTGAGGTCGAGGGCCTTGTGTCCGATGCCGAGCGAGGAAACGAGCATGTTTCCTGCGACGACGATGACGATCAATGCGACGATCGCGAGGACCGCGCGGGTGACGGGGTGGATGGTTTTGCCTTCCGTGCTCATGGTTTAGATGATGGATGGTTGATGGTGGATGAAAGATTAGGCGCGCTTGGCGGAGAGGATGGCGCTGGTGCCGAGGAGGGAAGCGACGATGATCGAGGCGAACCAGACCATGTCCTGGACACGGAAGGCGCCGCGGGCGAGTGAGAGGAAGTGATCCCAGACGCCGAGCGAGGTGATGGCGTCCTTCACTTCGGGTGAGAACACTTTCGAATACTGCCGGACGAAGGGCTCGAAGGTGGCGAGCACCAGGGCGATGCAGATGGCGGAGGAGACGATCAGGCAAACGACCTGATCGCGGGTGAAGGCTGAGACTAACAGCGTGATCGCGAGGAAGGTGCAGGCGAGCAGGAAGGCACCGATATAGCCCGAGAAGATCGCGAGGTTATCAGGGGAGCCGAGCCAGTTGACGGTCATCCAGATCGGGAAGGTGAGGATGATGGCGAGCAGCCAGACGGTGGCAGCGGCAAGGAATTTCCCGACGATGACGGCCCACAGCGAGATCGGGTAGGTGCCGATGAGTTCGATGGTGCCGCTGCGGAGTTCTTCCGACCAAAGGCGCATCCCGACGGCGGGAACGAGCACCATCAGGACGAAGGGCAGGTAGGTGAAGAAGGAGTAGCTGAGGGAGGCATCACCGACTTCGATGAAGCTGCCGAGGGTGAAGGTGAGCACCATCGCGAGGAGCAGGAAAATCACGATGATGGCGTAGGCGATCAGCTGGCTGAAGTAGCTGGTGAGTTCGCGTTTGTAGATGGTCCAGACGTGTTTCATGTTGAGACAAAAGACTTGGAGACTGAAGAAGGAAGACTTGAATTTGATTTGTGTTGGGGAATGAGATTGGGCGAGACGCCCAGGCTCCCCTGTTGTTTCAGGCGGCGGCTTCGGCGTCGCCGGTGGTGAGTTCGCGGAAGAGATCGGTTAGAGAACCGGTGCCGGAACGTGCGATGAGCTCGGCGGGGGTGCCGTCGATGACGATTTTTCCGCGGTCGACGATGACCGCACGGGTGCAGGCGGCTTCGACTTCTTCGAGGATGTGGGTGGAGAAGAGGATCGCCTTGGTTTCGCCGAGGCGGCGGATGAGCTGGCGGACTTCGTGCTTTTGATTCGGATCGAGGCCGTCGGTTGGTTCGTCGAGGATCAGGACTTCCGGGTCGTGGAGGAGGGACTGCGCGAGGCAGGTGCGGTGGCGGTAGCCTTTGGAAAGGGTGTCGATCGACTGGTGGGCGACGCTTTGGAGGAAGCAGGTCTCGATGGCGCGTTCAACGGCGTCCTTTCTGTCCGAGCCGGAGAGTCCGCGGATTTCGGCGCCGAATTTGAGGAAGCCGGAGACGGTCATGTCGTTGTAGAGCGGGGCGGATTCCGGGAGGTAGCCGATGCGTTGCTTGGCTTCGGCGGGCTTGTCGACGATGGAGATCCCGCAGATCCGGGCGTCGCCGTGGGTTGGGGGGAGAAATCCGGTGACCATGCGCATGGTGGTGGATTTGCCGGCACCGTTCGGTCCGAGGAATCCGAGGACTTCGCCCTTTTTGACCGAGAAGGTCAGGTGATCGACGGCAGTTTTGCTGCCGAACTTCTTGGTTAGGTTTTCGACTTCGATCATGATGTGTGAAATTGGATTTCGGACGAAATAGCGACAAGCTGGCGTCCGCGTGTTTGAAAAAATACACTGGGGGGATGAGGCAAGCGAAAACGAGGTTTTTCGGACTGTTCCCGAAGGATTTGGGTGGTTAGATCGGCGCATGAGTGCTGACAAGGTCGAACTGAAGCTGGAATATGAGACTGCGCCCTTCTTGCATTCGTTGTTTGCGGGGGATACGCGGGAGCTGGGTTATTTGGAAGAGCGTCTGGAAATTCGGACAGTGACGAGGGATGGGTGGCTGCTGCTGATTGGTTCTGAGTCCAAAGTGGAGGAAGCCCGGCAGGTTTTTTCTGATCTGGAGCAGGCGAAGCGGAGTGGTGCGGAGATTTCGGCGCGGGATTTCCGGCTGGCGGTAGATGTGGCGGCAAAGGGCGGGGAGACGGGGGTGAGCAAGCTTTCTGAAGTGAAGTTGTTAGGGGTTCGCGGGAGGCGGCCAGTGGTGCCGAAGACGCCGCGGCAGTTGGAATATCTTCAGGAGATCGAGAAGAACGACGTGTGCTTCGGGCTCGGTCCGGCCGGGACGGGGAAAACCTACCTCGCGATGGCGATGGGCCTGGCGATGTTGAAGGCGAAGACGGTCCATCGGGTGGTGCTGACGAGGCCGGCGGTGGAGGCTGGCGAGGCGCTCGGTTTCCTGCCGGGGGACATGCGTGAGAAGGTCGCGCCTTATCTGCGTCCACTCTATGATGCGATCCACGACATGATCGGGATGGAAGAGGGCGAGCGGTATTTGGAAGAGGGAACGATCGAGATCGCGCCGCTGGCGTTCATGCGGGGGCGGACGTTGGCGAAGTCGTTTGTGATTCTGGATGAGGCGCAGAATACGACGCGTGAGCAGATGTTCATGGCGCTGACGCGGCTCGGGGAGGACTCGCGGATGGTGGTGACGGGGGACGCTTCGCAAGTGGATTTGAAGCCGAATGTCCGCTCGGGATTGACGGAGGCCGAGCGGGCTTTGGGTGGGGTTGAGGGTGTTGGATTTGTTCGATTCGGTGGGGAGGATGTGGTCAGGCATCCGGTGGTGGGACGGATTATCGAGGCTTATCGTCGGCATCGTGGTGAGGAATTGGAGGGAGTTTCGAATTGATGGGGTGAAGGGTCGGCCATTTTTGGAAAAATTCGATGTTCGCCGATTCGGGCTTGATTTGGGGCGAGGTCCTCCATTGACTCCGCCATGGCGGACATCACCCTTGGACTATCTTTTGACGACGTCCTGCTCGTGCCTCGATTGAGCGGGATCATTCCTGCAGAGACGGATCTTTCCACTGAGCTGACCTCGGCGATTCCTCTGCGGATCCCTGTGGTTTCTGCGGCGATGGATACGGTTTCCGAGGCGGAGCTGGCGATTGCGCTGGCTCGTGAGGGTGGTATGGGCGTGATTCACCGGGCGTGCACCATCGAGCAGCAGGCGGCGATGGTTTCACGGGTCAAACGTTCGGAGAATGCGGTGATCCAGAAGCCTCTGACGGTCCGCAAGGATCAGACGGTGGCGGAAGTGGTCGCGATCATGGCGGAATATGGATTTTCCGGATTTCCAGTGATCGATCTGGACGGGCGTCTTGAGGGGATGATCACGGGGCGTGACATTCGCTACCTGGACCGGACGGAGGCGAAAGTTTCGGATGTGATGACGCCGCGCGATCGCTTGGTCACCGCACCGCCGACGACCGAGCTCGATGAGGCTCGCCGGATTCTCTATCAGAACCGCATTGAGAAGCTTCCGCTGGTGGATGGAAATGGCATGCTGGCGGGGCTGATTACCGGCGCGGACTTGGAAAAACGGGAGGCCTTCACGGATGCAGCCAAGGATCCGAAAGGACGTCTGCGTTGTGGCGCGGCGGTCGGTGTCGGGCCGGATTGCATTGAACGTGGCCAGGCGATGATCGACGCGGGTGCCGATGCGCTTTTTATTGATGCGGCCACGGGTCACACGACGCGGGTGATGGAGGTGATTTCGCAGTTGCGGAGTCTTTCCGATCGTCCGGTGGTGGCGGGCAATGTCGTCACCGAGCAGGGTGCGAGGGATCTTGTAGATGCGGGGGCAAGTGCGGTAAAAGTCGGAGTCGGTCCGGGATCGATCTGCACGACGCGGGTGATTGCGGGTGTCGGTATGCCGCAGTTTACGGCGATTCAGAATGTCGCGGGCTATTGCCGTGAGCGCGGGGTGAAAGTGATTGCCGATGGTGGGATTCGTTACTCCGGTGATGTGGTGAAGGCGATTGCTGCGGGAGCGGACTTGGTGATGCTGGGTTCGATTCTTGCCGGGACCCGCGAGAGTCCGGGACAGACGGTTTACTCCCAGGGTCGACGCTTTAAAACCTACCGTGGGATGGGCTCGATCGGTGCGATGAAGAAGGGAGCGGGTGACCGTTATTCGCAAAATTCATCGGGCAAGTTGGTGGCGGAAGGCGTGGAAGGTCGGGTGCCTTACAAGGGACCTTTGTCGGATGTAATTTTCCAACTCATGGGTGGACTTCGTTCCGGCATGGGTTACGTCGGAGGCTCGACGCTTGCCGAACTTCGCGAGCGTGCCAGTTTTACCCGTATCACTCCGGGTGGACTGCGTGAGAGCCACGTCCACGACATCGTGATCACTGAAGAGCCTACCAATTATCAGCCCATCAGCTGACCTTCATTTCCCAACAAGATGGAAGAAAATCAACACGTCGCCGTTCTCGATTTCGGTTCGCAGTACACGCAACTCATTGTCCGCCGCGTTCGTGAGTTGGGCTATTTTGCCAAACTTTACGCGCTTGAGGATTTTCCGAATATCGGAAAACCGGGGGCAATTATTCTTTCGGGTGGTCCGAAGAGCACAGCAGATGAGGATGCTCCGGACCTGGACTTTGATCAACTGGAGGCCTTTGGGGTGCCGGTGCTTGGGGTCTGCTATGGCATGCAGCTGATGAACATCAAGTTCGGCGGCAAGGTGCATCCGAGCGATCGTCGTGAGTATGGTCCGGCGAAGCTGCGGCCTGATAAATACGAGGGGCTTTACGAAGGGATTAATCATGAGTCGCAGGTCTGGATGAGTCATTCGGATACGGTGAGCGAGTTGCCTGAGTGCGCGACGGTGCTGGCCTCGAATCAGCATGGCACGCCGGTGTCATTGCAATTCGGTGAGCGTTATTTCGGCATCCAGTTTCACCCGGAGGTAACGCATAGTCATGAAGGTACGCGGATTCTTCATAACTTCCTGCTGCAAGCGGGGAAGTTGGTAGCGTTCCGCATTGAAGATTTCAAACGGGAGATCGTGGATGGAATCCGCGAGACCGTGGGCGACCGTCAGGTGGTTTGCGGGGTTTCCGGTGGGGTTGATAGTACGGTGCTTGCCGTGCTTCTCCATGAGGCGGGGGTGAATATTCGCGCGATCTTCGTGGATCACGGTTTGATGCGGAAGGATGAGGGCGTGGAAGTTCGTAATAACTTCCATCGCATGGGCGTGCCGATCGAGACGGTCGATTGCTCTGAGCGCTTCCTAACCGCGCTTGATGGCGTGGATGATCCTGAGAAGAAGCGTTCAATCATCGGCAACCTCTTTATTGATGTCTTCTGGGATGCGGTGGGTGATGCGGAAATGCTCGCCCAAGGAACGCTTTATCCGGATGTGATCGAGAGTGCCTCGAACGCGAAGTCGAAGGCTTCGGTGATCAAGACGCACCACAACCGGGTGGCTCGGATTCTCGAACTGCAGGCTGAGGGCAAGGTGCTTGAGCCGCTGGCCGAGCTTTTCAAGGACGAGGTGCGTGCACTTGGAACTTCGCTGGGGATTCCGGCGGATATTCTTAATCGTCATCCGTTCCCGGGGCCGGGATTGGCGGTGCGTTGTCCGGGCGTCGTGACTCAGGATCGTTTGGACATCATTCGCGAGTGCGATGCGATTTTCATCAATCAGCTCAAGGAGCAGGGTTGGTATGACAAGGTGTGGCAGGCTTATGCCGGTCTCGTGCCCGTGAAAACGGTGGGTGTGAAGGGCGATGAGCGGAGCTACGAGTGGGCGATATCGCTGCGTGCGGTGATCAGTGAGGATGCGATGACTGCCGACTGGGTGGAGCTTCCTTATTCGATCCTGCGTGAGACGAGCCACAGGATCCTCAATGAGGTGAAGGGGATCAATCGCGTGCTTTACGATGTCTCGACGAAGCCACCGGCAAGTATCGAGTGGGAGTGATTGGGAGCTCATTGTTAGACATCAAGCGCGTCCTCTATTGCTGCGGCGAATGAGGATCAGGTCGTCGGCAAGCCCAAGGCCTCCGCGATGCTCGCCCACAGTCGTTCCGGGACATGGGGACGATAGGGTGGCCAGCTATTGAGCTCGCTTTTGGTTGTCAGCTGGAAGTGCCCAAGTGGCCGGTCTTGGGGGGTGTGATCGAAAGGCGATGTCAGCCGCGGCACGGAGGTCAGGATTCTCGATACGCACGGGAAAAATCCCGTTCGCCACCGCGATTGCGGTATTCACTTGGAGTATGGCCGTGATGTTGGCGGAAGGCTTTGGCGAAGTATTGGCTGGATTGGAAACCGCAGAGAAAACTGATTTCGGTGATGCTCATCGCGGGGTGGTCTAACAAGAGTTTGCCCGCGCATTCGAGTCGGCGGCGTGCAAGGTATTCCATCGGTGGGACGTTGGCAATTTTGCGGCAGTAATTTGCAAACTGGGTCCGTTTGAGACCACAAGCTTCAGCCATCAGATCCAAAGTCCATGGCTCATCAAGTCGGCGATTCAGCTCATCGAGAAATAGCGAGACCGTGCGTTCTGGGCCAACCAGCGACTCGTCGAGTTGGGGTTTGCGGGACTCAAGCAATTCGACGATCAGCACCAGCAGTTCGTTGATGTGAATCTTGAGACGGGTTTGATTGGCCGTGTTGACCCCTGCCGTGACGGTTTCATTGATGCGTTCGAAGCAGTGGCCAATCATGGCATTTGCCTTCCACACCGCTTGTTCGTTTTGCCGCAGCAGGTCGGTGAGCCGCTTGAGGCTGGAATCCGCTAGCAACAGCCAGTCTGGCCAAGTCCATGGCTGGTTGGGCCGGCGCATTCCGGTGTCGAGAATGAGCCAGGAGTATCGGTTGGCTGGGACCTGCGGATTGCCGACGCGATGGCGCTGCCAAGGCCGGGTGATCGTGAGATCACCTGGCTTGAGTTGATGGGTGTTGTGGTCAACGCTGAAGGGCAATTTGCCTGCTCCAAGGTAGCCGATTTCAAGCCCTTCGTTGCAATGCCAGTCAAGGCCCCAGTCCTGATCAAAGCTAGCGTCCCAATAACCAGCCATCAGAATCTCCTGGAGTTCGTTCCTGGGCAAGCGGGTGCCCGGGTAGCTGCCGTGCCCAAGCGCATCGAGCTTCAGGTCGCCTCGCTCAGCCGCTGCCTTGAGTGGTTCGCAGGTGTCCGCGTGGTAGAGTTCGCTTGCGGAGCGAAGCGTGGTGCGCTTTTTCATCGATTGCTGACATGTGTAATATTTACCAGTGATCGACTTTGCAAGCATTCAAGCGAAGTGCATGCTATCCTCAGTGAATGCGATTCCGATGTTCGGCTGTCTTCCGAATCATGGTGGCGGTGGCGCTCCATGGCAGTTTGGGTCTATTGCCGATGCAAAGTAGCGATGCCGATGAAGTGGAATGGCACTGGCGGCAGAGCGAAACCAAGCTGGCATTGTGCAAAGGAGATCTGGTGATTTGGCAATTGGTGGCCGATCCGCAGGAAGCCAAAGCGTATTTTCATCCACTTGCATCGCTCGATGGAGAGGTGCTGACGAATTTGAAGCCTGCGGATCATCCATGGCATCGTGGATTGTGGTGGTCTTGGAAATACATCAACGGACTGAATTACTGGGAGGAAAACCCCAAGACTGGAAAAAGCCAAGGGGTGACCGAGTTGACGGCGCTTGAGTTCACGCCTCGTGACGATTTTTCCGCGACGGCTAAGTTGAGCATCAGCTATCATCCGCCGGGGCAAGCTTCTGTGATGACCGAGCTACGCACCATCTTGGTCACCAAGCCCGATAGGGATGGTCGCTATCGAATCGATTGGAACAGCAGTTTCACGGCAGGAAATGCACCTGTCGATTTGGGTCGGACGCCTTTAGAACATGAGCCAGATGGGAAAAACTATGGTGGTTATGCCGGCTTGTCGTTGAGGTTGGTGCCACATGACGACGCCTGGTCGATTCGGACGAGCGATGGCCCCAGTGATTTTGCCGATGCGCATGGTAAAGCATTCCGTTGGGTCGATTTTTCAATTGCCGGTCCCGGGATTGCGGTGTGCGATCACCCCAAAAACCTCCGCTACCCATCCCCGTGGTACCTTCACAATAAGAAGCCGATGAATTATTTCAGCCCAGCCTTCTTATTTAATGAACCGTTGATGCTCCAAGCAGGGCAGTCGGTGGCATTCAATTACCGTGTCTTGGTCCATAGCAATCCGATGACGGCGGATCAGATCGACGCGGATTGGCGTGCGTTTGCCTCTGGGGTGACCCCCTGAATATTTTAACCCCTACTTCAAGATCATGAAAATCGGATGCTTTGCTTTAATCCAACCGTTTTCGCCAATGCGGCGGCAATTTGAACTCATCCGCGAACTTGGTTTCGATTATGCGGATCTCACCGACAATCACGATGGGGCCACGCTCGGGACTGAATATGGGTTTTCCGCGTCGTTCAGTTTGGACTCCCATCCTGCGACTATCATGGAGATGGTCAATGAGTTTGATCTCACGTTGACGAGCGTTTGTGCCCACGCCAACTTATTGGATCCCACATCGCCGGATCGCTATGGCACGGCGGAAATCATCAAGGCGATCAAGCTTGCTCACTTCCTTGGCGTGAAGCAGGTCATCACGACTGAGGGTGATCCCAAGACGAGCTTTGGTCATCGCCTCAGTGACGAGCAGCGCCTTTTCAGTATTTGTGAAAAGCTTCACGAACCGCTTCGCTGGGCTGAGACACTTGGCGTCGAGTTATTGCTGGAACCACATGGGATTCTCACCGACACGGTCGACGGGATGACGCGCATTTTGGAGGCACTGGGGCATGAGGAGACGGTCGGGGTAAATCTGGATACAGGAAACTCATGGCTTGGTGGCGGGGATCCCCTAGAGTTTGTGAAAATCTTTGGGAAACGCATCAAGCACGTGCATTGGAAGGATATGCCTGAGGAATGGAGCCCAAAACGCGGCACGCAGTTTGGCTGCGGGATGGGACTGATCCCGCTTGGGGACGGCGTGGTTGGCATCGAGGCCATCGTGAAAGAACTGCAGGCCATCGGCTTCGATGGTCCTACGACCTTGGAGATCGCTGGCGAAGAAGCGGTCAAAGTTTCTGCTGAACGTCTTCGCACTTGGTCGAAATCCTAAATCAAACTCTTATTTCCATGAATCCCACACGACGTCGTTTTTTATCTGGAACTGCCGCTGCGATTGCCGCGCCATTAGTGGTTTCCCGCTCATCCTTATTCGCTCAGGACGCGGCGCTGCGGACGGTTCGGATCGGTCACATTGGCGTGGGTGGACAAGGTACGGGCCTGCTGCGGAACTTTGTCAACATGAAGGGCGCAATCTCGGTTGCCATCGCCGACCCTTTTGAGGAGAGGCGCAAAAGAGCGGAGAAACTTGTGATCGATGCGCAAGGCCACACGCCAAAGCTTTACAACGATTTTCGTGAGCTTCTCGATGATCCTTCCATCGATGCCGTGGTGATCGCGACGCCGGACCACTGGCACGTGCCTGTTGGTTTGGCCGCAGTGCGGGCGGGGAAGGATGTCTATATTGAGAAACCGCTGGGTCACACGCTTGCTCAGAACAAAGCGCTGCTCGATGCCTGCAAGAAGCATGACCGGATCTTCCAATACGGCACGCAGCAGCGTAGTCAGGAGATTCTGAAGCGTGGTATTGAGTTGGTGATCAATGGCAAGATCGGCGATTTGGAACGCATCGACATTTGGTCGCCGGGGGGGAAGGGTGGGGGCTCACTTGAGGAGATTCCTGTGCCCGAGGGCTTGGACTATGATCTCTACCTTGGTCCTGCGCCGATGAAACCTTGCAGTGCGGATCGTATCACCAGCAGTGGATCATGGTATTGTTCGGACTACGCGCTCGGATTCATCGCCGGTTGGGGGGCGCATCCATTGGATATATCAATCTGGGGCCAGGATTACGACCAGGCGGGGCCCATGAAAATTCGTGGGACTGGCACGGTCGCGACTCCCGACGCTCTCTTTAATACGGTCACGACTTGGGACGTTGACATTGAGTATGGCGGCGGCATCAAGGCGCACTTCATGAGTGAAGACGTCGCCAAGCCGATTGTAAGTGCCTATCGCAAAAACTGGTGTGAGGATGGGACTACCTTTTTCGGCTCAAAAGGTTGGGTAAGCCTCAGTCGTGGTGGGGTGGCTGCGAGCAATCGTGAATGGTTCCGCGAGGTCCAAGCCGAGGGCACCAAGCGCGTGCTTTACGAGAGGAGTTACTATCAGGCATTTGTCGATTCCGTGCGTGAGCACAAGCCTTCGGTGGGGCCGATCGACGATGCCGTTCGTTCGGATGCCTTGAGTCACCTTTCCGTCATGGCGATCGAATCGGGCAAGGAGGTCGTCTGGGATCCCAAAGCGTATCGGATTATCTCGCCGGAGTCGCTCAACAAGAGCATGAGCCACCCGATCCGTGGGGATTGGCAGCAAAGCTAGGGTCCTTTAGCCAATCGATGGCAGCCAAATGGCCGGGATTGAGCGCTTGATTCCCGGCGTGCTGTTCACTTCATTTTCCTGTCGATCAGGGTACTGAGTCTCTTAACGACATCGGGTCTCTCGGCCGCGAAGTTGGTGGTTTCGCCATTGGCACCGGTGTTGTCATAGAGCTCGTAGGCGGTTTCGCCGCCCTTATGCCGGTGGCGGATGAGGCGATACTGTGAGGTGCGAATGGTCTCCATCGCTTGCCGATATGAAATGGCGGCGCCTCCCTCGGCGTGTGGATTCTTGAGCTGTGCACCAAGGGATTTCCCGGAAAGCCCGACGGGCGTGGGCACCCCGGTGAGTTCGCAGAGGGTCGGGTAGATGTCGATGGATTCGACGACCGCAGCGGTTTTAGCGCCGGGTTTTGCCATGCCTGGAAAGCGGATGACCAGAGGAGCCAATAGGGATTCCTCAAAGAGGGTGTGCTTGCCCCACACCGCGTGCTCGCCGAGGTGCCAGCCGTGATCCCCCCAAAGGACGACGATGGTATTCTCCTTCAAGCCGAGCTTTTCGAGACGGGCGAGGAGTTGTGCAACCTGGTGGTCCGCATAGGAAACGCAGGCGGCGTAGGAGAGGCGGAGCTGATTGGCATAGTCGGCATCCTTCCACGCATCGCGGCCACCGCTTGCATATTGCCGGAACTCACCGCTGGAGTGCCATGTCGAAAGACCTTCCGGCTTCTCCGGGTGGGGGATGGGCGCGAGTTTAACGTCCTTGTAGATGTCGAGATAGGACTTGGGACAAGCGAAGGGCAAGTGCGGCTTCATGATGCCGACGGCGAGGAAAAAGGGCTGATCCTTTGTCGCAAGGTCGTCCATCTGCTTGAGTGCCTCACGCGTGACCCAGCCGTCGGTATAAGTCATGTCATCTCCCTCCTTGTGCTCGTAGGTAGGGGTGACGCCGGCCTTGCGCGGCACGCCGTCGGCATAGCCATGCATCGCCTTTTGCGGGGTTTCCCACGGACCCGTCGGCATCATACTGAAATCCCATGAGCCAGGCATTTCGGGCTTCGCAGGATCATTCCAACCCTTTCCTCCGAGTCCGCCGGGGTGGTGGGAAACCTTGCCGATTGAGACCGTGCGGTAACCGTTCTCACGAAACTGCCTCGGCATCGGATAAGGCTGTTGATCCGCATCCTTTGCGGAACTTTCGAGGGCTCCGTTGTCCCTTTGCGCTCCGGTTTTCGCGTATTTCCCGGTGAGTAGGGCGTAGCGCGACGCACCGCAGGTTGGTGCCTGGACGTAGTGGCGGGTAAAGGCGCGGCCACTTTCCACGAGCGAATCCATGGCGGGGGAATGGATGTATTCGGCACCGAAGGATTTCAGCTCAGGTCGGAGGTCATCGACGCAGATGAACAGCACGTTGGGCTTGTTCGCTAAAGCGGAGCTGATGAAAAGAATTGAGAAAAACAGGCTGCGGGGGTTCATGGGAATTGCTGGGTTCAGAGGATTAGTCGGGGGCAGATACTAGGCTGGGGAGCGAAAATATGGATTACCTGCCGCACAAGCTACGGCGTGGGCTCCGCCGTGTCTATTTCCAACTGGACCTCCCTCACCACGCTCGATCTCTTGGATAATCCGGATGGGTTTCTCAGCTCTTCTCGCTTGATGGCACCCTCTCCCTAGACGTTCCAAGGCGATTCTGACAACTCGAGGACGCCTTAGCCCGATAGAAAAATCCGGGTTGAATGGGAAGGACGAATCCCTTGACTCACAGGGTCCAGTAGTCGGCCAAGCGACTTTCAAGGGTGGCCATGCGCATGTCGAACTCGTCGTGCAAGCGGAAGGCGGACTCGGTTTTCTTCTCAGTGGTTTGGTTTGGCTTGCCGTGGTAGCCATCGAGAAAGGACTGGATGCATTTGCCGAGCAGCTCGATGTTGTAGCCGCCTTCCAGCGTGGCGAATACATCATCGAATTCGGCGGCGAGGATCTGCCCGACTTGGTGGAAGGAATGGGTGGTCACCCGCAGATCGAGGAGCAGGTCATGGATATGCGCATCGAAGCCGGCCGAGACGGCGACGACGTCCGGCTTGAATGCCTTTGCCACCGGCAGCGTTCGCTTGATTCCTTCCATGAACAGGTCGTCGCCGCTGCACGGCGGGAGGGGGACGTTGATGGTGAAACCGCGTCCTTTGCCGGTGCCGATTTCTTCCTCGCTGCCGTGACCGGGAAAGGCGGGTAACTGATGGATCGACCAGTACATCACTTGATCATCTTCATCGAAGATCATCGATGTTCCATCCCCGAGGTGGCCGTCGAAGTCGAACACCAGCACCCGCTTGCCCTCGTTGGCGAGCCGCCGTGCGGCGATGGCGACGCTGTTGAAGAGGCAGAAGCCGCTCGCATGGCCCGAATACGCGTGATGGCCCGGAGGGCGGACGATCGCGAAGCCGCCTTCCTTTGAGGCCATCACGGTGGCTCCGACCGCTCGCACGGCAGCTTCGAAGGAGAGGCTGGAGACGACGGTGTCGGCATCGAGGTGCCCGCCTTTGATACAGGCCTCCTTGACTTGCTGGATGTAGTCTTCGGTGTGGACGAGCGTCAGGTAGGGCTCGCCGCTTGGGACCACTTCTTCCACGAGTCCCAAGCTCGCCAGGCGCTTGATGTTTTCCGGGTGCATGCCGGTGTCGTGGTCCAGCGAAATGGGGTCATAGATGGTTCTCATGTTTGCCTATCTTGGTAGTTTGCTGAAAAATGTTAGATAATGGGTGCTAGGACGCGGTTAGAGTTTTTTGATGGCGGTGATCGTTTCATGGTCAGCGTCCATCGTCACCTTGAACTTCCGTGCCTTGAAGATCGCGATCATGCGATCGTTTTCCCGGAGTGTGACGGCGACGACCTGGCGGATCCCCCAATCCTTGGCGATCCGCAGGCAGGCGTCGGTGAGTGCCACGCCGATGCCCCGGCCTTGCCAAGCGTCGGTAATGATCACGGCGAACTCGGCGGTGTAGTGGTCGGGGTCTGAGATGAGTCGGCAGACGCCGGCGAGTTTTCTTTGACCGTTCTGCTCCACTTCTGCGACCAGTGCGAGTTCTCGATCGTAGTCGCACACGCAGTAGCGCACGGCCATTTCGTGGGTGAAGTCACTGATCAGGGAGAAGAAGCGCATCCGGATGGATTCCTCCGAGCAGCTGTTGAGCATTTCGAGCCACATTGGTTCGTCTTCCGGCTTGATCGGCCGCAGGGTCATGGGCTGGCCATCCGACATGTTGGCGGGAGTGATGTAATGCTCGGGATAAGGGCTGATCGCAAGATGCGGGTAGCGGCCTTTGCCAAGGTGGCGGGTCGGCGAGATCAAGGCCTGCGCATCGAGCGCAATCGTTCCGCTCGGGGAAACCAGCAGCGGGTTGATGTCCAATTCGCCTAGTTCCGGGTGATCGGCGACCAGATAGGAAAAGCGAATCAAGGTCTCGACGAGCTGGCCGATGTCAACACCGGGCCGACCTCGGTAACCTTCAAGCAACGGCCAGATCCGCAGGCTTTCGAGCATCCGCCGGACGAGGCGTTCATTGAGAGGTGGCAGGCCGAGCGCACGGTCGCGGATGACTTCCGCCGTGGTGCCGCCGGTGCCGATCATAATGACCGAGCCGAAGGTTGGGTCGCGTTTCATGCCGACAATCAATTCGTGGGCGCTGTCAGAGGAGATCATGGGCTCGACGGTTACGCCTTTGATCTCAGCGTCGGGGCAGTGCTTTTTCGCTGCCTTGGTGATCCTTTGAAAAGCTGCCTTCACCTGGTCGTCGTCGCGGATGTTCAGCTCCACTCCGCCGACATCCGTCTTATGGATGATCTGAGGCGAATGGATTTTCACGACCACCGGGTAGCCGCATTTTTTTGCGGCAGCGACGGCTTTGGCCGGGGTTCGCGCTTCCCATGTGCCGGCCACGGTAATGCCGTAAACTTCGAGAAGTTCTTTGGTGTCGCTGGCCGAGAGTGTCGCCGGGGCACCCTTGATGATTTCTTTGGACGAGACGAGGCGTTGTTGGCGATCGAGTTGGAAGCTCAGTGGCACCTCGGCCGGTGTTTCATGCAGAATATGTAGGTTATCGCTGTAGGAGACCAAGTGCATGAAGGCGCGCACTGCGTTGTCGGGGCTCGAATAGGCCACCACCCTTGCTTTGTTCATCAACTCCAATCCCTCGGCCATCGAGACGCCACCCATCCAGGCCGCGAGCACGAGTTTGTTCGATTTCTCCGCCAAGTCGGCGAGGGCCTGCGCGGTGGCAGTGGGATCAGTCATCGCTTGCGGTGTGAGAATCGCCAGCACTGCATCCACGCCCTTGTCGGCAAGGGCGATCTTGGTGGCCTCAGCGAAGCGGTCCGCTTGGGCGTCGCCGAGGACATCGATGGGATTGCGCTGGGACCAGGCGGCGGGCAGCAGTTCGTTGAGCTGAGCCATCGTTGCGGGTGAAAGCTCGGCAAGCGTGCCACCGAGCGCGATCAACGAGTCGGTGGCGATCACGCCGGGGCCGCCGGCATTCGTCACGATCGCGAGTCGTCCGCCTTTCGGCAGGCGGTGACGTGCGAGCAGCTCGGCACAGTCGAACATGTCGTGCATGTCGTAGACGCGTTCGATGCCGGCACGTTGGAAGGCGGCATCGTAAACGTCATCTTCACCCGTCAGGGCACCGGTGTGGGAACTGGCGGCGGCCGCGGACTCGGCAAAGCGTCCGGCCTTGTAGGCAACCAATGGCATGGTCCGCGCGTAGGCGCGCGCCGCCGAGGTGAACAATCGTGCCTTGGGAATCGATTCCACATAAAGCATGACTGCTTTGGTGTCGCCCATCTCAGCGGCGTAGTCGATCAGTTGGGCGAAGCTGACGTCGAGCATGTTGCCGATCGAGACGAAGTAGGAGAAGCCGACGTTGTGCTGGGCCGCCCAGTCGAGCACGCTGGTGCACAAGGCACCGGACTGCGAGACAAAGGCAAGGTGCCCGGGCTTGGGCATGGAGGCGGCGAAGCTCGCGTTCAGGCCGATGCGTGGCACGATCACTCCGAGGCTGTTAGGGCCGACGATGCGCATGCCGGCGAATCGTTTGGCGATCTTCTGGATCTGTTTTTCCAGTTTCAGGCCTTCCTTGCCGACTTCACGGAAGCCTGCGGATAGGATCACGATGCCGCGGGTGCCGGCCTTGCCACAGGCCTCGACCTGCGCGGGGACGTCTGCGGCCGGGATGCAGATGATGGCCAAGTCAGGGGCATGCGGCAGCGCGGCGACTTTCGGATAGGCGAGGATCCCCTGGACGGACTCGTGCTTCGGATTGACGGGATAGACGACGCCAGCAAACCCTCCGGTGACGAGATTGTGCAGGACCGTGTGGCCTACGCTCCCAGGCGTGTTGCTCGCGCCGATCACGGCGACGCGCTTCGGGTTGAAGATTTTGTCGAGATTGCGGATGCTCATTTTGCTTGGCCTTGTGAAAGAGGGAGTCGGTCAAGCGTAGTCCTTTCAGGCATCGGCGACAAGCGACCGCTCCGGGCGTCGCATCAAACGCGAAGACAATCAGAACCCATGCGGGCTAGGTGGTGAAGCGTCCGATTAAGAACGCCATCGAGAATACGACCTTCGAGTAGGAGGTCGAAACCAACAAAAAAGCCGGAGGAAATCCCCCGGCTTGGTGGTGATGGATGATCGGCTTTACCAGCGCGCGACACTTAGGCCGATGAAGCCATAGGTGCCAGTTTCAGCCTTACCAAGGCGGTTCGGGAATAGCTCGGTTCCTCCACGTGTGTTCAGATCAAATTCGTTGGCAAAGGTGAAGCCGGCAGCCGCTTCAAGCCAGAGTTCGCCGGTCAGGTTGTAGCGGTAGTAGAGACCGCTGCGCCATGACTGGTAGTCGATCTCCAGGGAGTTGTTATTGGCATCGATGTTCCAAACGCCGCCGTTGTTGGCCACTTCGAGCCCAACTTGATTGCGTTCGTTGATGTCGTAGCGGGCGACAAAACGGGGGCCGTAGTAAGCGATCAGCCAGTCTTCGTTTGGTACCCACGCGAAGCCGATGCCAGGGATGGCCCAAACGTCATGAAATATGTCTGAAACGTAGATGCCGCCGCCGATCGTGAAGCATTCGTTGACCTTGTATCCTGCGGCGATGGCTCCGCTGACGTAGAAGTCATCTCCATCGATATGCTTGAAATCGGATGAGATCTCGGGGTTGATCCATGCGCCGTAGGTCCAGCGGGAGCTTTCGTGAAAGTGGGCGATGACAAAAGGAATGCCGACCCGGTAGAGATCGCTTTCCAGATCGTCGCCGAAGGCACCGATCAGCGCGTTGCCATCGAAGTTGAATTTTGAAGTCTCCAGATTGACGTAGGAGATGGCGGTCCAGTTGCCACCAAGATCGATCGGCTTGGTGATGAAGGCCAAGAGGCTGACTTCCGTGTAGTCGAACTCGACAGGCGAGTTTTCCAGATCCATGCCCGAAGAGGAGGTGGCCCGGAGGGTCAGCGCGTCGATATATTGGGAGATATCGACGGCGGATACGGAGCTGCTTAGCGCCAGAGCTAGGGCGGCGATTGGGATTCTCATAAAGATGATGGGTCGGTTGTCTGGCGGAGGCTTACAGGTTGATGAGCTAAAGCAAGGCGGCGATTCGGTTTCTGCGCCTATTTGAGGGAGTCGAGGAATCCTTCGGCGTGTTTCCGGTGCGACTCCTTCTTTCCGGGGTCCATCTTATCCCAACTTCGAGCCATCATCGAGAGGCGATGATTTCGCGAGAAAAAGGACTGATGGTCCCCAATGAAGCTCCAGTAAAGGCCGTCCCAGATCTTGCACCAGTCGCCTGCCGGGTAGTGGGACATCTTGCGGATGTAGTTCGATCCGGAGAGGTAGGGCTTGGTGGTGAAGGTGCCGCCATCGGCAAATTGCGACATGCCATAGACGTTGGGAACCATGACCCAGTCATAGGCGTCGACGAACAACTCCATGAACCAGCGATAAATTTCGGCGGGGTCGATGCGGCAAAGCAGCATGAAGTTTCCGAGGACCATGAGGCGCTCGATGTGGTGACAGTAGCCGTGGTCGAGGGCGTTTTGGATGGCGTCGTCGACGGGTGGGATGCCGGTGCTGGCGTTGTAAAAGGCAGCGGGCATTTTTCTACGATGATTCCAGTAGTTCCCGTTGCGGATCGCGACGCCCCGGTGGTGGTAAATGCCGTTCATGAATTCTCGCCAGCCGATGATCTGACGGATGAAGCCCTCGAGGGAGTTGAGCGGGATGTCGTTTCCGTCCGCAAAGGCGAGGGTCTGTTCGATGATCTCGTCGGGATTGATCAGGCCGATGTTGAGGGCGGGCGTGAGCACGGAGTGAAATAGGATGCGGTGCTCGCTTGAAATGGCGTCCTCGTAGCTGCCGAAGTCCTTGAAGCGTTCTTCGAGGAAGCTCTTTAGCCAGGACTTGGCGGCGTTGGGGGTGACGGGCCACGCGAAGGACCCGAGTGAGCCGGGGTTGTTAGGGAATCGATCGTTTACCCAGTCAATGGCTTCTTTGGTGGACTCGTTCGCCCGCGACTTTGGGATTTCCGGCACGGCTTGTCCTTTTGGAAAGCGCTGGCGGTTCTCGGCGTCGTAGGACCACTGGCCGCCGTGGGGTGATCCATCAGGTTCGATGAGAATGCCCATGCGAGCGCGCTGGGCTTTATAGAAGTTCGCCATGAAGGGGCGCTTGAGGCGGGTGCCGGTGTGCTTTTCGAGAAACTCGGGCGGGGTGAGAAAGTTGGGCGAGGGGTGGATGACCAGGTCGATCCCGCGTTCGTCGGCGAAACGCTTGATGCGCCTGGAAAGCAGGTCATCGTGAGGATCGCAGATGTCGATGCGTTTCACGCTGGCCGGGATAGCGGCTCGCAAGACGGTGAGGGAACTGCTCCGCGATCCTTGGGGAAGCTCAATGTATTGAAGCTCATGGCCGCGGCGTTCCAAGTCGACGGCGTGGGCCTTCATCGAGGCGCGGTGAAGCGCGAGGCGTTGCTTGTGGACGCTCAGCGGGTGATGGCGGTCCGTGCCAAAATAGAGCGGGTCCTCGATGAGGTAGATGGTGTTTCCGGAGATCCGAGCTGCGGAGCTACTGAACAGCTGATGCGGGTAAATCAGGGTGGCGGTAGACACGGTCAGTGCTTGGGCTTGGCATAGGGGAGCCGCTTGAAGGGGGCGATCGAAAAGTAGGTGTCGAGGGCAGTGGAGCCGACGATGCCGATGCCTGTTAGATCGATGGAGCCATCTTCGCCGAAATGCTCGTCAGGCACTTGGATGAAGGTGACGCGCCCAACAATCAGCTTAGTGCTGTTGACGGGGATGTCGATGAGGTCCTCAAGTTCGAGGGCGAGTCGGAAGGGGGATTCGGCGACGAAGGGGGCGGCGACTCCATTTTCAAAGTGTGGCGTGAGTCCACTGGCCTCGAATTCCGAAATGTGATCGGGGTAGCGGGCGGAGCAGTGATGGGCTTGATCGACGAGCGCGGGCGTGAGGTGGTTGATCGTCCAAGATTTGCTAGCGAGGATATTGCCGAGTGTGTGGCGGTCGACGACGTCAGGCCGCGTGACCATGCCGAGCAGGGCGGGGTTTGAGCCGAGGTGGACGACGCTGGAGAAGGGCGCGAGGTTGGTTTGGCCCTTTGCATCGATGCTGCCGATCAGAGCAACGGGTTTGACCCCGGGAAGTGAGGTGGCGAGTTGGACACGGACCAGTTTGTCCATGTTTCCGATGTCGGTGGCGGTGATGGTCAGCATTAGGCGAAGAGTCGAATGGATGAGAGACCGCCGTCGGGGCGGAAGGTTTGGCCAGTGATGAACTTTGAGGCATCGGAGAGGAGAAAGGAAACAAGTTTCGCGATATCATCGGGATCGCCTACTTGGTTGAGAGGATGGCGCTTGGCGGAGGCTTCGCGTTTGGCATCGGAGTTCAGCAGGGAGGCGGCGAGCGGCGTGTCGGTGAGGGCCGGAGCGATGAGGTTGACGCGGATACTCGGCGCGAGTTCGGCGGCAAGCGAGCGGGCAAGGCCTTCGACGGCACCTTTTGCGGCGGCGATGGAGGCGTGGAAGGGCATGCCCTGAGTGACGGCGACCGTAGAGAAAAGCACAACCGAAGCATTTCCGTTTTTCTTCATGGCGGGCAGTGCGGCTTGAATCACCTGGACGGCACCAAGAAGGTTCACTTGGAGATCGCGCTGAAAGTCATCGGCGGTGAGGCGGTGGATGGGCTTGAGCGAGATCGTGCCGGGGAAATAGACGAGCCCGGCGAGGGAATCGGGGAGTTGGGCGGCTTTGAGATCGGGGTTTTCCGCATCGAAGGGCAGGGTGGTGATGCCAAGTTCTTCGAGGGCGGAGCCGTGGCGTGCGGCAGCGATGAGGGCGCGGTTTTGAACCGAGAGTTCGCGGGCGGTGGCAAGTCCGATGCCGGAATTACCTCCGATGATGAGGACAGGGTCGTTCATGCTGAATCCTGTGATGGGACGGCAGCTTGTCCAGTGGTGATTGGTGAATGATTGATTCGCGTACGTTGACAGCTGGAGATTGCCGACTATTAATTTGGCGCGTTGCCAAGCTTCTTCCATCGTCTGATCCTGATACCGGTCGTGCTCGTCCTCACGACCTGTGGCTTGACCAGTAAGGATGGCTGGAAAACCGCGGTGGAGGTGCAGACAGCGCAGCTTGGTTACCGGAACTGGATCGTCATCGCGGAAGCTTCCTTTCCGGCTCACAGTCGACCTGGGACGCGCCAGATCAATGCCTACGAGCCCATCCCGGTGGTTCTAGACGAGGTGCTCACGACGCTGGAGAAGACCGAGCATGTTCGCCCGACCATCTACTCGACCCGTGAACTGCGGTCGGTCGAAAATGACTTTGCTCCGGGAATCGATGAGTATCGCAAGGTGCTGGATGCGGCCTTGCACGGCCATGAGGTCATCGAGATGGAGCAGGACTCGCTGTTGACCTTGGTGCAGGATGCGCAGAAGAGTTTCGATGTCTTAGTGATCCGGACGACGACGGCCTTACCCTACAGCAGTGTCTTTCTCGAACTCCAACCGGGCTACTGGGACGGCGAGTCTGAGCAGCGGCTGCGGGCCGATATGCAGCGGCGGAGGATGGAAAAACTGGCGTCGCCGTCTCCTTGAGAGTGCTTTCCCTTGAGGAGGTGTATGAAAACCTGCCGAAGAATCGGGTGACCCTGGCCGTCGTAAAGGCCCTTCGCGGGCGTGGAGTGCCTCCGCTGGTCATGCGGAACAGTTCTGCAGTAGACCTATTTGTGGATACGCATCCTGCTTGATTCGAGGGATTCATCCGAGCCTGACAAGCGGCTCATCTCGAGCCGGTTCCTGGATGATCTCCGGGAAAACCCAAACGAGCGAATATCGGTGCAGGTGTTGAACGAATTTTCTGTCAGTGCGACCCGCAAGCTGAAACCAAGATTATCAGCGAATGAAGGTAGATGATCATCAAACTCGAACTCATCAAATGCCCGACCGCGCCCCCCAAACGTCGAATCTTCCCTCACCATCCGTGGCGGTGCCACCGAGTTGAACGACTTATCAGCGAAAGCATCCCCATTCCCCAAACAATCAGCGCGATGAACGAAAGCGGAACCAATGGAATGAACAGCAGAGTATAAATCGCTGAAATCGCCACCGCCACCCCGACCGCCAATCCCTGCACCCGCGAACCGACTCTCTTCCCCCTAACAGAAGCCATCAATTGAAAGCAGGCACTAACAGAACCAGCACCGCATAGAAAACCGTCGGCACTGGATCGAAAAACACCGCACCGCAGAATCCCGTCACGATTTCGAAAACCGAAACCGCCGCAGGAAAGATCACGCCAAAGAACATCAACCGCTTCCAACCCCGATACTTATTGTTAGATTACTCAGAATAGACAGGCCCCCCTCCTCCAATCGTGTCGTCACCAAGCCCTGCTTCCCTAGCCGAGAAAGCAGCGGATAAATCGAGCCCTCCGCCACACCGATCCCCGGAATCGCCACCAGCGCGTAGCCATACCACTCCCCCTGCAAGAGCGCCGACAAAATACACAGATCCAGCAATCCCTTGCGCATCTGCACCCTCCAATTCTCAAACCACTCTGACGACTGTCGCAACACTGCCACCAGCTGCCTTGCATAACAGGGTATCAAGCAAGAAGAAAATCAACTGAATGAGCGGCAGGCGAATCTGCCTGCCCGAAGTGCTCCCGACTTTCATCAAACGCTTTTTCGTCAAAACCCTGACACCCAAACCCCTGCGTCATCGCTGAAATCCACCCGGCAGATGAGCCACCGGAAGCCCGGCTTCTCAACCAAAGTGATCACCCTAATTCTTTGATCTTCAGCGAACTCAGCGAGTCATAACCCTTCCATTCCGACCGCGACTCTACGGTTTGCCGAGCCTCTTTTTTGAGGCGTCTTTTTTTGTTCGAATTCGGACATCGGGAATTGGTTGCGGAGCTCGGTTGGTTAGGTCTTCTGAGTAAGAGTGCCGAGTGCTGAATCGGCAGTGATTAGAAAAATTAGGGATGTGGCGTAGTCGTAGGTGCCGAAGACGGCTGATTACCTCTGTCATGATCCTTCAATCTATTGGTTTTTCGTTGAGGGAAACTAACTGGGACAACTAATTTCGTTCCATGTTAGTGGATGAGGAGGAATTTGAATCGCTTGGGAGCTTTGATCTTATTGAGAAGCTGGGTGAAGGTGGGACAGGGGTCGTGTGGAGGGCTGTGGATCAGAGGACCGGGCGTGAAGTCGCCTTAAAGATATTTAAGGGCTTTGGGCGCGGCGATGGCTGGTTTGCCGGAGGAGATCGCCGCTTTCGCTTTGAAAGAGAGGCCGAACTGCTCTCTCGCCTCGAATATCCCGGGATTGTTCGATTATATGAAGTATACTTGGGTAATGACCCTCCCTATTTTGCGATGGAATGGGTTGATGGTCAGGATGTTTTGACCGCTTCGAATCGCGAGCCGCTACGGGTCATCGTCGAGTGGATTCGTAATACGGCCAGAGCCGTCGCGTTTGCCCACCGGCGCGGCATTCTTCATCGCGACCTGAAGCCTTCCAATATTCTGCTATCGAAGGATGGGGAGGTAAAGGTCGTGGACTTTGGTTTGGGCCGCGCATTTATCGAGGAAACCCTGACCCAGTCGCCCGCAACAGCAGCAGCTTTTACCCGGGAGGGGGATGCTGCGGGGACTTTGGGCTATGCCCCACCTGAGCAGATTTTGGGGAAATGGGCGGAAGTCGATACACGTTCTGACGTTTTTAGTCTCGGAGTGGTCTGCTTTCAGTTGGTCGCTGGTCGACTTCCCTACGACCCCGGGGAGTCGACGAACGAGGCTCTGGAGCGTTTGGGTCAAGCGGGTTCAGCGCCTGATCCACGCCGCTTCAAGCCGGAACTCTCTCATGATCTTGCCGCCGTCATCAATAAAGCCATCCGGGTGCCGATTGAGGAGCGATATCAATCGATGGATGATTTTGTGGCAGATCTGGATCATTGGCTCAAGGGCGAGGCCGTGGAAGCACGTGCGCACACGGAGCGGCTCTATCGTGTCGGGAAGCACTTGAGGCGGTTTGCTTGGTCGTATTTCGCCGGAGCGGCGGCGCTCGCGGTAATCCTTGCAATCAGTTTGCTGGGCTATCAGCGCGAGGTGGATGGTCGTGAGCGAGAAGCTGGCTTGCGCACGGAGGCTGAAGATGCCGCCTACAGAGCATTGGAGGCCAAAAAGGAGACCGAGAGTCTTCTTGTCGTGGCCGAATCGGCGCGGCATCAAGCGGAAATTGCCAATGCGGAAGCGAAGGCCGAAGCAACCGCTGCCCGCCAGCAAGCCTTGCTGGCGCGAGCGAGAAATCTGCTCGAACGCGGTCGACTTCAGGATGCCTGGGATCTGCTTTCACAGGCATTTGAAGACGGAGCCAAGCCCCCATGGGAGATCGGGCATCTGCTGCGTGAGATCGAAGTTCAGGCGAAGCAGTTGGCGGTGCGATTTTTTACTCTCGATCATCCCAGCCCGATCAAGATGGTGAGATTTCTCGATGATCCGGATGCCGTGAAGTTAGCGGTCTTTGATCGCGAAGACCGACTCACGATCTACGAAGTGCGCCAGCTCGACGGACGACGCGAGGTCGTCGAGCTTCGCCGTAGCTCACTGCCGGAGGGCCGCTGGTATTGGCAAGGCCACTCGGCCAAGGGCTTCCTCTTTGCTCAAGTTGAAGGCAAGCGACCGAATGAAACAAGTCACATGCTGCTTCTCGATGAGGAATTGAAAGAGGTCGCGCGCTTCGAGGTTCCAGGTTTCGTCGATGCCGGTGCGATCGATTGGAGAAGCGGCAGGCTGGGTGTCCTCAGCGATGGGGAACGCTTCGAACTCAGGGCACTCAGCGATGGTGGATTGATCGACTCTCACCCATGGCCGAACAAGTTCAGCCATTTCTCAAACTGGCGGATCGATTTTCAGGACGGGAAGGTCTTCGTCAAAGGGGGAACCTGGGAGCAGGCGAGTGCCATCTATCAGGCGTCCGATGGTTCTGAGGTCGGGAAGTTTCAGGGACGGATCCAGAATCACTACGCCATGAGCGACGGAAGCACGTTGGGGCTCTGGTCGCGGGAAAATGGCGGTGGCTCGGCGCAAATTGTGCGCTTTGATGATCTCAGCGCGGGCCAAAAGACAGGAACGCTCGATCTGCCCTTCCTTCACCTCGGCTTGGGGAAAATCGACTTCTCGACCGAACCCACAAAGGGGTCCTATCAGCGTTTTAGTCTCTGGCAGAAGGACAACATCAATCGTATCATCGTCGATTGGGAAGGGGGACGCTCACGGGTGGAGACCCTGATTCCCAACTCCATCGAGCCATGGAATCCGCGCAATCTTCGAGCTTACGGACTATCCGAGGAATATGATATTCTGGTTCTCGCAGAGGAGAAGCGAACCGAGCGACTGCTATTCTTCGACATGCGGAAACTGGAGATCGCACCGGTGGAGGACAATGACCACCACTGGAAAGCTCCGACCGAGCAGTGGGCCTTTTGCGACGCGGGAGATGAGGTGCTTTCCATCACCAGTGGCCAGCCTTCATTCGGAAGCTTCCCAGGTCGGGATGTGAAGGCCCGGGCAAGCCACCTCGAGGCCCGTGATGGTGAGGGAAAGGTCACCCGCCGGTGGAAGCTCGCGTGGCCTGAGTCACTGGCGACACCGGAGAAGGGGAGAGTCGCCTATTGCTGCGGGCTGAGCCTTTCACCCGCGGACGGCAAGACTCTGGCGGTCGTGCTTCATGAATCCGAAAGTTTCAGTGTGAACGACAGCTGGGGAGATTCATGGATCGTCATCTATCAGCTGGACGAAGGAAATCCCGATGCTCCTCCCGTCATCGAGCCGCTGCGCAGCTTCTCAGCGAGTGACCGTCCGATCCGTGCCCACAAATGGACGAATTTTGACTTCGCGCCCGATGGCTCCAAGCTGATCGGCGATATCAGCATCGGGAAACTCCTGTTCTTTGACCCTCAAACAGGGAAATCCCTTGGAGAGCTGGGCAATGGCCGTCTTTTCGATCCCTCACCCAGTGGTCGATTCTGGATCAGCGGCGACTTCGAGCGGAAGGGCCCGGTGAATTTGGTGGATGTCCAAGAAGGGACCAATACGCCTCTCTATCAGGGCTATTTCAATGGAGCCGCCTTCACCGCTGATGAGTCCAAGGTGCTGGTTGGCGATGGGAAAAAAGAAATTCGCGAATTCTCGGTAACGGATCGATCCGAATTACGGAGTATTAGGTGTAAGCTGATTCCTAAAGTCATGATCCCTGACTCCCAGCGTCTGATTGCCTTCAAGCCCGATCGCGGCACCCTTGGTAGCGTGGTGCTCGCCGACACCGCGAACGGCGAGGTGATCGCGACTCTGGATTCCTCGGCCCACATCGCCGTCAAGGCGAGGGTGCTTGGGACCGCGCGGACGGTGGTGCTTTCCAATTCCCGCCGCGCGATCTCAGGCTTCCAAAGTAGTGAGCCTTACATTGCTGATGACTAGCCGACCGCCACTTCCCCCCGCATGTCAATCTTTCCCACTACCCGCTGGAGCATCTTTTCTCATCGCACCGATGAGGCGGATCGCAAGGAGATCTGGGACTACATGGCACGCGTTTACTGGAGCCCGCTTCAGTTGGTGGCGGTCGGCAAGCAGCTATCGCCCGAGGACGCGGACGATGCCGTCCAGCAGTTCTTCAAGCATCTCCTCGAGGAAAACTTCATCGACAAGCCAGACCGGGAATTCGGCAAGCTCCGCTCCTTCCTGCGCTGGAAGTTTGACCGCTTTCTACTCGACCAGCGCCGTAAGTCCGCCTCGCAGAAGCGCGGAGGGAGTGCTCAGCATGTGGATCACGAGGATGTAGAGTTGAGTGCGAGAGATTACGAACGCCCAGATGAGGCCTATGATCGTCAGTGCGCCCTCCAGATGTTTGAGGAAGCGGTGCGTCGCACCCAGAGTTACTACCGGACCCGGCCTCACCATTTTGAAACCCTGCTCGCGGTGGCAGAAGGGAATACGAGCGCAGCTGATGCCTGGAAGAAACTCGACTGCACCCCCGGCAATGGGCGGGTGGCGCTCAGCCGATTCAGGTCACGTCTCGAACAAAACCTGAAAGCGATCATCCGTGAATCCTGTGACCCTCAGTTTCCCGAGATTCTGGAGGAGGAGCTGAGGCTGGTGAAGAGGCTGCGGGGAAATAGAGAGGAGAGAGGCAGCGAATGAGGGCGATCAGAAAAGCGCCTGAGAGAGCATGGGCCACCTCCTCTGGAGTTTGTGCGAACGTTGACGCTAATGATCAGTCCTTGAATCAACTCTCTGAAAGTCATGGCGTATCAGAATATGACAGGGTTTTGATGGAATATGATTGGCAGTCTGGAGATGAGTGCTTTGGGATACGTGGTGTTACGGTTATGAGTGCCCACGCAATCCCGAATCATCCACTTTCCATGCGGGAAGGCGGGCGAGGTAAGAGTTGGAGCAAGATTGTGGGATGCGAAACTCGGTTGCTGATCTTCCAAGTGGGTCTTATTAACCCATCTGTTGCTGCGGTTAGCCCTCGTCTATCGAGGCTAATTCCATCCATGGCTCCCGTTCAATGCTCGAAATCCGGGGCTGCCCCCTTTCATGCTTTCAGAGCCCCCTTTCGGATGAACTGCGGGTGGGTGATGGATTTTGACAGCCAAGTCATTTTTTTGTTGGAGGGGGATGGGTGCCGTCCAAGTGTTCTTTTGGCACTAGTGTTGCGCCACAGCAAATAAATTTTTAATCACTCTTTACTAACAACCTAGCTACTATGAAAAGATTACCTAGAATAGTCCTCTGTCTACTCCTAAGCTTTTTTGATGTGGCTATAGGAAAAGTGGTCAACATGCCATTTCAGTCGAATGGTAATGCTCTTGGGTCCATTGAAAGAACGGGATCTAGTTACAGTGAGTTGAATTCTGTTGATTGCGGAGTGCAGGACAATGTCGGTAGTGATAATATCTACCGAGGCTTCGCATTTTGGAATTTGGACGGGCTTCCTGATAATGCCGAAGTGGTGTCAGCTCGGATGTATAATACACGCTCCAGTGTTGACACGGATGGATTCGGTGACGTTGAAGCAATCTATGCACCGAGCCAATGGGCGGACTTCGCTGACAACATTACGACTGCTTATGCTTCGATAGGTTCCGCTGCATCAATCGTTATTGGTGACACGACTCCAAATGCGCCGATTTGGTCTAATCCAATGTCTATAAACAAGAATTGGATTGTGCCCGGTGTTGATTTTGGGGTTTTTTTCAGAAGCACTGATGAATCGGACGCTCCCTTCGCCAATGACGATCATCACTACAGGATAAGTAACTTGAGGCTGGAAGTGACCTACACTGCAGCTCCTCTCGTGGTGACGGCTTCTACTCTACGATCCGACAAAATTTTGGTGGATTGGTCAGTGGTGGACGGTGCCCAATCGTATGTGCTTTACCGTGGCACAACCACGAATCCTCTCAATGCAGCTGTGTTGAGGACAAACTTCCAGGCTTCTGACGCGCCATGGTCTGATACGAGTGCCAGTGCGGGAGTAGATTATTACTACTGGATCAGAGCAGACCACGGAACTTCAACTGGTGGTTTAAGTGATTTCAATGAAGTTGGTGCTAGAGGCTACAAAGTGCCAAGTCTAAGTGTGAGTCCAACGAGTGCGACGAAGGACGGGTCGACACAGAGTTACACGGTTTCGGTGAGTTCGAACGTGAGTTGGAGCGTGAGTGACAACGCGTCGTGGATTTCGGTGAGTCCGACGAGCGGGAGTAACAATGGTACGATTACGGTGAACTTGCAGGCGAACACAGGAACGAGTTCGCGGAGTGGGA
>CAZVMS010000139.1:0-5963 GCA_964628795.1 uncultured Haloferula sp. | reverse complement strand
TCAGGGTGCTGGGCCATTTTTCCCAGTGAAAGGCGCTGCGCACCTCCCGCAAGCCCTCGGCACCCTCTGCAGACCGCCCGCTTCAACTAAAAATTCGAAAATCACCCTGCCCGAATGGCTTTTCGAATAGGGTCAAGCTAGCACTGCTTGCAGGGTTGGGCTCCCGGTATTTTACGAATTCGTGGTCATGAATTCGCACTCACCTTGCGGTCTGCTCCGTCCAATTTGAAATTCGGGCACTGGGAAAGGAAACGCTTTGGGTTGTCGAAGAGGATCTTTTCGATGGCTTCGGCGGAGTGCTGGCGCTTCTTCATTTCGAATCCGCATTTCACCACGGCGAGTGGATCGGAGACGCCCCAGTCGCAGGCGGAGTTCAGCCAGAGTTTCGAGCCTTCGTGGGTTTCAAGGATGTCGATGGCGCGGTTCGGTGTGCACTTGCTTTCCGGGTAGAGGGTCATGCCGGCCCAGTATCCTTGATCAAGTACGAGATCCACCGTATGTTCTTCGACGTGGTCAATGATGACCTTGTCGCGATGCAGCGAACTGAAGTTCGCGAGTGAGTCGAGCATCAAGCGGGTGCCCTTGAGTTTGTCCTCGAGGTGCGGGGTGTGGATGAGGATGGGCAGGTCGCGGTCGAGGGCGATCTGGACGTGCTCTTCAAAGATCGCGAGTTCGTTGCGGGTGTTCTTGTTGAGCCCGATTTCGCCGATGCCGAGGACGCTGGGTTGGTCGATGAACTCGGGGATGAGCGACATCACTTCACGGGCGAAGACGGGGTCCTCGGCCTCCTTTGGATTGATGCAGAGCCAGCAAAAGTGCGGGATGCCGAATTTCGCGGCGCGCGCCGGTTCGTATTCGGTGAGTTGCCGGAAGTAGTCGTAGAAACCTTTCGGGGACGAGCGATCGAAGCCAGCCCAGAAGGCGGGTTCGCAGATCGCCTCGCAACCGGCGAGGGCGAGCGTTTGGTAGTCGTCGGTGGTGCGACTGACCATGTGGGCGTGGGGCTCGATGTATTTCATCCTTCGGCAAGGGCTGGGTTCAACGCGCCTGAGGCTCCTTGAGTGTGGGCGGTGGCTGCGGGCTCGGTGGAGAAGTCGGAGAAGGATTCGAGGATGGCTTTGGCGCGACCGGGTTGGTCGGAAAGGAGAAGAGGGATAGCCATTTTTAAGGCATTGAGGCGGAAATCGCCTGCTCCGGGGTGGCGCTCCACGCGGTCGAGGAAGGCTGCGATATCGATGAGTTTGTAGCGGGCATCCATGAAATGGAGGTCCAGAATGTCCTTCTTGCTAGGCATGAATGGACGATAGCCGTGTGATTTGTGTTTGCCAGTGGGAAAGCGGAGGTTATGCGGTGGGGGATGGAAACAACGCGTGAGCACGGTCAGCAACCCGTCGCAGCCCTGATGGACGCCTGGAGTTTGAGCGTCCACGACATGGTGGAGGCTTCGCCGGAGCAGCTGACACACAAGCAGGTCCAGCGGGCGCGGAAAGGGCGGGCTCTGACACTAGCGATGATGCAGAAGGTGACCCGGACGCTGAACATCGCGATCTGGTACCGGCTGAAGCTGGAAGAGCGGGAGGTGTTTTTTGAATACCTTCACAAGCATCTTTTCAACTATGCGAAGGGCTACAGTGCGGAGTTTGAGGATCCGAATGCGGAGCTGATGGCGGTGGTCAAAGAACGCGGCGGAAGAATCATCAGCCGCGAGGCTTGATTTGGTCTTCTATTTTTCCACGAAAGGAGGCGGTGGTCCGAAACCGACAAAGCGTGACTTTGATGATTCGCTCGGGAGTTTGAAATCGTAGGTGCCGAAGCCGGTGCGGGGGCTGCCTCGATAGCTGCGCCCGTCGGTGGAGCCGATCATGACCGGGAGGCCGTCTTTTTTTTCCCGTCCGAGGTAGATCTGGACGTGGGTGATTTTGTTGTTGCTTCCGTCGCTCGGGCTGTAGGTGCCGGACCAGAAGAGGAGGTCGCCGGGTTTGAGCTTGGCGAAGATGGGGGCGTCGAGGGTGGTGACACTTGTGGGGACTTCTGTTAGGATGCCCGCTTTTTTGATCCAGTCGAATTGAGTGGATGAGGAACGCGGCGGATCGATTTCGCTCTTTTGGAGGAGGTAGAAGACGGAGCCGGAGCAGTCGAAGCCGCCGCGCAAGGGGTCGGCGCTGCCGAAGAGATACTTGTTGAGCTTGAGTTCTGAGGCGGACTCGAGGGCGAGTTTGACGAAGGCGATTCGCTTTTGGGTGGTGTCGGCGGGGAGATCAAGCTCGGAGAAGCTTGGGAAGCCGGGGAGCGGGTGGGCGGCAAGCCGAAGGATGAGGAGGATGGCTGCAAGAAGGATTCGCACGATGAAGTGAATATGGCACGACCGCCGGTTCCCTGCAAGGAGCAGGGACTTGCAGTCCCCGAGGGTGGGCGGCTTGAGACTCTTGAGGGTTGGCTTTGCTCGGGGGTGGGGGCCCGGGGATGCCCGGTGGCTGCAAGCCGAGCGCTCCCCGAGTGCTTTCTACAGGCGCGGGATCGTGAGGCCGCCGTCGATCATGATGGTTTGGCCGGTGGAGTAGGGGAAGTCGCGACGGGCGAGGCTGGCGATGGCTTTGCCAATGTCTTCTGGAAAGCCCCAGCGGGGAGTGACGCAGAGGCCGTCGGCGATGAGCTTGTCGTATTTGTCGGTGACGCCGGAAGTCATGTCGGTCTTGGTGACACCGGGACGGACTTCGTAAACGGGGATGTCGTATTCGCCGAGGCGGGCGGCGAAGAGCTGGGTCACCATGCTGAGTCCGGCTTTGGAGACGCAGTATTCGCCGCGATTGGTGGAGACGACGGTGGCGCTGATCGAGTTGACGTTGATGATCATGCCTTGGAAATCAGGATTGGCTCCTTTTTGCTCGATGAACCAGTTGGCGACGGACTGAGTGAGAAAGTAGGGGCCTTCGAGGTTGATGCCCATGAGGCGGCGATAGCTTTCGAGGGTGGTCTCTAACACGTCCTTGCGTTCGGCGGGGGCGACGCCGGCGTTGTTGACGAGGATGTTCAGGGAACCGAACTCGGAGCGGATGCGATCGAGGATGGCGGAGCGGCCTTCCTCGGTGCCGACGTCGCCTTGACAGTAGAGGACCTCCGGCGCTCCGGTGGCTTTGATTTGCTCGAGGGCTTCGGTGATGTCGGATTCCGGACGCATGCCGTTGATGGCGATGCGGTGGCCTTCGTTGGCGAGGGCGAGGGCGCAGCCGAGGCCAATGCCACGGGAGCCGCCAGTGATGAGTGCTGTCATGCTTTCCAGGTCGTTCTGTTGGGCGATGAGGCTTGGAAGCCTCAGCCACCGTTTTATGCCTTGAGATCTGGAATGTCGATCCAGGCGCGCTTTTCGCTGGATTCGAGGCCGAGTTCGGCGAGTTGGACGCCTTTGGCACCTTCTAACAGGTTGTATTCCCATGGCTCGTCGAGGACGACGTGGCGGAGGAACATTTCCCACTGGATCTTGAAGGCGTTGTCGTAGGTTTCCTGCTCGGGGACTTTGCTCCAGCCTTCGAAGAAATCGATCGGCTGTTTGATGTCGGGATTCCAGACGGGGCGTGGGGTGTTGCCGTAGTGTTGGACCCAGACGTCGCGGAGGCCGACGATGGCGGAACCCTTGGTGCCATCGACCTGCATGGTGAGCAGGTCATCGCGGCGGACGCGGACGTTCCATGAGGAGTTGAAGTGGCAGATGATGCCGTTTTCGAGTTCGAAGGTGCTGTAGGCGGAGTCGTCGGCGGTGCACTTGTAGGCCTTGCCGGCTTCGTCGATGCGCTCGGGAATGTGGGTGGCGGCGAGGGTCGAGACGCTCTTCACTTTGCCGAAGAGGTTATCGATGACGTAGCGCCAGTGGCAGAGCATGTCGATGATCATGCCGCCGCCGTCTTCCTTGCGGTAGTTCCATGAAGGGCGCTGAGGGGGGACGGTGTGGCCTTCGAAGACCCAGTAGCCGAACTCGCCACGCACGGACATGATATCTCCGAAGAAACCATTCTCCTTGAGTCGCGTGAATTTGACGAGGCCAGGGAGCCATAGCTTGTCCTGAACGACGCCGTTTTTCACGCCGGCGTCACGGCAGATTTCGTAAAGCTTGTAAGCGTCCTCGGTTTTGATCGCGGTCGGCTTTTCGCAGTAGACGTGCTTGCCGGCGGCGGCGGCTTGCTTGACGGCATCGAAGCGGCGGAGGGTGGACTGGGCGTCGAAGTAAACTTCGTAGGCCGGATCATTCATCACCGAGTCGAGATCGGTGGTGTATTTTTCGACCGAGGATTTGGCGATCAGTTCCTTGAGCTTGGTTTCATTGCGGCCGACGAGAATGGGGTCGGGCATGATGACTTCTTCGGGGCTGACTTTGATGCCGCCTTGTTTGATGATGGCGTCGATGGAGCGCAGCAGGTGCTGGTTGGTGCCCATGCGTCCGGTGACGCCGTTCATGATGATGCCGATACGATGTGTTTTCATGATTTTGAAATGGAACGCGCGACGCTGTCGCGCTTTGAAGCGAGGTTGATCATGCGCGACAGCGTCGCGCGGTCCGGTTTTTTTGATTTAGACGTGGTTTTTGTAGGCTTGGATGATTTTGGTGAGGTATTCGTCGGGGTCGTGGGACCACCAGCGGTCGGAGAAGATTTCGACTTCGACCCAGTCGTTGAAGCCGGTGGCTTCGATTTGTTGGCGAATGCCTTGGATGTCGATGCAGCCTTCGCCCATGAGACCGCGGTCGTTGAGGAAGTCGTTGGTCGGGGTGAGCCAGTCGCAGACGTGGAAACCGCAGATGTGTTTGCCGGCGCGCTGGATTTCCTGTTCGAGATTCGGGTCCCACCAGATGTGATAAACGTCGGCGGCGATGCCGACTCGGGTCGAGCCGAGTTGCTCGATGATGTCGGTGCTTTGGCCGAGGGTATTCACGGCGCTTCGGCAATCGGCATACATCGGGTGAAGGGGCTCGATGGCGAGTTTGACGCCGAGCTTCTCCGCGTGGGGAATGCAGGCGGCGATGCCTTCGGTGATGTGTTTGCGCGACTCTGTTAGAGAGAGTTCAGGCTTGGCACCGCAGACCAGCACGACTTGGGAGGCGCCCATCGCGGCGGCTTCGTCGAGGGCGCGGTGGTTGTCGTCGATGGACTGCTGCTTTTCCTCGGGGGTGAGGTGGGGAAAGAATCCGCCGCGGACGAGCGAGACGGCGGTGATGCCGTGGTCGTCGAGGATTTGGCGGGATTCCGCGAGCGGTCGGCCATCGAGCCACTGGCGCCAGACGCCCATACCGCGGACTCCGGCGTCGGCGTACTTTTTCGCGGCGGTGGGGAGGTCCCAGGCTTTGGTGGTGATGGTGTGGATGGCGAGGCGGTCCATGGGGAAACTTTAAGATTGAAACTCTAAGTGGGAGTGGCCTTCGGCCATTTGCGATACGCTTAGGCGAAGAACTGGAGGTAGGGGCCCTTGTGGATCAGGCGCTGGAGGTAAACGGCGAGTTCCATGGCGTGGTAGTCACCCCACATACTCGATTCACCGTAGGGAGCTTTCGTCGGGTCGGGGCGATTGTCCCAGCCGTTGGGGTGGTGATAGATGCTGTGAAGGAGGAGGCCTTGGTGGTTCTCATCGGTGCTGATGTAGGGCTCGGAAAAGAGGCTGTTGGCGGTGACGAGTCCGGCCTTTTCGTAGCGATCGGCGTTGACGGTGTCGCCTTTGCTGCGGAGATAGCGAGCGAGGCGGAAGAGGCCTTGGCAGGTGATGGCTGAGGCGGTGGAGTCAACCGGTTCGAACTCGTTGTAAGGGTCGGCGGGCTGGTTCAGATAGTCGCCGAGCTGGTGGATGTTCGGGCCACCCTGGTCCCAGTAGCTGATGCCGTCAGTCGGGGTGTTTTCGATGAAGTTTTCGGCGATGGCAGTGGCGGCGCGAAGCATCAGGGCTTCCCACTTGGCTTTGCCTCCAAAGGGTTCGAGGGCGGA
>CAZVMS010000138.1:0-2305 GCA_964628795.1 uncultured Haloferula sp. | reverse complement strand
TGGCGTGTCGCACGTGTTGGTTTATTCAATTTGCTGAGTGAAATTAAGTTATTGAATTACAACATGTTGCGTCACACCTTTTCAAGGTATTTATTTTATTTTCAATGAATGATTCATACGCAGGCTGCGACGTGTTTTCGGTCGGTCAATGGCTTTTCGAATAGGGTCAATCTAGGGACCACCTGCTCAGGGAGGAAGCTCTGGCGCTTGGGAAATACGGCTTCATGACCTTCCTCAGTGATCTCGAAATGTAGCGAGGATTCGATTTTTCACCCAATCGATGACCAGTGCGAGGAAGACGGCGTCAAGGTGTGTGGCAAGCCTTGTATCTCTCTGCCGTTTCAAGCTTTTTAGGAGAGTCTTCTACACATCATAAATTCGAGTTTCGACCGGGGAACCTGCGTCTTTTTTTACCAGCGTAGGGCGAATCCAGCGCAGAATGATCAACGCGAGGCCGGGACCATGACGTTGGCGCCGCCAATGTCCTCGCCGCCAATGGGCTCGAGGGGAGCTCCCTTTGTCGTTATGTGCGGAGTCCGGTCTCTCCACGAACAGTTTCCTACCGCAAATCTTTACCCGGGTGAAATCGCCATTGTCGATCCTCCTTAAGGCTCCAGCTTTCCTGTCACGCGCAGAGCGCGTTTCAGCCACTGCCGCGGCCGTTGCCCAAAGATCATCTGGAGGCGTTCCTTCCCATGTTTCCTCGATGTCATCCGACCGAGAAACCACAAAGCACGCGGCATTCACGATAATATTCAAACAAGCTCGAAACGCTGGCTCCTGAGATCTGAAGCGTGCGATGCGCCGTTTCCTGCTTGGTCCACGTATGTCAACCAACTCTGTCGTCATGCCATCGGCCCGCTCGACTGACCTGCTTAGATCTTTCTCAGGGGGGGCATTCTCGAGAAGGAAGGCTTCGATTCCCAGCTCCACGGCTTGATTTACGGTCATTTCGGGATTCTGAGTGGGAAGATGAAGCACGAAGGTTGGATCAATGCAGGTGAGAGAGAAAGAATTCGCGTAGTCCACACCCTCAAGACGGGAGGTCAATGAGAGGAGGATCTCAGCTCCTTGTTTCACGACGTAGCAGCCGTCGACTAACGCTCCATCAGTTAGCGCGATTGGCTCTTGGGGGACGAATTTCAGGAAGAGGTTGGGGAACGGCAACTGGAGATCGGCGATCCTCACTTCGGAGCAATCAGTTTTGTCGAACTCCTCCACAAGTCGCTCAGGCAACATGTAGATTGCAGCTCCGTTTGCCCGGTGGGTGACCGCCCCAATAGTGGCATTGGAGTCGGAATTCTGTAGGGCTAGATCTCTGGGGCGGACCAACCGATTGAATGCTAGAAGTTCGGCATTGGCTTCGCGCCGACGGGTTTCGAGAATCAGTTGAAAGGCGTCGGAGTCGATCAGGCCATCGGTGAGCAACGGAGCAGGCAGCGACCTTACCGCCGGTCGTAATCTCAGGGTTCTGCACGGATGGAAAGCGGTCCATTTTTCAGGCGTCCGGTCGCCGAGAAGAATTGCCGGAGTGAACTCGGCGAACTGCCGGTGCTCTACGAATGGCAACCCGCCGAGGCGGACACCATTGAGATGGAAGAGAGCGTTCAGGGCGAAGCGGCACCATGGGATGTTGTGGACTGTGAATTCGGCGGTTCGGAATCTCGCGATGGGAATTCCCTCTTTGTTGAGTACGTCGGTATAGATCGCAACCTGCTGGGGATTACTACTACTAAGACACTTCCCATAGAGGCAGTAGCTTTGCACGTGAGCAGGTCCCGCATCGTCTGGCTCCGGAATCTCCTCATCGGATCTCGCTTGCTGGGCGAGCATGGAGCCGAACCTCTCGATCAACTTCCCTGCAGCAAAGCCGGGAAAAACCTGTGCCATCGGATGATTTCGCGCAATCCAACCCAAGGGATCGGTTTCCAAGTCAGGAACTTTGTGGCGGACGATTAGGGCAGCGGCGACTTGAAAAGATGTCTGGTTCGTCACCGCAAACTCAACCCAGCTAAAAGCTCCAGGCCATCGCGCGTCCCCGTACTCGTGCCATTCGCGTCCCGGGGACCGTCCAATTAAATCGGCCTTCCCGACGTTCTCAGGAGCCAGAGCAAGAAGCCCATCGCAAGCCATCAGGGATTGTCGCGGTATCTCGCTCTCTGCTTGAGAGGCGAGAATCGGAAATCTCAGGCGATCGACATAGGGAGGAAAAACCGCAGCCATGCGGAAGGGTAACGAATCGCCGGACGATTGTCATTCGTTCGCACGGAATTCTTGTTGTCGTGGCGACCACGTCGCAGGCGGC
>CAZVMS010000137.1:0-1518 GCA_964628795.1 uncultured Haloferula sp. | reverse complement strand
CCTGCGTCTCCACTTACCCATGCTACACCCGGACCGTCACCGATCCCAGCGTAGGGCTTGTGGCCAGAGTTACTGGCTAGGTTTTCTCTGTAAGACTCTTTCATTCTCTATTCCAAGCCGGTTTATCCCGGCGCTTTCCCTAGCACCTTCTTTTGCCGACCGAACCCAATCTCATCGATTCAATCCCGCTCACCCCACACCGGACCGCAGATCCCGCGCTGACCAGATCGTTCCAGCTAATTCCGCCAGCGCACCACGTGCCCGCCTTGCTCCGTCCTTGCGCCGGGAACCAAATCGTTCACGGCATCCTCGGAAAACATCATCCACAAAATCTCGACCGCCAATCGCCACGCCGTCCGAAAAATATCTGACCCGATGCCGGATCACCTTCGAAATCGCCAAGTCGCTCCCGCGATTCTCCATCGCCGCAAGCTCGGCCTCAACTTGCTCGGGTTTCATTCCCTTGCGCTTCACCTCGCCATCGATCTTCACCTCAGCAGCGCCCCCTAACAGCAGTGCGCGATACTCCTTTGCCAGTCCTCCCTGGGCCCAAGCCCGAGCTGTGCCTTCATGATTGTCCCCAAGCTTCAACGCGCGCACCAACCCACCACGGGCCTGCTTTCCACCCGCCACCGCCTCGGCATAGCCACTCCATCGATAGTCCGCAGGATCCTCGCAAATCCCAGCCCGCACCGGATTCAAATCGATGTAAGCCGCTATCGTCCGCGATGCCACACCGCTCTCCACCATCACGCTCTTGAAGCGCTGCTCCCACAGCCGCCCGGTGCGATCATGCGCCTTGTTGAACCAGTGACTGAAGCGCTGCAAAAGCACCTTCATGAACTCGCTCAAATCCTGCATCCGGTAGGTGTAGGCTTTCTTTAAAGCGAGCTCCGCCGTCGTGTTGCCGCGTTTCCTCAGCTCCGCCAGCTCCTCGGACACCGCCGCCACGCGACCTTTCGAATACAGCGCCCGTAGCCGATCAAACAGCAATTCATCCGCCAAGCCCTCTTCCGGCATCGGTGGCACCTCCAGCAGGATGTGGAAGTGATTGGACATCACGCAGTAAGTCAGCACCCGGCAACCCGTGAAATTTTCCGCCATACGCATGAACATCCGGAATTTCTCTTTTTCCTCCGGTCCGAAGGCAAAACGCCGATCCACCACTCGGGAAATCACATGATAGACGCTCGGCTTGTCTGCCGAGTCCTTCCAAGGGCTGATCCATCGCTTCTGAGCCATGACGGAGAGGAGCTTGATCGCCTGAGAAAGCGGCGTCAAAGGAATTGTGATAAAAGGTGTGTCTGTTTAATACTCTCGGCTTGTCTGCCGAGTCCTTCCAAGGGCTGATCCATTGTGATAAAAGGTGTGTCTGTTTAATACTCTCGGCTTGTCTGCCGAGTCCTTCCAAGGGCTGATCCATCGCTTCTGAGCCATGACGGAGAGGAGCTTGATCGCCTGAGAAAGCGGCGTCAAAGGAATTGTGATAAAAGGTGTGTCTGTTTAATACCGCTCGAC
>CAZVMS010000136.1:0-2667 GCA_964628795.1 uncultured Haloferula sp. | reverse complement strand
GGCTGAGCGGATCGCCGCACTGCTCGACGACTCGGTCTGGGATGAGGTGCTCATGATGCAGCTTCCGCGGGAAACTCTCGAAATGCTCATTCGCTACATGCTCCGCGCTGACATTGACAAAGGCGCCTTTGATCGTAAGGTACGATCCGTCACTCACCGCGAACTCCAAACCACTGCCATGACACTTGCCGATCAACTCCGTGAAGAAGGTCTCCAGAAAGGTCTTCAGGAGGGTCTTCAGAAAGGTCTTCAGAAAGGTCTTCAGAAAGGTCTTCAGGACGGCCTATTGGAAGCATTGGAGATCCGCTTCACTTCGATCCCCGACGGCTTGCGGGACGCCATTGCCACCGTCCACGACCTGAACCGACTGCGCAGCCTCCACAAAGCGGCCATCCAGGCCGCCACGCTTGAGGAATTTGCCCGCAGTCTTTGAGTAACGATGGTGCTTTGTGCGACTGCGTCGCGTGCCTTGTGCCTTGTGCCTCCGAACCTCTGAAACACCGTCTATGACATTCTAGACTGGCTGGCCGCAGGAATGAACAATACCGGAATCATTTTCGATTACCCAGAACTCACCCCCCAAAGACATTCAAGCTTCTTTGGCATTCGCTGCGGATCGTGAGCATCACCTCGTCCCGGCCTCTGCATAATGCCTCGGTCGATCAAATCCATTCAAAGCTCCGCAACGCCGCTGATTAAATCCGCCAGTTTGAACTCTCCAAAACTTGGCCCAAGAACGAGACCAAAAGCTCCAAATCCAAGCTGCTACCATGGGGGGGGCAGCTAGGAAGCATGATCAACAAACACAAGAGCTTCTGCTTCTAATTCTGACCTCCGCCCACGAAACCTAGAACTGGCAACCCGCCACCCGGGTCGAGTCGATCCTCGAGGGAATCGCCACCTTCACCGGACCAACCAGCGACTGGATCGCCACCTCCGCCTGATCCAACCAAGAACAAGGCACTCGCCCGGAAATCTCACCCAAGCTCGGTCTGCCGCGCCTCGCCCACGCGAATGGTGAGAAATCCGGGTGAGGAACAAAGAACGTCCCCCGGGCTCCGGAATTTCAGTGTGATGAAACCAACTGTTTACATTCTCTATCACTTCTTCCACCCAGATACCGTCGTCAGTGCCGAACTTAAAAAGGGGCTTGCTCAAGGACTGGTTGCACGAGGATGGGATGTGACGGTCGTCACAAGCAATCGGTTCTGTCGCGACCAGGAGGCGGTGATTGAGTGCCTCGATGAGGCGTGGGGAGGGATGCGGATTATTCGCGTTCCTCGGAAGCAATATGATCAACGGTCGATGTTAGGACGCTTAAAGAATTCTTATGTCATTCAACGTGGATGGCTTACGAAGCTGAAGCAGCTGCCAGCTCCGGATGCCCTGATTTTGGGCACGGATCCTCAGTTTTCTCAATTGATGCTTCCTTCATTGAGGCGCATCTATCCTTCGACGAAACTTGGGTTGTGGGTCTTCGATCTGTATCCCGAGATTCTTGAGGCGCAGAAGTCCAGGTGGATTTCACTTGGTGCCAAGTTGCTGCGGCGGTTGCTGAAGCGTTTCTACCGTCCGGTCGATCTGATTGCTGATATTGGTCCGTGCATGAAGCAGCGTCTCCGTGACTATGCTCCGGGTGCGGTTCGTGAAACGTTAGTCCCTTGGGCATTGGCTGAATCCGAAACGGGTGGGGTGGTCGACGCTGGGGTACGGGCGGAATTGTTTGGTGATGCGAAGGTTGGAGTTCTCTATTCTGGAACGATCGGGCAGGCGCACACCTTTGATAAGTTTCTTGAGCTCGCCCGCTTGATGAGGAGGAAGCACGCCTCGGTTGCCTTCTGCTTTGCGGGTCACGGGAACCGCTATGCCGAAGTGGAAGCGATGGTTGACCCATCCGACACGAACATTCGATTCGTGGGGTTTTGTCCATTGTCAGAACTTGGCAAGCGCCTGAGCGCCGCAGATTTCCACATGATCAGTCTCAAAGAGGGTTGGGAAGGGACGGTAGTGCCATCGAAGTTTTTTGGGGCTTTGGCAGCGGGGAGGCCAGTCCTTTATGACGGTGCCCCCGGATCTGATATTGGAATCTGGATTCGCGAACTGAATCTTGGCTTCAATCTCGGGTCGGAGTCTCTCGAATCGATTGCTAAGGAAATGAACAAGCTCGGAGAGTGTCCGGAACACTTGAAGTCTTGGCAGGGGAGGGTTCTAGATTCTTATCAAAAGAATTTTTCGTATGACCGCGAGCTTGAGCGCTGGGATCAGGTTCTTCGCTTAACGTTGGAGCGCTGATTGGGAGGCAATTGGGCTCCCACTGGATTTTTCGGACCAAGATGGATGGGATGGATAGGATTTTGGAGTCATTGCGCTCAGTTTTTGCCGGAGTTGAGCCCCCCATCATCTTGATGGACATCAAAAGGGTCGGATTTCGTGGCCTTGATCCTACTTATCCTATCCCTCCTGGTCCGATTTCTTCCCTGGCTTGAACGCCCTGCATACCGAGACTTGATTGGCGAGGCGTGGGCATGGGGTGGGGGTTTGGAGTCCAAGGGTCAGAGGTCAGAGGTCAGAGGTCAGAGGTCAGAGGTCAGAGGTCAGAGGTCAGAGGTCAGAGGTCAGAGGTCAGAGGTCAGAGGTCAGAGGTCAGATGGCGCGGGGCGCGAATAC
>CAZVMS010000135.1:0-27206 GCA_964628795.1 uncultured Haloferula sp. | reverse complement strand
AGGTCCTCGATCTCGCGGATGCGGGCTGCGAAATCGTGCGCATCACCGCCCAAACCAAGATCTACGCTGCGAACCTTGAAAACATCGCCCGCGAAGTTCGCGCGGCAGGCTGCCAAGTGCCCCTTGTCGCCGACATCCATTTCAAACCGGACGCCGCGCTTGAAGCCGCGAGATGGGTCGAAAAAGTCCGCGTGAATCCGGGCAACTACGTCGACAAAAAGAAGTTCGAAGTTCGCGAATACACCGATGACCAGTATGCCGACGAGCTCGAGCGCATCCGCGAGCAGTTCGTGCCGCTGGTCCAGCTCTGCAAGGAACTCGGCCGCGCGATGCGCATCGGCACCAACCACGGCTCGCTTTCCGACCGTATCATGAACCGCTACGGCGACACGCCGCTGGGGATGTGCGAAAGCGCCCTGGAGTTCGCCCGACTCGCGCGTGAGCACGACTATCATAACTTCGTTTTCTCGATGAAGGCCTCGAACCCGAAGGTGATGATCGAAGCCTACCGCTTGCTCGTCGCACGGCTCGATCAGGAGGGAGAAGATTGGAACTACCCGATCCACCTCGGCGTGACGGAAGCCGGCGACGGTGAAGACGGCCGCATCAAGAGTGCGATCGGCATCGGCTCGCTGTTAGGCGACGGCATCGGCGACACCATCCGCGTTTCTCTCACAGAAGATGCGATCCATGAAATCCCGGTAGCGAAAGCCTTGGCAGAGCCTTTTCAAAGCAAGGAGAATGAAGTTTCACCGGCGTCGCTCTCTCCATCCTATGATCCCTTCAGCTACGAGAGACGTCGTAGCGAATCGCTCGAAGTGATGGGTCACAAACTCGGTGGCGAGCATCCGATCCGTGTCTTCGTCTCTCAGGAAAAGTGGAATGCGGTGGCTCACAAGATCGAGAAGATGGGCGACTTCAAACCAGAGATTGTGGTGGAGAAGTCCGGCGTGATCGAAGTCGATCCGCGGGATGGGGCGGCGATTTCCGAGATCAATCAGTTCTCAGAGCCCAAGCTGGTCACGGTGAAAAACGGGCTCGATCTTCCGGTCGTTCCGGCCTTCCGGATGCTGGCATTCCAGATCGATCCACGCCACCCAATCCTCCTCAAGGACACGCTCGATCCGGCGACGGGAGACGTCGATTTCCAGAAAGCCCTGCTGACCGGAGCGCGTCGGATCGGCGCGCTGATCTGCGATGGCATCGGCGATGCGATCATCGTCCAAGGCGAGTCCGCACCCGGTCAGTCACTGCGTCTTTCCTACAATATCCTTCAAGCGGCCGGCGCACGTATCTTCAAAACCGACTACGTCGCTTGCCCGAGTTGCGGACGAACTTTGTTCAACCTCCAGACTACGACGCAGAAGATCCGTGAAGCGACCGGCCACCTTAAAGGCGTGCGCATCGCGGTGATGGGTTGCATTGTCAATGGACCGGGCGAAATGGCGGACGCGGACTTTGGCTACGTCGGCGGTGCGCCTGGTAAGATCAACCTCTACGTCGGCAAGCAGGCAGTGAAATTCAATATCCCGCAGGACGAAGCGGTGGAACGTCTGATCGATCTGATCCGCGAGCACGGCAAGTGGATCGATGCGCCCGAAGGAGAACCTGTTGAAGTTTAAGCGATGTCGGAAACCCAAAGTGCCACCCTTGAAGCCACCTCACTCGATGTGCCGTGGAACGTGGTGGTGCATGATGACCCGGTGAACCTGATGAATTACGTAACCTGGGTATTTGTGAAAGTCTTTGGCTACTCTGAAATCCGTGCGACCAAGCTGATGATGGAAGTGCATCAGGCAGGAAAGTCGATCGTCTGGACCGGAGCCAAGGAGCGCGCGGAACTCTACACGCAACAACTCCAGGGCTTCCAATTGAAGACCTCGATGGAGAGGAGCAGCGAATAGTTGGATGAAGGCGGCACCGACACTCGACGGGAGAATCCGCATCGATCTCGAGTCGAAACTGGACTGGATGGTGATGCAGTCGATTTCCCACGATGCACTGGCAGTGGGCGTGGATCTGGCGGATCGACTTGGTAATTTCCTCGGTGAAGAGGCTTTGAAGGGCGACTGGGAGGACTTTGTGCGACCGGACTTGAAGCAGGGATTCAGCGAGCAGTTGGAATATATTGAGAAGGTCCTGGGTGCGCTGAATGTCGATGCCCGCGAGCCGGTATTTATCGTCAAAGAGGATGCCGAGATCTGGTATGGTGGGCTGAATCAGGCGCGGCTTGCCTTGGAAGAGCGCTATCATTTCGACAGCGAGAATCCGGAAACCATGAGCCCGGGAAGACGCACGGCATGGTTCCGCTCTCAATTCTATCAGATGCTTCAGAGCCTGCTGTTAGATTTTCTCATGCGGGACTGAGCGACTTCAACATGTTGATGACGCGCTCGACACCAAGGTCGTTCTGGCAGCGAAGGTCGATGGGGCATTTGCTGAGGAAGCAGGGAGCGCACTCGACCTTTTGCCGGATGACGATGTGTCTCTGGCTCAGAGGTCGGGTGAGGAGCGGGTCCCCGGGGCCGAAAAGCACGGCGCAGAGTGCTCCGAAAGCTCCGGCGAGGTGCGGCAGCGAACTATCGGCGCTGAGGCACAGGGGGTAGGGAACGTAGCTGTTAGGATCAGAAAGATCCAGATTCAGGGTTTCACAGGCGGTTCTTTTTGCAAGTTCTTCCGAGAGTCCGTCCTGCCTGAGCTTGCCGATCCTGATCTCCCACCCCTGCTCTTTCACCCACGCGATGACCTCGATCCACTTGTCGATGTTCCATTCGTGATTCAAGCCGTAGTCCGACTCGGGGACGATCAAGAGGCATTCGGGATGGCGCTTGATGGATGTGGCAATTGGTGTGAAGAACTCGCCCTGCATTGGATTCGCCCCCATCAGTTCCACCGTCTCAAGCATGCATTGCACACGGTGTTCGGTGGGCCCTGGCACGACGGTCCTTTCTAGCTTTGTTGTCAGAAACTTGGCCAATTTCGGGGCTGGCAGTCCGATGATTTCCGAGACTCCGGCACGGGCACAGGCCTCTGCGGCAGGTCCGGGTTCCCAGACGAGTGCACGAGTGATCCCTTTGATCTCCTTGGCGATTTTCCGCGCTGATGCTTTCTCGGTGTAGCAGATCACCGTCATCGTCCCCAGTGCGGTCCAGAGCGCCTTCTGGGACTCAGGGCAGAAAATGGAAACATCCCCCACATGACTCATCAGTGCTCTAACAGCAGGCAGTGAGAAACAGGCTTCCCTCCAGCCTTGAGGCGAAACGACGGTCAAAGGCTCCGGAGCTTTCGTGGTGGAGGTGGGCACGCTCATAAACTAGTCCCTACCGGGAAGGCCCGGCAAGTCGGCATCGACGAAAGTCAGTTTGGGAAATCGGCCAGGCAGATGGAAGTCCGGGACCCCTCCCCCAAGATCGCTGGCTGTTAGAAAACGCTGCTCCGGTGAGTTCAGGATGAAGCTGACGTTGGCGCGGGTGTTTTCACCGAAGTCGATGCGCGCACGCAGCAGGTCGAGCGGGATCGACATTGCGGTGACCCAACCGCCACTCGGATCAAGCTCGGCAAAAGTCGTGACATTAGGAATCGCGACGTCATCCGGCGACGAGCGCTGGCGCGGTGCGGTAAATTCGCAACTCCACCAGCAGCCGTTGGGGGCAAGATTGAGCTCGAGGTATCGGCCGCTCACCGGATCGGCGAGAAACAGCTCGGCCACGTCATACTGCCAGAGTTTTGCTAGGAAGCGCCCGGGGCGGGACTCGGGGTGGAGTTTCGCGGGCTTTCCATGGGAGGCGATGAACCATAGGCGCTCTGCGTCGACGGCGAGACTCCAAGCGGCAGCGGGTTGGAAGGGCTTTTCGTCCCAGTCGGCGGAAATCCCGAGGAGCGGCAGGTCGAGGGCACCCCATTCGAGGGGCTGCTTGGATCGGAAGATGTGCATCTCGGAACGGAATAAGCTCTTCGTGGCCGCTGGTCTAGCTTTGGGTTGCTTGATAGTTGAATCATTTAAAGCGAAAGTCTTCCATTGCCCTCCGGCATCGGAAATGTATTGCTGGGCCCCAGCAAGACATGTCCCGTCGTTCATCCAACCGCCTTGATACCATCGAATACATCGGACCTCGTCCGGTGAAGCCTCAGAAGCGGCCAAATTTCCTTGGCGGATGGGTGGTGCTCTTGATCGCAGCAGGTGCCGCCTATTTTTTTGGGAAGGACATTTGGGTTGCTCAGGCTCAACAGGTTGTGCCGAATTCAGAGCGTGCCGTCGCATTGATTTCCGAGCTCCAGCCATCCGCCAATCCAGGCGAACGTCTGGCCGCCGCCGCTCTCCAGCGCTCTCAGGCAAAGGTGACTTTCGAGGATGCCTACTACGCGATCCCTTACCCGAACGGTGATATTCCCTCCGACAAGGGCCGCGCCGAGGATCTGCTCGTCCGTTCGTATCGCGCGCTCGGTATCGATCTCCAAAAATTGGTCCACGAGGACATGACGGAGCACTTTTCGGAGTATCCGCAGATTTTTGGACGAAAGGCCGCCGATGCGAACATTGATCACCGTTTGACTGCAAACCTGCAGCGTTTCTTCCGCCGCATGGGTGCCGAAAAATCCGTCACCGATGATTCGGGTCAGGACCTTCCGAGCCGCAATCTGGCAGACTACCTCCCCGGCGATGTCGTCGCGTGGCGCCTTCCTGGCGGTCGCAGCCACATTGGTATCATCGTCCCGGGTCCTGGTGACCGCCGCTCTGAGCCATGGGTTGTGCACAATCGCGATGCCGGTCCGGTTTGGGAGAACTGCCTGTTCGACTCCAAGATCACCGGCCACTACCGCTTTTTCGGCGAGAAGGTCGAGGCAGTGAAGCCACAGAGCTGAAGTGGCTGAGCCTTTCAGGCTCAGCGCCAAGTTCGCCAAGGCCGTCATGAGCCGGTAAGGCTCAGTCACATTCAAGGCGCTTTACTCGACCGCGGGATTTTCCCAATGTCCCGCCCCTTTCGCCATCAAAGACTTCCTGTGCCCATGACCGCCGCCGAAATCCGCCAGAGCTTCTTCGATTTCTTTAAAGAGAAGCAGCACACCATCGTCCCCTCCGCGTCGCTGCTTCCGCAGTCGCCGGGTCTGCTTTTCACCAATGCAGGGATGAATCCTTTCGTGCCCTATTTCCTCGGTGTGGAGAAGGCTCCCTTCGATCCACCGCGCGCGGCCGATACGCAGAAATGCATCCGCGCCGGCGGCAAACACAACGACCTCGAGGACGTCGGATACGACACCTACCACCACACGATGTTCGAGATGCTCGGCAACTGGTCGTTTGGGGATTACTTCAAAAAGGAAGCCATCGAATGGTCATGGGAATTGGTCGTCGAGCGCTGGGGCCTGCCTGCCAACCGCCTCTACGCAACCGTTTACGCCCCGGACAAATCGAAGGGTGATCCGGGTGAGTTCGACCAAGAGGCCTGGGATCTTTGGGCGGAGTTGTTCCGCTCGAAAGGTCTCGATCCGCGCGTTCACATCGTCGATGGCAATGTGAAGGACAACTTCTGGATGATGGGCGAAACCGGTCCTTGCGGTCCGTGTTCGGAACTCCACGTTGACCTCACCCCAAACGGCGACTCGAAAGGTCAGCTCGTCAATGGTGACTCGGACGAGTGCATCGAAATCTGGAACCTCGTCTTCATTCAGTACAATGCCGAAGCCGATGGTTCGTTCCGCGATCTTCCGGCGAAGCATGTCGATACCGGCATGGGCTTCGAGCGCGCCTGCTCGATCATTCAGAACACCAAGGGCTTTACCGATTTCTCGATCAAGCCGAGCAACTACGCGACCGATGTCTTCACCCCGATCTTCCGCAAGCTCGAGGAGCTGAGCGGAAAGAAGTATGTGAACATCTATCCGGCACTCGGTGCGGATCGCAGTGCCTTCAACGATGAGATGAAAACCGCAATCGCCTTCCGGGTGATTGCCGATCACTTGCGCACGCTTTCGTTCTCGATCGCCGATGGCATTCTTCCCGGAAACAACGGCCGCAACTACGTGCTGCGGCGCATCTTGCGCCGAGCGGTTCGATACGGGCGTCAGCTTGGATTCTCCGGTGAAAAGACCTTCTTTGGTGAGTTGGTCGGAGCTCTTGTGGAGCAGATGAGCGGCGTGTTCCCCGAGCTCAAAGTGCGTGAAGCCGCCGTGCGGGTCACACTTGAGCGCGAGGAAGCGAGCTTCAATGAGACGCTGGATCGTGGTTTGAAACGCTTCGAGGACGGCCTTTTGGACGTGAAGGATGCCACGCTTTCCGGCGAGGTGGCCTTCGAGCTTTACGATACCTTTGGTTTCCCGGTCGATCTCACTGAGTTGCTCTGCGCCGAGCGTGGGCTTGGCGTGAACATGCAGCGCTTCGAGGAACTGATGGAGCAGCAGCGCGACCGTGCGCGGGCTGCACAGAAGTCGACGGTGGTGCGCGCACTCGATATTTCGACGGAAGCCGTGACCGAATTCATCGGCTTCGAAACCGATGAGGTGGATGCGCTGGTGCTCGAAGTCCACCCGCAGGATGGCGCGCTTTTCGTGATCACCGACAAGACGACTTTCTACGCCGAGATGGGTGGTCAGTCGGGAGATACGGGAATTCTAGTCATTGGTTCGCTGGCTCACGATGTTTCCGCTGTGCAACAGATCGGCTCGGCACGTGCGCATGCGATTCCGGCGGATGCCGAGGTGAAGCCGGGAGACACCGTCAAGCTGCGCATCGACCATCGCCGCCGCCGTCCGATCGAGGCGAACCACACCGCGACGCACCTGCTTCACTGGGCTTTGCATGAAGTGGTTTCCACCGATGCCGCTCAGCAGGGCTCCGCCGTTGATGAAGAGCGTCTGCGCTTTGACTTCAACAGCGCGCCCGTCACGGCCGAGCAGATCGAGCAGATCGAGGAGTTGGTGAATGAAAAGATCAATGCCGACGAGCCAGTCTCGTGGAAGGAAGTGCCGCATGCCGAAGTGAAGGAGCGCACCGATGTGATGCAGTTCTTTGGCGACAAGTATGGCGACAAGGTGCGCGTGGTGCAGATCGGCGGTAAGCCGGGAACGTTGACGGGTTACTCGATGGAGCTGTGCGGCGGCACCCACGTGCGAAACACCCGTGCGGTCGGGATTTTCAAGATCAAGAGCGAGGGCGCGATTGCCTCCGGCGTGCGCCGCATCGAAGCGGTGACCGGTGAGCGGACTTGGGAGTATCTTCGTGAAGTGGCGATGACGATCGAGGACGAATCGGTGACCATGCGGGACAAGCTTGCAGCGGCAAATGCCAAGCTGGATTCCCTAGGGGAAGAGCCGGTGGATGTCGGAGATTTGCCGAAGATCGTCTACGAGGCCTTGGTCCAGCAGCGCGACATTCGGAAGATCAATCAGGTGATCAACCGCTCCCGAACCAAACTCGACGAGCTCAGGGAGAGCGTCGTCGAGGCCGAGAAACGCTTCAAGAAGTTGCAGGCTTCCGCCGCAGCAAAGCAGGCGGATGCGGCGCTGGCGCTGCTGATTGAGAAAGGCGAGCCGATCGTCACGATGATCGAGTCGGATGCCGCTCTGTTGCAGGAGCTTCTAACAGGACTGAAGAAAAAGCAGTTTAGCGAAGCGGCTTTCCTGATCGTCGATGATGGCTCGAAGCTCCACCTCGGCACCTACTGTGGCGATGCTGCTTTGGCCAATGGCCTCAAGGCCGGCGACCTGCTGCGCGAACTGGCGGCGATTGCCGGCGGCAAGGGAGGCGGAAAGCCGGACATGGCTCGTGGCGCGGCACCGGCTCGCGACAAGCTCACCGAGCTGGAAGCAGCTGCGAAGACGAAGCTGGGTGTGAGCGCTTAGACGCCGAGCAGATCAGCTCGGATCACTGTCTCCAGCGCTCTCCGTCGCGACTTTCTCTGGCTGGGGATCGACGAGATGGCGGAAGGTGCTTTCCCATTCGGTGGCCTTGTGGTGGGTGATATTCCTTTCGAGATGCTCGAGCATGCGCAAGGCGGCACCGCGTTGATCGCCAGCTTTAAAGATATCCACTTCCATCGCCCAAATGAGCTCGGGCTTGGTTTCAGCGAGAAATTTGACGTATTTCGGTGAGAGCGGATCGTTCTTCGCGCGGTCGTCATTGCCACTCCAGCGCATCACGGCGAGGTCCTCACCCTTGATGCGGTTGATCCACGCGGCGCGCAGGGCTTCGGTGGTTTTCGGCGTCCGCAGCGGGGGAAGAATCACCCTTTCGTAAACATCGGAAATCGGTAGCGGCGTCATCGGCCAGCCTTCGACTTTCAATCCACCAAGTCCGTAAGCTTGGGCAAAGATCGTGCTGGTGACGGGCTTGCGGAGTTCTTCGCGCGCGGCGTTGGAGTCAACTTCCTCGGCATTGATCAGAAGCGATTCGATCACCTTGGAAGCCTCGGGCGAAAGTTTGGCAATCTCGCCGGGCTTGGCAGCGGCACGGAGCGTGAGCGAGAACCAGTTGAGTTGGTGGCGGAGTGCCATGGCGAAGGCAGGATCATCGAGTTGTCCGTTCCTCCGTTTCCATTCGCGAAAATCCTGGCCGCTGCGGTTCTTCTCGTCGAAGTTCATCTTTTCGATGCATTTCAGATAGAGCTCGAGCGCCGCGCTGTTGCTCGACATGCCCTGCTTAAAAGCAGAAGTCGCGGCGCTGAACTTGGTGTGGACCTTGGCCACGGCGGCCTCGCGAAGGGCATTGAGTTTATCGACGAGCGCCTCCCGCTCCGGCTCAGTAAGGGGCCCGTCAGCAAAAACAGAGGAGCTGAGGAGGGCGCAGGTAAAAACGAGAAGACACTTCATGGGTTCGACCGGAACGTCGCAGAAACCTCGGATCTTAGCGAGAGTTGCCTTAGGGATGACGAAGGATGCCACTTTCGACCGCCTCAATCTCCTCATCCGTAGTGAACTCCCCGGCGCTTAGACCGATGTGGCGAAAGCCGTGGAGTTCGCCGGGTTCCAGATCGTCGAGGTGGTGAATGATCCTCGCCGGGCGACCGAGCCAACGGGCGGTTTCGTAAAGCGCGCGACCGCTGGCGTCGGCGGGATCGGCGACGATCAGGAGTAGGTCCGACTCGCGGGCGAGCTTTCTCAAGGCGGTCTCGCGTTGGAGGGCAGCGGGCGATAGGGTGTCGAGCACCTGCACCCGGCTGTCGCGATGCCGACTTCGCAGCGCTTCGACGATCGTGCGGGCGCGCTGGCTGGAGATGGAGGTTTGGAAAACAACTCCCGTGCGTGGGGCAAAAGACAGGTCGAAGGCTTCATCGGCCGACTCGACGACGGCAACACCGCGGGTATTCCCGGTGATCGCCTGGCATTCCGGGTCGCCGGGATGACCGACGAGGATCAGCCGGCAGCCTTCAGCGCGTAAAAGGTTCATCGTCACGTGGGCGCGGCGGATGACGGGGAGGGTGAGGTCGATCAGTTCGTGGCCAGCCTCTTTCCAAAGCTTCCGCTGCTGGGGTGCGGCGCCTGTTAGAGGGACGGCAATCCGGCGTGTCGGCGCGCAGGCATCCTCGAGTCCGCCCTCAAGCGCGCCAGCGCGGCGGGCCCGGTCCAGAAGTACGCGGTTCGGACCCGGCGCACCCATCAGCGTCAGGGGTCCTTGGCTTAGACGCCGGAGCAAAAGGCCCCAGGCATCCCGCGTCTCCTGGCTCATCCCGAGCACCGCCGCCCGCCGCACCTCTCTTTGCAGCGATGAGGAAATGGAGCTTGTCGAAAGAGTATTAATCATGGCTTTGTCTTACAAAGTTCGCGATTCAAAAAGAACCCGAATGGCCATCGGGTGGAGTAAGCTTTGTCGGGCAAAGTGAAAGGGACAAGAAAAATCTGATTCCTCGGAGCAGTGTTCGGTTTGAGGAGGACTATTTCAGCCTCATGCTCTTCGGTCTTCTCAATCCGGTCGTCGGGAGGATGCGTGGCAGGATGGTCACCTCAAGACCCCGGCGCATCCGTTGGCCGACTCGGCGGCGCATTGATCGGCTTCGGTAGGGCACCCGTGCCGGAGTCACCCATCCGCTGCTGATCCAGGATCGCGCCTGCAATGGCCGACGCCAGCTTGTCACGATATCCCGAGCTGTTGCACATCCGCGCCTCCGCTGGATTACTCAAATAACCACACTCCACCAACACGCTCGGCACATTCGGATTCCGCGTCAGCCGCAGACGTCGACGCACCTGACCGCGATTGTCATGCGGACGTGGCACCGCTCTTTCCAAAGCACGCTGGATCCGCGTCGCCAAACCATGGCTATCCACCCGCCACCAATACGTCTCAGGTCCCCGCAAATGCGAGGGTCCCGAGTTGTAGTGAATGCTCACCAAAATCGCTCCATCCCTCTTGCTTGCCAAATCCACTCGATCATCGAGATCGATAAAATGGTCTCCACGACGCATCATCACCACCTTTACCTTCCCACCGAGCTTCTTGCGCACGCGATTCGCCGTATCGAGCGCCAAGGCCTTTTCTTGCGCCCCCGTCGTCCGCGAAACTGCCCCGGAATCCTTCCCGCCATGCCCCGCATCCAGAATCACCGTCGTGAATCCCTGCGGACCCGGCCGGTGACCCCAGTCATCCCGTTTATAGCTCACCGCCCCAGCACCACCACCTCCCGAACCACAGCTCGCGATAACCAAGGCCAAAACGAAAACCGCTAATTCACGCATGCGCCAAGACTTGCAAAGCCACCCCAGTCCTGACGAGCCGGAAGTCGGAATAAACGAATCCATCTGGGAAAACGGGCCAGGATGGATCGGACTCATAGGATGAACTTCAGAACAGATTGAAAATCGAGTAGATCCATTGGATTTTTGAAAATCAAATCCATCCTATCTATCCTGGTCCAAGAATCTTACGGACCTCATTCATCCAAGTCCCGCTTCCCATCACAGCCCATCGCGCTATGCTTCCCCCATCATGAACTCCGATCCTCGATTCATGCGCCGCGCCATCGAACTCGCCAGAAATGGCATGCTTGCCGGCCACGGCGGACCATTCGGCGCGGTCGTCGTGCGGGATGGCGAAATCATCGGCGAAGGTTGGAATCAGGTCCTGCGAAACAACGACCCCACCGCCCACGGCGAAGTCACCGCGATCCGCGCCGCCTGCTCGAAGATCGGCGACTTCAGCCTCACCGGCTGCGAGATCCACACCACCGGCGAACCCTGCCCAATGTGCCTCGGCGCGATCCACTGGGCGCGAATCAAGAGGATCTATTATGGATTTAGTCTCGAAGACGCCGCCAGCATCGGCTTCGACGACCTCGAATTCTACTCCGAGCTCGCCCTGCCTCCTGAAGAACGCTCGATCCCCTCCTTGCAAGCCCACGCCGACGAAGCCCGCAGCCTCCTCGGCGAATACACAGCCATTCCTAACCGGAAGGACTACTGACTCACTCGAAAGGATTGAGCGCCGAAATTCCGTCGATCCCGACGAAGTCCTTCACATTCTCTGTTAGAATGACCGGAATACCTTCGCGCTGCATCAGCGCTGCAAGTTGCCGGTCGAAATAGTTCTGTCGGGTCACGCCATCCTCCCCGCAGAGGGCGAGCGAATGGTGCAGCGTTTCCAAAGTCAGAGGGAGAACCGTCAAACCACGCAGACGGGACAAAGACGCAATCTTCTCACGAGCCAGCGCTGGGCTATCCGGCGGCTGGTTTTTGGGCCCCGTGAGATTCGGATACATCTCCGCCAAATTTTGGACCGAAACAAACAACTCCACTTCTGGACGTTGACGCAGAGCTAGGACCTGTCGAGCCAGAGCGTGGCGGGCATCCCCAGCTAGAGTGGCGTAGATGAGAACATTCGTGTCGATGAGCAAGCGGCCTCTCAGATCGTCAACGCTCATACGTTTCTTCTCTGCTGAAGCTCCCTGAAAACTGCCCGGGCGAGGTGACGATTTCATCGTCCGCCCTGCTGCGTTTCTGCAAAAACTCTTCCAACGCCATCTCAATGACTTGGCTCCTCGATCGTCGCTCCTCCTGCCCGAAGCGCTTCAGGGCCTCCAAGATCTGAACATCAATGGTAGCACTAATATGAGACTTCATGGCATAAGCATGCTACATCATACCAAATGGTCAAGCCAGTAGCTCGACTCGCGAGGTCATCAAGCAAATGAAGCGAGCTCAAAAAAACCGCGCAAATCCGCGGTGACACGCCGCTCTTCCCGGGTAAGTCTCTCTCCATCATGATGAAATCCGTCAGCTCCCTCATCCTCAGCGCCGCGATCTCAGTGGCTTCCGCCGAATCCATCGTCGCCGTCTACGACCTCGAAGGCCCGCTCACGGAGAGCGGCATGTCCGAGCCCTCGCTGCTCTCGATGGACCTCGAAGCCACCCGCCCGCTCACCCTTTTCGACATCACCCGCAGCCTCGGACAAGCCGCCGCCGATCCCGAAGTGACAGCCCTCGTCCTCGATATCGACGACGCCGGACTCGGACTCGCCCAGCTTCAGGAAATCCGCAGCCACCTCCTCAGCGCCCGCGAAGCCGGCAAGGACGTCTGGCTTTACAGCGACGGCTACAACAATGGCACCGCCCTGCTCGGCTCTGCCGCCAACCATTTCGTCCTCATGCCCGAGGCCGACGTCTCCTTCGCCGGCATCAGCGCCGAATCGATGTATTTCAAAGGCATGCTCGATAAACTAGGCGTCGCCGCCGACGTCATCCACATCGGCGACTTCAAGAGCTTCGGCGAAGAATATTACCGCACCGGACCAAGCGAGTTCGCCGAAAAGCAAACGCAGGAACTCATCGGCGGTATCTTCGATCAAATCACCGGCGACGTCGCCAAAGGCCGCCGCGTTCCGAATGAAAAAGTCCTCGCACTCATTGACCGCGGAACCTTCACCGCCGAGGAAGCGAAGGAAGCCGGACTCGTCGATGACCTGAAATACCGCACCGACTTCAATAGCGAGCTGAAGGACAAGTATGCCGACGCCAAGTTCGACGACGAATACGCCCTCCCCGATCTCGATGGCCCGGAAATCGACGGCATTTTCGATCTCTTTAAACTCATGCTGAACGCCGGCAAGGACACCGGAGCCAGTGAAGACTACGTCGCCGTGGTCGCACTCGAAGGCGGCATCAGCTCTGAAAGCATCGCCCCCGTCCGCCAGGAAATCCTCAAGCTTCTCAAAGACAAGCACGCCAAGGCCCTCGTCCTCCGCGTCAGCTCGCCCGGCGGCTCCGCCCTCGCCAGCGAAGTCCTCTGGGAAGCCACCGACGAATGGAAGGCCGCCGGCCGCCCCTTCGCCGTCTCCATGGGTGAAGTCGCCGCCAGCGGTGGCTACTATGTTTCCAGTGGCGCCGAACGCATCTTCGCCGAACCCAGCACCATCACCGGATCAATCGGCGTCGTCGGCATGAAGCTCGTCATGGCCGGCGCCATGGAAAAACTCGGCATCACCACCCACACCGTCCAGCGCGGCGAATACGCCGACGCCATGTCGATGACCAAACCCTTCACTCCCGAGGAAAGCAAACTTGTCCGCGATTCGATGCTCGATGTCTACGGCACCTTCAAAAAGCGCATCACCGATGGCCGCGGCGATCGCCTGAAGGGCGAACTCGAAAGCATGGCCGGCGGCCGCGTCTTCACCGGCACCAAAGCCCTCGAACTCGGACTCGTCGATGAACTCGGCGGACTTTCCGACGCCATCGCCTGGGCCGCCGAAAAGGCAGGCATTGAAGACGGAAACGCCCAGCTCAAACCCGAGCCAAAAAGCATGCTCGAAGGCCTCTTCGCCAAGCCTGAAAAAAGCAGCGACGACGAGATCGTCCGCATGTCCGGAAGCCCATCACCCGCCGCCGCCGCGATCCGCACTGCCGTCCGTGATGCTGGCCTGAGCACGCTCCCCGCTCCTGCCCACGCCGCCGTCGAACGCGCCCTCAACCGCCTCGACGCCATCAGCGAGTCCAGCATCCAGCTCATCGGCCCTGACTTGCGGATTCGCTGGTAAGCATTTACCCGCCCGGCTCCGACATGAACACACCCATCCGCGTCCTTTGCGCCGGAGCCGGCCACATGGGCCGCTCCCACGCGCTTGCTTACCACAACATCCCCGACTTCGAGATCTGCGGAATCGTCACCCGTTCTCCTAAAAACCACTCCGAGCTCGGTCCCGATGGGAAGTTCACCAAAAGCGATGAAATCATCCTCCTCGATGACGAACCGGATCATGATGGCTTGTGTCAACGAGAACAGCAGTATTTCCTCAAAGCCATCCGGGAGAATCTCGACCTGAGCGACCCCATGGAAGATGCCCTGAGCTCCATGCGTATTGTCGCTGCCGCCGACGAAAGCTTCCGCACTGGAAAAACCATCGACCTCTAACAACCTCCATGAAATCTCACTTTTTCCTCCTCCTCGCCATGGCCACCATGGCCCAGTCCAAGCCCATGGACTTCCTGCCGATCTTCAACGGCGAAGACCTCAAAGGCTGGAACGGCGAAGGCTACATTGTCGAAGACGGAGCCATCGTCTGCACACCCCAAGGCCGGATACTCTCAACCGACTTCCGTTTCGCGAACTACGTCCTCGATTTCGAATTCAAGCTCACCCCGGGTGCCAACAACGGCCTCGGCATCCACTACCCCGGTCATGGCGATGCCGCCTACACCGGCATGGAGCTCCAGGTCCTGGATGATACCGCAGAAAAATACAAGGACCTCAAGCCCTACCAGTTCCATGGTTCCATCTACACCATGGTCCCGGCGAAAAAGGGCGCCCTGAAACCCGTCGGCGAATGGAACCTCCAGCGCGTCGTCGTCAATGGCGATGAAGTCAAAGTCGAACTCAACGGCAAGGAGATCACGACCGGCAACCTCCGCGAACTCCAGCAGAAGTTCCCCGACCATGCCGGTGTCAAACGCCGCTCCGGCTTCATCACCTTCTGCGGCCATGGCGACAAGGTTTCCTACCGCAAACTCCGCATCTGCGAATTGCCACCCGCAGCAAACGTCGCCGGAGTCCGCGCCGCAGGCTTCGAACCGCTCAGCGAAGGCGAAGGCCTCGGATCATGGAAAGTCGAGCCGGGCAGCGAAGGCCACTGGATCAACTTCAACGGCATCATCAAATACGATGGACGCAGTACCGCCAAAGTGAAGGACCTCTGGAGCAAGAAATCCTACAAAGATTTCACCCTCGTCTTCGATTGGCGCTGGTCCGCCAAGGGCGAGATGATGAAACGCCCGATCATCGGTGCCGACGGAAACGAAACCGGTGAAATGGTCGAAGTCGAGGAACTCGATAGCGGCATCTATCTCCGAGGAAACTCAAAGAGCCAGGTGAACCTCTGGAACTGGCCCGTCGGATCGGGAGAAGTCTACGGCTACCGCACGGACAAGAAGCAGCCAGCCGATGTCCGCGCCGCCGTGACCCCCAAGAAGAACGCCGACAAACCGATCGGCGAATGGAACCGCACGATGATCACCCTCAAGGGTGACCGCCTCAGTGTCATGATGAATGATGAGATTGTCATCGAAAACGCCCAGCTCCCCGGCATCCCCGCCGAAGGCCCCATCGCCCTCCAGCACCACGGCCACGGCCTCGACTTCGCCAACGTCTGGATCCGCGAAGACTAACCACCACGAGGAGGCACATCCCCCCTTGCCCCAAGCGAGCAAGGGGACTCCCGTCCTGCGGGTGACTTAATTCACTCATGAAGAAAGGCTTATGAAAATAAAGAAGGATGAGATCGCCCACTTGCGCCATCCACCCATGATCGCGTGATAGGCGGAGTGATCGATCGTGCTAGTGTTCTGCCCTCCCCCCACAAACTATGAAATCCGCATCCCCCCAGCGGACGACGAACCGAGCCGGCGTGACGCTGCTTGAGTTATCCGTCGTCATCATCGTTCTCCTGTGCATTACCGCACTTCTCATGGTCGGTGCCCAGGCGTGGTGCCGAGGAGCGGATCGCGCCTCCTGCGTGATCAACATTCGCAACATCCAGATCTCCGTACGTTCTTACCAGAACCTCTACGGATACGATTTCGGAACCATGCCCTATGCGGACAACGGCACCCAATCGATTGCCGCTCATCTCTACAGCAAAGGCTACATCACCGAACCACTGCACGACGCTCTCTCCGGCAGCCGTGAGTGTCCCGGCGGAGGCACCTATACGATTCCCCAAGAAGAAGTTTTCCCCCTCATCGGCACGCTCTACGTCGCTTGCTCACTCGAGGCCGACGAAATGCACGGCATGCCGAGCAACTCCCAGTGGTAGGAGAACAAAGCTCGCACCCACCGCACCCCTCGAGCCTAGGCGCTGGGCGGGATTCGAAAAATTATTTTTTTTTCTTTTCAGAGGGGGTGCCCCGGGTAGGATGAACCCGATGGTCCTTGAAAAAGGCCTTTTTAAATTTCTCCCAACCTACGTTCATGATCAAGTCACCGAAGATTCTCGCTCTACTGACTGCAGGACTTTTTTCCATGCCTGCTGATGCTGCTTTCGTGTTAAGCTTGGAACCGATTCCGGTTGTGCTCACTCCAGACTCCCTTACAGGAAGCGTGAACATCGTAGCTACGAACACGGGGCCAGCAGCTGACGATTTAGTGTTCTTCACCGTCTCTTTGGCTTACCTTAGCGGCTCAACCGACATTATGATTGATGCTCCAGCCACCATTTCTCACTTCGGATCACCCTTCGTCGGAGGTGCAGGCCTCGGTCCCGGTGACCAGACGATCATTGGAGTCTTTTCCTTTACGATGAGTGGCGCGGTCTCACCAACTCTCGCATCTCCTATTTCAACAGATTTTGGAGGAACCCTATTCTCACAAGCGATTTCCTCACCCGCTGTGGTCTCTACTCCACTGACCGCGACCGTTGTTGGTATTCCAGAGCCAAGCAGTGCTTTTCTTGTTCTCTCAGCGGCGGGTCTTGCATTCGTTCGTCGCCGGAGGATCTGATTGCGCACCCATTTGGTCTGGATCTCGACAAGGGTGGTCGGACCTTCGGGAATGCTGAAAGGGCAGGAGATGGGGTTTGATGGTGAGCATGGTTCAGATCCAGACACCCATTCCCTGACAGTTCAAGGGTTGGATTGCGGAAGTCCGCCCCTCAAGAGGATTGGATTCTCCGTCCCGATCGAATAGTGGGATCGGTTTGGTGGTAGTCGGTGGCGTTGAAATAATAGGCCTCTCCGTCACGCTGCTTGAAGCGATGTCTTCGATCCGACTTGGGTGGAAAGTGACCCTCACGTATTACGGCTGGGAATTTCTCCCAAGCGTGCTAGTTTCACCCCAATTGAATCCGTTTCGTTCCATCACCGCGCTACTGATGGCCTTTCTGGTCGTGGTGCCTCTGTGCTGTTGCACGCTGAACGCGGCAGACACTCCGGTGAAGCATTCTTGCTGTAGTCCGAGCGAGAACAACGAGAGCAAGGAAAAGGGGCCATGCGAGTGTGCCTGCAAGTCGAAGGAGCCTCGTGATGAGGTAAAGAACTTCGAATTGCCCCTCGATCAGGTCACGCCGTTCGTTCCGGTCGTCCAGGACCTTGGTTACCTGAGTCGGCCCTTCGTGCGTAGCGAGCCAATGGCTGGCACACCGCACACCGGCTGTGATCCGCCGAGGCTCCGGCTGGCGATCTATTCGCGTTGGCTCCTTTGAAGCCACGCTTGAACTCACTTTCCGACGTCCCCTTCGGACGTGCGGATTTATTGCGTTCTGAAATCCGCAGATTCGTGCCCGGCCAGCTGGATTGGCCACGCGGCATCCCCTATTCCGTTCAAGCAAACCAACCACTTATATCATGAAAACGATTCTTATCATTAGCTCAATCGCCTTTGTTTTTAGCTCCTGCAAACCACACGAAGCCACCAGCTCGGAAGCTCCTTCGGAAGCGGTGGCTGGAAAGCCCTACCCCCTCGATGTCTGTCTCGTCTCAGGCGAAAAGCTGGGTACCATGGGAGATCCGGTGGTGATCACTCACGAAGGTCAGCAGATCAAGTTCTGCTGCGATTCCTGCATTCCGAAGTTCGAGAAGGAGCCCGCGAAGTATCTCGGCAAGCTCGGGAAATAATCACCTCGCCCCGGAAAGCCGCAATGGCTTTCCGGGGCTCATTCACTCGCCGGCCATGAAGCGTCTTCGACGAATTTTAACAGCCCTCAGCCTACTCGCCCTGCCTCTCTCCTGCAGTGCGCCGGGCAGCGATGGAGCTGGAGGAAAGAGAGCTTCTCTTGAGTTACCACCGGCTTCCGCAGCGGTGAGTTATGCGGTTTCAGGTGCGGCAGGCCCAGATGACCTCGCGAGACACGCGATCCGGCATCACCCTTCTCTGGAAGCCGCTCGACACCGCGCAGCCAGGCTTTCCCAGAAGGCCCCGCAGGATCGCGCGCTGCCGGATCCGATGATCGAGATGGCCGCAGGATCGATGGCCGAGACCGCTGCGGGACGGGTCGATGCGGTGGGTGTTGTGAAACAACAAATCCCTTTCCCGGGGAAACGATCTGCCGCCGCCGCCGCCTCGGAAAGTGAAGCCGCCGCTGCGAGGGCAGAGATCAAAGCCCTCGAATTGAAGCTCACGGAGCAGGTTCACGCCGCCTGGTGGGATCTCTATCTTGCCGAGCAAACCATCAGTATCAGCCGCGAAAGCCGTTCCGTGCTTGAAGCACTGCGCGAGGTGATCGACGCGCGGGTTGCCACCGATCAGGCGGCTCAAGCCGATCAACTTCGTCTCGCTAATGAGGTCTCGCTTGTCGACCGCGATCTGGCCAACGCCGATCAGCTTCACAACACTGCCCGCGCCCGACTCAACTCGCTTTTAAATCGCCCATCCGGCTCGGCATTGCCGAGTGCGGCCGGTGCCCGAATTCCTTCGGCGGGTTCGCTTGATGGATTGCTCGCCCAAGCTCAGTCGAAGCATCCGGAAGTCGCGGCTGCCGAGCAACGTGCCAATGCATTCCGCCATCGCCTCAAGCGTGCGGAGTTGGAAAAGTACCCTGACTTCACGGCGGGGATTGCAGGAGCGGCGGTTTCCGACTCAGGACTGTCGAGAGTGGCGAATGGTCGAGACCAGGTTTATGCGACGCTTGGAGTCAGCATTCCGCTATGGCAGGAACCCCGGAGGGCAATGATCCGAGAAGCTCAGGAGGGCATTGCGGAAACCGAATCGATGCTTGCGGCGACGCGTTCCGAACTTCGCTATCGGGTGGAAGAAGCATGGTATCGCGCGAAGACCTCGCGTGATGTTGCGAGTCTTTTCGAGACCCGTCTGATCCCGGATGCGAAGCAGGCTTATGACGTCACGCTGTCAGGCTATAGCTCCGGGAAAAGCTCCTACACCGACCTGATGGAAACCTGGCGCGGGCTGCTAGGTTACCGGCTTCAGCTCGCCAGCAACCGCGCCCAGATCGGCAAAGCCACCGCAACCCTCCGCGCTGCTGCGGGGATACGATGAGTAACGACCCTTCGTGAACGATGTGACTCATGTGGCCAACTACCCGCAATCTAGAATATGAAACTTCCCGCTTTTCTCAATCACCCCCGCAAGATCTTCGTCTTCCTGCTTCCGCTTGGGCTCTTTCTCGCCGGCTGGTGGTTTGGTCTTCCGCCATCAGAAAAGAGCAACAGCCACGCCCCGGCCGCTGCCAGCGACGAGGTCTGGACCTGCTCGATGCATCCGCAGATCAGACAGCCGAACTTCGGGCTCTGCCCGATCTGCAACATGGACCTCATTCCACTTCAAGACGAAGGTGGTGGCGGGCTTCGTGAAGTCAGCGTCTCGTCCGAAGCGGCGGCATTGCTCGATCTGCGCGTCACTCCCGTCCGACGCGCACCTGCCCAAGCCGACATCAAACTCTTCGGGAAAATCGACTACGATGAACGTGGTATCACCGCTGTGACCGCACGCATGGGCGGTCGCCTTGATCGACTCTACGTCGACTTTACAGGCGCACGTGTTAGAAAAGGCGATCATCTCGCGGAGATCTACTCACCCGACTTGTTCGTGGCGCAAAAAGAACTGATCTCCGCCAAATCCGCCTTCGAGCGGCTTGAGGCATCTTCGTCACCAGCGGTTAGGGAGACCCGCAAGCGTCTGCTCGATTCTGCCCGCGAACGTCTCCGACTTCTCCAACTCAGCGACGAACAGATACACCGCATCGAAAACAAGAGTGAACCGAGCCCGACCCTTCAGATTGACTCGCCGCAGGATGGCGTGGTCGTCGAGAAGCTCGTCAACGAAGGCGCTTATGTGAAAACCGGCGACGTCATCCTGCGTGTCGCCGATCTCAGCAGCGTCTGGCTCAAGGTGGAAGCCTACGAAAGCGATCTTCCCTGGATCCGCTATGGTCAGGATATCGAGTTCAGCGTCGAGTCGATCCCGGGCGAAACCTTTCATGGTCGTGTGGCCTTCATCGATCCCGAACTCGACTCGATGCGTCGCATCGTTTCCGTGCGGGCCAACGTCGAGAACCCCAAGGGTCTGCTCAGACCAAGGATTTTTGCCAAGGTCCAAATCGCTTCGCGGATGACGGCGGATGGTCACGTGATCGATCCTCAGCTGATTGGCAAATGGATCAGTCCGATGCATCCGGAGATCATCAAGGATGGCCCGGGGCAGTGTGACATTTGTGGCATGGATCTCGTTCCGGCGGAAACGCTGGGCTTCGTTGGCGACGAGCATCCGCATCTTGATCCGCTGCTGATTCCGCGGAGTGCCGTGCTGCAAACCGGGGATCGCGCGCTTGTCTATGTGCGCCTGCCGGAGAAAGACACGCCGGTCTTCGAAGGTCGGCAGATCGTGCTTGGTCCTCAGGTCGGTCGGGAGTTCATCGTTCGTGAAGGATTGGCCGAGGGTGAACTGGTGGTCACGCGCGGTGCGTTCAAGCTCGACTCCGAACTGCAGATCAAAGGGCGGCCATCCATGATGAATCCGCAAGCGGGTTTGGAGGAGCGGCCTGCAAGCGAGGCCTCGCAAGACCTGTTAGGGCAGTGGCCGCCGGTGCTGCGCGCTCTGGGTCGTCTTGAAACGGCCGCCCGTGCCGGAAACCTGGTGGCGATGAGCGAGCAGCTTCAGTCGATTCGCAAGACCGTGAAGAATGTGCGCACCGATGCGTTACAGCCCGAGATCCTGAACTTGTGGAACGAGTTCTCCGGGCAACTGCTGGTTGATCTAACACTTACGCAAGATAGTCTCGGCAACTCGCCTTCGATCGCCCTAGGTATCTTGGCTCGCAGCATTGAAAATGCAGGCCGCCATCTTGGGCTGCCCTACAAGGCGATTGCCACGACACCTTCGGATCCCGCGCTTGTTGAGAAGTTGAAAAAGGCGGTCGATGCCTATCTACCACTTGCCAAAGCCCTCGCCGAGGATGACGACGCCGGATCAAAGGCGGGTGCCGCTTTCTTTGAAATGACGATTGCCGACTTAACGCTTCCGGATGCGAAGGCACTGGAAGAAGCTGCCGGACCGTTGGCCGCTGCGAGCGACATCAAGTCGCGCCGGACGGCTTTTCAGCAGGTCAGTCACGAGCTAATCGAGCTGGTTCGTCTGCATGGCGTGGATCAGTTGGGGGATCTTTACCTTGTTCATTGTCCGATGGCCTTTGATGACAATGGGGGTGACTGGCTTTCCGCCGAGCCAACGGTCCTCAATCCCTACTACGGTGATAAAATGCTGACCTGCGGAAGCATCAAGGACACGCTTTCCGTGAAGAAGGGAGACGAACAAAGATGAACAAGCTCATCCATTTCTGCCTTCATCAGAAGCTCGTCGTGCTGCTGCTGCTTGCCTTCGTGATCGCATGGGGCGTGCGGGTCGCTCCCTTTGACTGGGACACGGGCGACTACCCACGGGATCCGGTGGCGGTCGATGCGATTCCAGACCTCGGCGACAACCAGCAAATCGTCTTCACCGAATGGGCCGGCCGTTCGCCGCAGGACATCGAGGATCAGGTGACTTATCCACTTACGGTTTCACTTCTCGGTGTGCCCGGCGTGCGCGAAGTGCGCTCGTTCTCGATGTTCGGCTATTCGTATGTCTATCTGATTTTCGAGGAAGATGTGGAGTTCTACTGGAGCCGCAGTCGGGTGCTCGAAAAACTCAACTCGCTACCCTCCGGACTGATCCCCGATGAAGTGACCCCGACCCTTGGCCCTGATGCCACTGGTCTCGGTCAGGTCTTCTGGTATTACCTCGAAGGACGTGACCCGGATGGTAATCCGGTTGGTGGCTGGGACACCGACGAGTTACGTTCCTTGCAAGATTGGCAGGTACGCTATGCCTTGCTCGCAGCAGAAGGCATTGCGGAAGTGGCTTCGGTCGGCGGTTATGTCCGCCAGTATCAGGTCGATGTGGATCCCGACAAACTCCGCGCCCAAAACGTGACCTTGGCCCAGGTTGTTGATGCTGTTAGAAAATCCAATCAGGAGATCGGCGCACGAAATCTCGCGGTGAATGGCGTGGAGTATTTCATTCGAGCCACCGGCTACGTCACGGACGTGGATGACCTCCGCGAGGCGGTGGTGACCGTGCGCGACGGCACGCCGATCACCGTCGGCCAGGTCGCCTCGGTGGAATTGGGTCCAGCTCTGCGCCGCGGTGCGCTGGATGTGAACGGAGCCGATGCGGCGGGTGGCGTGGTGGTCGCCCGCTACGGAGCCAATCCGATGGCGGCGATCAAGAGCACCAAGGAGAAGATCAAGCAGTTGGAGGATGCGCTTCCGACCCGGGTGGTCGTCGATTGGAATAAAGTCTCACCGGAGGAAGTGAGGCGCTTTGCGACGGAGCAGAAGATCGAGCCTGCCTTTATGGACGAGGGCATTGAGACCCTTGCCCAGAACGAGTGGATTGCCTGGGCAAAGCGCAGCGCTCGGGCCGATTGGCCTGACTGGATGACGACGTCGAAGGTCACCATCGTTCCTTTCTACGATCGCACCCACCTTATTTCGGAAACGCTCAACACGCTCGATGAGGCGCTTTGGCAGCAGATCCTGGTGACGATCATCGTGGTGGTGGTGATGGTTCTCCATCTGCGAACAAGCCTGCTTATCTCCGCGATGCTGCCGCTCGCCGTGTTGATCACCTTCATCACCATGAAGCTCGCCGGTGTGGATGCGAACATCGTCGCGCTCGCTGGCATTGCGATCGCGATCGGGACGGTGGTCGATGTGGGAATCGTGCTTACGGAGAACATGCTCAAGCACCTCGACGAAGCGGACCCGGGCGAATCGAAGGCGGCGGTGATCTATCGCGCCGTGACGGAAGTGGCATCGGCGGTGACGACATCGGTGGCGACCACGGTAATCAGCTTTCTGCCGGTTTTCACGATGACCGGTGAAGCCGGACGGTTATTCCGGCCGCTTGCTTTCACCAAAACCTTCGCCCTAGTTGCTTCAATCATTGTCGCGCTGACGATCATTCCGCCGGTGGCGCATATCATTTTCGGAACCCTGCCGCGATTCATGCGCGAGCGGCGCTTCCTTGCCGCCAAATTGTTGTTGGCCGCCGGGTTGATTGCGTTCTCGTTTTCGGCACCGCTTGCCGGTGCCTTGCTGGTACTCGCCGTCGGAGTCTATTTTGCGCCGAAAGTCCAGGGACGCTTGGGCCGGATCAGCGTGCTGGTGATCAATCTGGCCGTCGCGGTGGCGGTTGGCTGGATGCTCACGCTGGATTGGATGCCGCTTGGTCTGGATCGCAGTAGCGTGTTGAACTTCCTTTTTGTGTTTCTGGTGCTCGGCGGTCTGCTTGGTGCCTTCCGCCTGTTTGAACTCACTTATGGCTCGGTGCTCGCTTGGTGTCTGCGCCACAAGGCGATGTTCCTCAGTGTGCCGGTGGTTCTTTTGATGTTCGCCGGGAGTATCTGGATTGGCTTTGATAAGCTGTTCTCGTTCGTTCCCAAAACTCTCGGTGATCGGATCACGCAGACGGCGTTGTGGCAGGATGCCTCTGAGAAATTTCCGGGACTGGGACGCGAGTTTCGTCCGGCGCTTGATGAAGGGACGTTTCTTTTCATGCCGACGGTCAGTCCGCATGCGTCGATTGATGAAGCGACCGAATCGCTGCGTCAACTCGATGCCGCGATTGCTGCGATTCCCGAAGTTTCCCAAGTGGTTGGAAAGATTGGCCGAGTCGAGTCCTCACTCGATCCCGCACCGATTTCGATGGTGGAAACGGTCATCAACTATGTTTCCGAATTCAAATCCGATGACAAAGGTAGAGTGCTGCGATTCAAGACCGGAGAGACCGGAGACTTTATCTACGATGAATCTGGTAGTTTAGTGGAGGATTCCAGAGGCACGCCTTTTCGCCAATGGCGGCCGGAAATCAAATCTCCTGATGATATCTGGCAGGAGATCGATCGGGTGACGCGTCTTCCCGGAGTCACCGGGGCACCGAAACTGCAACCGATCGAGACCCGCCTCGTCATGTTGCGCACCGGCATGCGAGCGCCGATGGGAATGAAAATCAAGGGGCCTGATCTTGAGACGATCCAGACCTTCGGCATGGAGGTCGAGAAGCTGTTGCGCAGCGGCAAGGTGGCGGGCTTGGCGACGGCGACGGTCAATGCCGACCGAATCGTCGGTAAACCCTACCTCGAGATCGTTCCCGATCGCTCTGCTGCATCGCGCTATGGCTTGAACATTTCCGACATCCATGAAGCCATTCAAGGAGCCATCGGAGGAAAGATGATGGGCAACACGATCGAGGGTCGCGAACGTTACATGATCCAGGTGCGCTACGCCCGCGAACGGCGTGATGATATCGAAAGCCTCGGTCGGATCCTTGTCACCTCGAAAGAGGGGGCGCAGGTGCCACTCGAACAGCTGGCCGAGCTTCGCTACGTGCGCGGGCCGCAGGTGATCAAGGCAGAGGATACTTTCCTAACCGGCTATCTCACTTTTGGCGCGGACCCGGGATTTCCGGAAGTCGACATCGTGGAGGCCGTCGCGAGGTTTTTGAAAGAGAAGGAAGAGTCCGGCGAGTTGCAACGACCGCCGGGTTTGCGCTATGACTTTGCCGGGAACTACGAGGCCGCGCTTGAGTTCAATCGTACGCTGCTGTTCATGCTGCCGATCTGTCTTGGCGCGATTTTCATGCTGCTCTACCTCGACAGCCGATCGGTCATCAATACCGGCATCATCTTCAGCGGTGTCGCCGTCGCTTGGGCGGGTGGTTTCATGATGCTCTGGCTTTATGGTCAGCCGGGTTTTCTCGACTTCGAAATCTTTGGTCACCACGTCGGTCAACTTTTCAATGTGGGTCCGATCAATCTATCGACGGCGGTGTGGGTCGGCTTTCTTGCGCTCTTTGGCATCGCGACCGACGATGGCGTGGTGGTCTCGACTTACCTGCGTCAGAAGTTTGATGAACTGAAACCTCACAGTATCGAAGGCGTCCGAGCGGCGACCCTTGAGGCGGGTCTGCGTCGTGTGCGTCCCTGCCTAATGACCACCGCCACGACCTTGCTGGCCTTGTTGCCGGTGATCACTTCGACCGGTCGTGGTTCGGACCTGATGGTGCCCATGGCGATCCCGATCTTCGGCGGAATGTTCATCGAGTTAATGACCATGTTCATCGTGCCGACCTTGTATTGCCTGTGGCAGGAAAGGAGGATTTCAGGGAATTTGATCGATACCTGAATGTATTGCAGGCTGCACGATGGAAAACGAGAAGACGAGAATCTGATGGCGATCTGGATGATGGTGAAGACGTGGATTGGCTGAATTGGGGATCGACGACCCCCTCGCCATTGACTAGCAATCTTCACAGATGAAATCCTTAAAGCGACTTTTCCCTGCCATCTTGCTTGCCAGCTGTACCCCCACCCCCGCCCCTACTCCTGCGGCGAAATTCAAGATGGCCGACAAGGATCAGAACAATTTGGTCAGCCGAGACGAGGCGACGGATCTGATCATCAAACACGCCTTCGAGATGTTCGATACCAATGGCGACGGCGTGGTTGATTTGGAGGAATATGAGGCATCTGGCGGCACGGCGGCAAATTTCAAGAAGGCCAACAAGTCTGGCGATGGGAAGATCACGCTTGAAGAAGCGCAATCCGATCCACTGATTGTGCAAAACTTCGCCGTTTCATTCGATGAAGCTGACGTCAATAAAGACGGCAACGTCAGCTACGAGGAATACCTCGCCTACATCGCCCGGCGTGACGCTGCGGTCCGTTGATCGCGTTGATTCGATGAATCGATGAGAAGCGTGATGTCCATCTTGGGAGCCTTGGTGATCGGGGCGACTGAGGTGCCTGAAGGTTGGCAGCTGGCGTGGTCTGATGAATTCGACACCGCAGGACTACCCGATCCTGAGAAATGGCAATACGAGGTTGGCTATATCCGCAACAACGAGCTGCAATATTACACTGGGAAACGAAGCGAAAATGCGCGTGTGGAGGGCGGACATCTGATCATCGAAGCGCGTAAGGACAGGATGCCGCTGGAGCCCGGTGCACAAAGAAACAAGGGAAAGAGAATCGCAGCGATCACATCCGCCTCAGTGACGACCAAAAAGACCGCGAGCTGGACTTATGGAAGATTCGAAGTCCGAGCGAAGTTGCCGGCGGGCTCAGGCACCTGGCCGGCGATCTGGATGCTCGGAACGAACGGCAATGAGGTCGGCTGGCCGACTTGCGGAGAACTCGACATCATGGAGTTCGTCGGGAACAAGCCCGACACGATTCACGCCAACGTGCACACCCGTGACTTCAACCACACCAAAAAAACGGGGCGCGGAGGGAAGATCAAAGCCGACAAGGTGACGGAGGACTTCCACGTTTACGCGATGGAGTGGAGCAAAGATGAAATTCGATTCTTCTTTGACGGGAAGGAGTATTTCAAACTGAAGAACGACGGGAGCGGCGTCGGGTCATGGCCCTTTGATGCGCCTCAATACCTCATGCTGAACCTAGCCTTCGGAGGCTCGTGGGGAGCCGCTGACGGTGCCGATGAATCGGTGCTGCCAGCGAAGTTTATGATCGATTACGTGCGCGTGTATCAGCAGAAGAAAGAGTGAGCCGTCAACGCTCGACCGGGACAACGGGCGCGGACTCGGTGACGAAGGCGTCTTGATCGAGAGGATCGCCTGCCCCGATGGGCTGGCAGGCAGCTAGACCCTATTCGAAAAGCCGCTGACCGACCGAAAACACGTCGCAGCCTGCGTATGAATCATTCATTGAAAATAAAGTAAATACCTTGAAAAGGTGTGACGCAACATGTTGTAATTCAATAACTTAATTTCACTCAGC
>CAZVMS010000134.1:0-17045 GCA_964628795.1 uncultured Haloferula sp. | reverse complement strand
TTCGATTTTCGCGCCCCACGCCCCCACGCCCCCACGCCCTTGGAGCTTGGAGCTTGGAGCTTGGAGCTTGGAACTTGGAGCTTGGAACTTGGAACTTGGAACTTAATGCTTCCTCCATGCCAAGCATCCTTCTCGTCTTCCTAGGAGGTGGCCTCGGCGCGGTCTCTCGCTGGGGTCTTTCGACGGGCGTGCAGTCCCTCGCAGAAAAGACCGCGCTCAAACACTTCCCCTGGGGCATCCTCGCCTGCAATCTTTTAGGCTGCTTGCTCGTCGGCACCCTCTTCGGAGCCTTCGCCCAGCGCGAACATCCCGCATGGCTGTTCCCACTCGCCGTCACCGGCTTCCTCGGCGGCTTCACCACCTTCTCCGCCTTCGGCAACGACACCCGCCAACTCTTTTTCGAGGGCTTCAACGCCCTCGCCTTCACCAACGTCCTCGTCTCCACCATCGGCGGCATCGCCCTCGTCTTCCTTGGCTACAAGCTCGCCGCCAGCATGGCATCGTAGCCCAAAATTCGAGTTCAGAATTTGAAGTTTAGAGTTTAAATCTTCGCGTGCGTTCCTTCCACCATCACGACTTCTCCGACATCGAAACCCTCGTTTCGGAAAAGGAAGCCGCGCGTCTAAGCGTCTCGCTCTGCATCCCCACCTTGAACGAAGAAGGCACCATCGCCCGCATCGTCGAAACCCTGCGTCACAGCCTAGTCGACACTCATCGCTTGCTCGACGAACTGGTGGTTATCGACTCTGGCTCCACCGACCGCACTCGTGCGCTCGCCGCCGAGGCCGGTGCTCAAGTCATTGAAGCCTCCGACATCCTCCCTTTCCAAGGAAACCGCCGCGGCAAGGGTGAGAACCTCTGGAAAGCCGTGCATCACTGCACCGGCAACATCATTTGCTTCGTTGACGGTGACATCGGCAACATCCACCCGCGCTTCGTTTATGGCACCGTCGGCCCGCTGATCCGCCATGCCGAAATCGGCTACGTCAAAGGCTTCTACGAACGCCCCCTCCTCGCCACCGAAGGCGTCGACCCCCGTGGCGGCGGACGCGTCACCGAGCTTCTTGTCCGCCCGCTCTTCGCCCGCTTCTGCCCCGACCTAACAGCCCTCCACCAACCCCTGGCCGGCGAATACGCAGCACGCCGCTCCGTTCTTGAGTCCATCCCCTTTCCGACCGGCTACGGCGTTGAGACCTCCCACCTGATCGACGTCTGGCGCATGCACGGGATTGGTTCCATCGCCCAGACCGATCTCGACGAACGCATCCATCGAAACCGCTCGCTGGCGGACCTTGGAAGGATGTCAGGTGAGATCCTCGACGCCTTCTTCGCCCGCTTTCCAGAGTCCACAGGCGCGACCGACGAGCGACCGCCGATAATCTCCCTTCCCGAGTATCGCACCAAGTTTCCTCCAAAACAAAAGCAAGCCTAAGCGAATACACCGTCAACCTCCTTTGAATCAGCCGGGCCATCCTCATCCCGAGCTGATGGGCGATCATCGCGGCAAGCCCCAAGGCCTGGATGTGGTGTGTGCCACTCTTTCGCTTGAGTGCGTCGGTGAGATTTGGCGATTATTGCAGTGAATTCGCCAAGACTGAAGTATCCCATGTCCCGTAGTAATCCGGTTTTGTTCCGTCTCTGTCCGGTTTTGTTCCGTCCACGACAGAAGATTCTTCCTGCCTAAAGGAGAGGGAGCCATCCACCTGAATCCAAGGATTCCACCAGTTTCCGGAGCCATCTTTTAACTGGATTCCCGCCGCTCAATTCCCGACGCTCCCCCAACCCGTCTCTCCCTGATAAACGCGCCACCCCCCAAAAAAATCACAAAGATGCATGAGCGAGCCGACCGTCAGAGACCTTAGGAAAGCGGAATACCGGGAAGCCGCTCGTCTGCTCGGCTTTCTCAATCCCGAGTGCAGCCGCGACGTTCTGTTAGAGCGCTTTGAAACGATCACGACCGAGCACCCCCACTACCATCCACTCGGTGTTTTTAGAGATGGCAAAATGCTCGCCTTTGCTGGTGCCTGGATCGCCACCAAGATCTGGTGCGGACGTTATCTCGAAGTCGACAACCTCGTCGTCCACCCCGACCATCGTTCGAGCGGACTTGGCTCCCTGCTCATCAAACACTGCGAGCACCTTGCCAACGAACGAGGCTGTAACATCCTCGTTCTCGACAGCTATACCTCGAACCACCCGTCCCATCGCCTCTATCACCGCCTTGGTTACGAAATCTGGGGATTTCACTTCGTCAAACAAATCGCCTCACTCCAACGCTGATCCTGCATGAGCCACCCTGCCGTTGCCATTGTCCACTACCACCTCCGCCGCGGAGGCGTCACAAGGGTCATCGAAACGGCGTCCGCATGTCTCACAAAAGCCGGCATCCCCCACGTCATCCTCTGCGCCTCTCCACCCGAAGGCCGCCACCGCCTGCCCATCGCGATCGTCGAGGAACTCGCTTACGACAGCGAACTCACCAGCAAAGGCTCCGGCCTGCGGATCGTTCAGGCGATGCGTTCAGCGGTTAGAAGAACCTTCGGCTCCGGCAAAGTCATCTGGCACCTCCACAACCACTCCATCGGCAAGAACCGTAACTTCAGCGATGCCGCCGGGATTCTCGCGGAGTCCGGTGAACCGCTGGTCCTCCAGTATCACGATTTCGCCGAGGACGGACGCCCAAAAGCCTATCCGGTCATCGCCGATTCCGAGTCGCTCTATCCTTACGCGCCTCAAATCGTTCACACCTTCATCAACTCGCGCGACCGACAACTGCTGATCAACGCCGGACTTCCCGCCGAGCACACCTTCCTCAATCCGAACGCCGTCACCCCACCCGCTCGGGTCAAGCCCCTCGATCGACGCCCGCGCAAACCCCTCGTGCTCTACCCGGCTCGCGGCATTCGCCGAAAGAACCTCGGCGAGCTTTTCCTGCTCGCCGCCCTGGCTCCGACAGGCACCCGCTTCGCCGTCAGCCTTGAACCCGAGAACCCACGCTGGAGCCCGATTCACGACGAATGGGTGGCCTTTGCCAGTGACACGAAACTTCCCGTGATCCTCAACGCGGTCGGACACGTCATCCCCGCGCCAAAGACCCCGAAGTCCTTCGCCTCCTGGGTCCGGCACTCCACCCATTTCATCACCACCTCCGTCGCAGAGGGCTTCGGGCTCGGTTTCCTCGAACCCGCCACCATCGGCAAGCCGCTCTTCGGTCGGAACCTCCCGATGGTCACCGAAGACTTTGCCGCCGCCGGCATCACCCCCGGCCGCCTCTACGATCGTCTGCTCGTCCCCGAATCCTGGGTCGGCTTGGAGACCCTCCGCCAAAGCCTCGTCCGCACCCTGCGCGCCACCCTCGAAACCTACGGTCACCCGATGTCGAACCAGCATCTCGAGCGCTCGTTCGCCGCGATGAGACACCACGGCCACCTCGACTTCGGCAACCTCCCGGAAAACCTTCAACGGCAGGTCGTGCTCCACCTCCTGGTTGGCCATGAGCACGACAAAATTCTCGCCCAAACCGGCGACACCACGGTCCCTCTCACTCAATGGCTCGCAGAATCCCTGGCGGAAACCACTCCAAGCGTCACCCCCGACCAACTCGGCCACTTCTCTCCCAAGGCCTACCAGGGCCGCTTAATCGAGCTCTATACGCAAGCTTCCAACGCAGCGCCAGAGATGCCCTTCTACCTTCCCAAGCACAAGGTGCTGGGCGAATTCCTCAAGCCCGGATCCTTCCACTTTCTTCGCACGTGAAGGCCGTTCTCTTCGACGTCTACGAAACCTTGCTGACCGGCGAACGCCTCGCGGATCGCGAACCGCTGCTGCGAAAAATCGCTAGCGACTTCGGCTTAAATTTCGACCGCGAAATTGATCTAACAGCCAGACTCGATCAAGAAATCCGCTTGGAGCATCGCCGCTCCTCATTCAGCCATCCGGAAATCGACATGCGAGTGATTTGGAAAACCATTTTCCCATCGCTCGATGACCCAGACGCCTTCGCGCTTTCCGCCGAAGAAGCGATCCACCCGGTGAAAGCCATCCCGGGCGCAGAGGAAACCCTGCTCGAACTTGATCAACGAGCCATCAAACTAGGCATCATCTCGAACGCCCAGGCCTACACGAGGACCCTGCTCCAGAAGCACCTGCCAATCGCGTGGGAAAAATTTGATCCCCGGCTTCTCTTCTTTTCCTATGAACACGGCGTCGCAAAGCCGGGGCATGAGCTTTTCAAGCTGGCAAAAAACCAACTCGCCACCATCGGGATTCTCCCACACGAAGTCCTGATGATCGGCGACTCGGTGACGAACGACATCGATCCCGCGAAAGCCATGGGCTTCGAGACATGCTTGGCTCCGGACTCTACCATCGAGTTCCTGGTTTGAATCGCCAGCCGCCTTCGACCCTCGAAGACCGCGAGATGCTAAATTGCTGGTTTTAAGTCAAATAGAGCACCCAGGCAGCACCATCAGCTTAGCCATCCATCTTTCAGCGTGCATTTCCGAAGCAACGACTCATCATTCTCCGCCAACGAAAAACCGATGCTGCATATCCGATCAAATCCTGCCCGACACCCTCGATTCTCTCTCAGCTTATCGTTCCACTTCTCCCTCGCTCTCGCGATGATCGCGATTCTTTGCCCAGGAAGTGCATGGGCAAAGCCCGAGACGAGGCTCCCGATTTCCTTCTACTGCTTCAACTACGCTCCGAACCTCAAGAGCATCTATATCAAATCCGGCGAGACAGCCTTCAAAAAGATCGACCTTTCAATCGCCAACATCGTCAACGGCGGGCAAGCAAGCGTCGAAGATGGATGGCTCGTCCTCTATGGCCCGCAGGGCGACGATGGTGAACATCCGGCCATCGAAAGACTGGAAACCGGGTCGCTCCAAGAGCCTCTAATCATCCTTTCGTCTGCTGAAAAAGATGGCAAAGCGACCTATGATGCCAAGGCCATCGAAGGCCACCTGAAGAACTTTCCAATGGGAGGCTACTACTTCGTCAACCTGCTGCCCCAAGCCATCAAGATCACCATTGGGGATACTGCAATCGAGCTAAGAACGAACGAAAACAAACTGGTCGGGCCAAAGTCAGCGGCCGGAGAAGTCACGCCCGTGACGATCGAGTATCTTAATGATGGCCACTGGTTGCTGGCCTCCAGTGCCCGATGGTCCTACCGCCCTGATCGGCGCACCATCATTGGCGTCAGGCTCGATCCCAGAAGCAAACGAGTTGTCGTCAAAAGTATTCCCTTGAGAGAACCGTAAGTCCGCAAACACCATCGAGCCATTTCCAACATTTGCAGCCCAACACCCATCCGGCCCCAAACGCCGGGTGGACATTTTTCCGTTAGAATCTATCCTGTCGTTACCATGTAAGTGTGACAAGCGTCCCACGAAATCATCGCAATGAACCCTCAAAACCCATGAGACCCGCCTCAGATAGCACACAAAACACTTACCATCAAGGATTTGCACTCATCGTCACCATCTCGATGATGATCCTCCTTGCCCTCCTTGCCGTTGGACTTCTTAGCCTCTCAACGGTCGCCCTGCGAGGCTCCAACGCCCAAAGCTTGCAACTCGAAGCTCGACAGAACGCGCGAATGGCGCTGGTGATGGCGATCGGCGAGCTGCAGAAGAGCTGTGGCCCCGATCAGCGCGTGACGGCACCAGCGGGCATTCGCGGCGAGACCACCGCCCAAAAGCATCTTACCGGCGTGTGGGAAGGCTGGAAATGGGACGGGCTTGGTAGCACTCCGGACTATTCTGACAAAAAGCAGTCACAGTTCGTTCGCTGGCTCGTCTCCACCAGTGATCCGAAAACAAGCGAAGCTGTTGATTTCGTCGACTCAAAGCCCACTTCGAACCTCGTCACTCTGGTTGGAGAAAAACTCGGCGCTGACGACCTCGTTCAGGCACAGCGGGTCATGATCAATTCCAATACTCAGGCAAGCAACGGCAGTGCCTATGCATGGGCCGTATTCGACGAGTCCACCAAGGTTCCCCTAGCACTTCCTGAGCCCGAAAGGGGAACCACCGCGCTTGCTGCCGCTCAGTCCACCGCAGCCCCCCTGCCTGGCTATGCCGCCGTCACGGATAAAAATTGGGATTCGATCGCGGAACTGGAAGAACAGCGCAGCAAACTGATCTCCACCAATCAGGCCGGACTCACCGGGCTAGCCACCACCGAGCGCAGCTTTCATGCGCTCACCTCCCGAAGTGCCGGGGTGATTGCCGACGCAGGAAATGGAGGCCTCGCAGTGGACCTTTCCCGCCTGTTCGACGACCCGAACAGCCTGCCGACCGACTATGCAAACCGCTTTCTTTACTCCGGGACGGACGCGCCCATTGCCGCAGCATCGACACGTTTCAATGGTGCCAATCCTTTCCCAAGTCCAGATCCTTCATGGCAGCTCCTGCACTCCCATTACCGACTCTACGATAAACTCTCCGGCGGCACCAGCCCCTCGATTGCGACCACCAGTGTCGCCCGCCCCACCGCTGAGACGGCAGGCCGATCGGTTCTCCAGCATCCCTTTTTCAACAATCAGCAGATCGCTCCTGTCCTTGCCAAGGCCCAGTTCGTCTTCAGTATCAGCTTCGGCTACCACAGTACTCTCACTGCCTCCGCCGCTTCGAATAACAACTCGAAACCGCGAGGTCAGAAGGACGAATTTGTCACCTGGCTCGTGATCGACCCGGTCATCACGCTGTGGAACCCCTACAACGTCAACCTCCGCTTCACCGGTGGACGGATTGACCTATTCCGCGTCCCTCTTGCATTCCGACTCTATAAGAACGGAACCGTCATCAACTCGGAATACACTCATCTTGCCAACACCTTCCTCAATTCGGATTTCAACAACCGCAAAGAAACGTTTTACCGTCTCAATCTCCTCCCCGATCGAGGCGACTACGAACTTGTGATGGCTCCTGGTGAGCACATCGTTTTCACCGCTCACAATCACGTTAAGCACTACAACCACGAATATATGAACCGAGGCCTCGAAATGCGGCCTGGTTTTTTCCCGCCCGCCGGGAACTCCAGCAATCAATTTGTGGGTGGCACCAGCACCTTGAACGTCTGTGTTGCTCCCAGTGGTTCTCCGTCCGGCAGGGACTACGGCAAGGCGGTACGCAGCATTGCCGTCAAACCCGGGGACCAAATCCAAGTCGAAATCAAGCCTCAAAGGGCCCAGATCGACAAGCCAAAGGAAACGGGTGGCCGCGAGGTTTCCGGGTTCCTGAAATACTATGTCGGCAACCCTAACAGTCCCAGCCTCGTCGGTGGCATCGAGTTCGATTACGGAGACAAAGAAACCGCATATCTCACCACGATCGGCAAGGAGGATCTCCCAACCTTTTTGGTAAGCAATGATATCCCGAGACAGGTCAAGGCAGATGATTATCAAGGAAAGAATCCCCCGGTAGCTGTCCGCTTCAAGGAGCCTTTCACCATCGCCACCTTCCAACTGAAAACCGAGCGAGATTCCAAGTTCCCTTCACGCGGCTGGCTGCAGAACTCTCCTACCAACCTCTACTCGTCGGCAGGGCTCGATCAGAAGGAACCATGGCAACTTCACCAGCATGAACTCCAATGGGAAGCCATGTACGACTGGCCCCCATCCAGCCCGACCATCGAAATCAGCAACAATGGAAACCGCGGCTATGGTGGACCCGGAATCTATGCTCAGTCCGGAGTCGAATTCGCCACCCACAGCTCCATCCCCATCGCCCCTGCCTTGTCCATTCCGCAGCTGCGCCACGCGCCGCTCAATCATTCCGGACAGTTGCCACTCACCTCACAGGTCGTCGCAAACTCATTCGCCTGCCCGCTCATTCCATCCGATCGCGTCCTCAGCACCGAGGGCGCAAGCACCTACGTCGACCATTCGTTCTTAGCCAACGCCGCGCTCTTTGATCATGCCTTCTTCTCAGGGCTGGCGGAACCTGCCGGTCCGCTCACGACGAGCTCATCGAGTAGTTCGGCAAGCGTCAGAGACAGCCTCACCGCGTTTCTCAAGCAGGGCACTCCGCTCACCAATCCACGCTTCGTCCCCTACCTCGGAGGACAAAGCGCGGACGAGATCATCGAAGAGATCACCGCAGACGACGGCCATCTCAAGACAGCCGCCCACCTTCTCATCGATTCACCCCTGAACGTCAATACCACCAACGTCGACGTCTGGGAGGCATTTCTCAGCAGCACTTTCGGAGCTGATGCCCTGATCAGTGGGAACGGAACCCTCGACACGCTTGAGGGCAAAGACGTCTTGGTTACCCGCCACCTGCCAAGCCCTGGCAATGAGCTCGAGTCCCAAGTCGACCCCCTCTCAAACGACCTCGCTAAATGGAACGGACATCGCCGACTCCAGCCAAATCAAATCCGCGAACTCGCGGTCGAGCTCGTTGACGAAATTCGGAAGCGCGGCCCGTTCCAGTCACTCTCTGAATTCATCAACCGGCGCCCCGAAGGCGGAGAACTCGGTCGTAGTGGTGCCCTTCAGGCCGCACTTGCGCGGACTTCGATCAATGGAGCGTCCACCGATACCAGCTGGACCGTCGACGGCAGCGGCCTTCCCAACCCGGACGCCGGAATGGGAAACACGGCCGACGGAGCACCTGGTATTCTGACCCAGGCAGACCTCCTGACACCGATCGCTCCCACCCTTGTCGCCCGTGGAGATACATTCAGAATCCGAACATACGGCGAAGCCGGCCCTGGAAATGGAAACAAGGTTGTCGCATGGTGCGAAGCCATCGTACAACGCGTCCCTCAATACATCGACTCCGCAGACGAGCCATGGGATGAACCAAAAGCCAACATCAATGTCCGCTTCGGGCGTCGCTTCGAAGTCGTCGGCTTCCGCTGGCTGTCCCCAACGGAGATTTGAACCAAGCACTTCATGAACTTCCGACCTCTCGTCTTTCTTCTCGCTCTCGGCAACGCATCGCTCTCTCAGGAAGCACCCCCGAAAATCCCTACTTACGTCTATGCATTCGCATACGCTCCGGGCTTGGAAAGCATTCAGATCAAGACCGGTGACAAGACCTATCAGGAACTTCGACTTTCCACCGCCAACATCGTCGGCCCCGTCAATGCCGTCATTAGCGATGGTTCCATCTCTCTTCATCGGGAGCCTGAAGCGAGTTCAGAACAGGAAAACCCCGTGCACCCGCTGATTGGGAAAGCCAAGCTCAAGGAGGAGACCAAGAGCGCCCTTGTCGTCCTCCTGCCTTCACCACCTGGGTCAAAACTCCCCTATCGCAGTCTGGTGCTGGAGCATGCCCGCGCCGACTTCCCAATGGGTGTCTATCGGCTGATCAACCTTAGCACCTATCCCGTCCGAGGAATGGTTGGTCAATCCATTGTTAGAACCAAGCCCGGAGGCATCGCAGATCTCAAACTTCAGGGCGAACCCGGCGCTGCGCTTCCCGTGCGATTTGAGTTTTTCAAAGACGATCGCTGGAACCTGCTCACCGAAACCCGCTGCGCCGTACGCAAGGACCGACGCTGGCTCATGTGCCTTTACGAAGATCCTCGCACCAAAAGGCTCAATATCCGCAGCATCCCCGACCGCAGGGTTCCGCCAGCTGAGACCGAATAACTTCCGTTTCCATCCAAGCTGTTAGGTCGTGATTTTTTCCTTCATTTTCCCATTGTCCCTATGAAATCCCCACGCCGCCTTGCCGGAGCCCTTGTTGCCTCAATGCTTTTCATCACCGCCGCCAGCGCGGCAGAGAAGACCGCCCGACTTTCTGAACTTGATGCTTTTTGGAGCGAGGTTTCCCGCGCCGTAAAACAAGGGGACTTTGCCGCCTACTCGGCCACCTGTGATGCCGAGGCGGTTCTTGTGTCCGGCACCAAGAAGGTGAGCTATCCACTCGGCAAGGCGCTGGCCCGATGGAAAAAAGAATTCGACGACACGAAATCCGGCGCACGTGAGTCAAGCGTCACCTTCCGCTTTTCCCAGCGGCTCGGTGACGAGAGCACCGCGCACGAAACCGGGATTTTTCTCTACTCATTCAAACAGGGCGACGGAGAAGTTCAGAACGAATACTTTCATCTGGAGGCCTTACTGATAAAGAAAGAAGGTAAATGGAAGACCGTCATGGAATACCAGAAAGCACCCGCCACCGAGGCGGAATGGAAGGCGCTGGAGTGATGATGACATCAAGCCCGCACACAGTCTCAGACATCCTGACCCGGCAGGAAAGGCGATGAGCTCAGTGGGATGTATTGGAAGAGCAGATTGGTGCCGGGGTAGTGGGTCTCAGTGGCGTTGAGTTTTTGGCAGGGACGGGCGACGATGGTGGAGATCACGACACTGCGCCAACCGGTATCCTCACTTATGAGCGAGTGCGGTCTTGCCGAGGCCAGATTGAAGACAGCGCACGGGAGTTTCGTCGATATTGACGTCGTTGGCGCTGCGGAAGTTTGCGGCAATCAGGTCGTTCCCGACCATTCCTTCGACGCCGCGATCCTCACCCTGATCCTGAGGGTAGCTTCCGATCTCGCCACCAGAATCCGCGACGCACAAGTCGTCGCCGCCCTCCCCAGTGAGCCTTTCATTCAAACCGGACCACAGTGTTCCACCCCCTTCGACTGCCCCTACCGGCATGATTGGCTTCGATCTTCCATTAACCCGCAGGTGGCTTTGGTCTTTAAATGCAATTCTTCAAAGCGCATCCTTGCCTGTGGGAAGTCGCTGTCTTGCAGTGCCACCTCGATGTTTGCCGCCACATCGGAGACAGCCTGCGCGCCGACAGTGAGTGCCATGCCTTTGATGCTGTGGGTCATGCACGCGGCATTCACGGCATCTGACGCGTCCAGACAGCTTTTAAGCCGCGCCATCAGGGGAGGCAAATCACTTAGAAATACGTCCAAAATTTGTCGGCTCATCGCTTCGTCGCCCAGCAGCCGGTCGAGGAAATCGTCGCCGTCCCAAATTACAGCGGGGAGTAGGTCAGCGGCGCTTGCAGGCCCATTCGGGCCGTCTGCTGCGGGAGCATCATGATCCGGCGTGAGGTGCAGCCATTTATGCAGCTTTTCGCTCACGGCTTGCAGCGAAATCGGCTTGGGGAGGTAATCATTCATTCCTGCCTGCAGGCAACGCTCCCGGTCGCCCCGCATGGCACATGCGGTCATCGCGATAATTGGAATTTCCGGATTCAACACGCCCGACTGCGGATTGCGAATCTCAGCAGTGGCTGCGATACCATCCATCTCTGGCATTTGCACGTCCATCAAAACGAGATCGTAAGGCAGACTCCGCAGCGCTTCGATCACCTCCAGGCCATTCGCCACGGCATCCGCCTTCATGCCCATTTTCTTGAGAATACCCAGCGCGACCTGCTGATTGGTGATATTGTCTTCCGCCAGAAGAATGCGTCCTTTGCAAGTCGACGGAGCGTCCAGCGATGCCGTCACTTTGTTTCCGGACCCGGCCACGCGGGCGGCTTCACTGGGGCTCAGCTGCATCAACTCAACCAGCACTGAAAACAGATCCCGCAGCAGCAGCGGCTTGGCCAAGTGTGCACTGAAGCCGTTTGACAATAACTGGGGGGCCGGAGAATGGGCACCCAGAGGGGCCATGAGCACCAGTCGGCAGTCCTTGTGTTCCGGCAAAGTTTTTATTTCTCTGCCCAGTTGCTCCCCGGATACGCCCTTCAATCCCGCATCGATGAGCACGATGGAAAAGGGCGTGCCTGCCGCTGCGGCCTGCCCGAGTTGTGCCCGCGCCGCATCGCTGTCTGCTGCTGTGGCCGGTTGCATGCCCCAGGCTTGCAGGCGGGCCTGCAGGCTGTCGCGTCGCGTCGTGCAATTGTCCACCAGCAGCACCCGGATCCCCGCCAGTTCCGGCGCTTGCGGCCTGACTGCTTTCCCGGTGGATGAGCCAAAGCGGGCGGTAAACCAAAACTCCGATCCCCGACCGCTTGCACTTTCAACCCCGATCGTGCCGCCCATCAACTCCGCCAGTTGCTTGGAAATCGCCAATCCCAGGCCCGTGCCGCCGTACTTCCGTGTCGTCGAGGCATCCAGTTGGCTAAACTGCCGGAACAGCAACTGACGTTTGTGCTCCGGAATGCCGGGGCCGCTGTCTTTTACGCTAAAGCGCAGCAAGCAGCTCCCGCGGGGGCCGTCCTCCGCTTCCGTCCGGCTCACCCGCAAGCAGATCTCGCCCTGCTCGGTAAACTTAAGGGCATTTCCGAGTAGATTGTTCAGGATTTGCCGCAGCCGCCCGAGATCGCCCACCAGATGCACAGGCACCGCCGGGTCCACCACTGTGATGATTTCCAAGCCCTGTTCGTAGCTTTTGGCGGCCATACTGGCCGCGCAATCATCCAGCAGATCCTCCAGGTTGAAGTCGAAGGCTTCAAGATCGACCTTGCCTGCCTCTATTTTGGAGAAGTCCAGGATATCATTGAGCAGGCCGAGCAAGGACTCCCCGCTAGTGCGCACGATCTCGGCGTATTGCTTTTGCTCGGGATTCAGCTCCGTTTCGAGCAGGAGTCCGGTCATGCCGATCACGCCGTTCATCGGCGTGCGGATCTCGTGACTCATGTTGGCTAAAAATTCGCTTTTTGCACGGTTCGCCTGCTGGGCTTCGTGTGCCAGTTTTTCAGCGTCACGGATCGCGTTTTCGAGTGCTTTGTTGGTCTGCAGGATTTTCTGCTCCGCTTGCTTGCGCTCGGTATTGTCGTGGGCAATGCCAACGTAGCCGATGGTTTCACCGCAGTCATTGGTGAGCTGCGAGCCATTGGAAATGTGCCACCGCCAGGTGCCGTCCGCCCGTCGCACCCGGTAATGCGGGTGCTCCGGTTTTGCCGCGCCGCTCAACACCTGGCGCAGATAGTCACGGCACAAATGCACATCTTCAGGATGCACATAGTCTGTGTAGGATCTGCCGATCGCCAGCTCTGCCGGCTCACCCATGAAGTCCTGCCAATTCGGCGAGATATAGGTAAAAATCCCCTCGGGCGAGACGCTGTAAACAATGTCATAGGCATTTTCGACAAACTTGCGGAACTTCTCCTCGCTCTGGCGCAGCGCCTCGCGCGTGGTTTTACTGGTGTGGATGTCCTGAAACATGCCATACAGTCGGACGCAGCGACCGTCTGCCATTTCGGGAATACCGACCACCCGCACCCAGCGGCGATTGCCCTTAGCCGTCAAGATGGTGGTTTCCAGATCAAAAGAAACGCCGCCAGTCGCAGCCTTTTCGACCAACGACTGCATCTGCGCCCTCTCCTCAGTCGGGTAAAAATTCAGTCCTTCTTCGACGCTCCAGGGTTCTCCCGGCTGGCGGTCATCCACTTCGTGAAGCTCCTGGGTGACCGGGCTCCAGTATACCTGTCCGGACTCAATTTCCACCTCCCAATGCCCGATGCGCGCCACCTCGTTACAACCATTCAGGATCTGCAATAGCCGGGTGCCTTCCTCCTCGGCCCGGTGACTGCGCGAGACGTCCACATTGCAACCGGCCATCAGCACGGGACGGCCCCCGGCATCGCGTTCAAGCAGGCGCCCGGAGCAAACCACCCACACCCAGTGGCCCAGTTTGTGGCGGAAGCGGGACTCATGATAAAAGAGTTTTTCTTGCCGAGCATACAAGCACTCCTGCATCCGGTTTTCCACGCGGGACCGGTCGGCGGGATGCAGTAAACTCTGATACGGCTTGAGGCTTCCTTCCAGTTCTCCCGGTTCATAGCCGAGCATCCGGCACCAGGAGGGGCTGTAATAGGCGCGGTCTTCGTGGAGATTCCACTCCCAGTAGCCGGTGATATCAGAGTCCAGCACCTGATCCAGCTTGCGATACATGGCTTCTTTCTCTTTGCGGGCGTGATAAGCCTCGGTGCGGTCCTGCAGAAAGACCAGCAGTTCCTGCACCGCTGCTGGCCGCTCGCTTCCCGCGACTGTCTGCAGCGGTTTGAGCGTGACCTCGTAACGCAGCTTTTGGCCCTGCCGGTTCTGGAACCAGACTTCCTGCACGAGCGATTCCCGCCCCTCGGCCACCCGCTGGATCAGGCTTCGAAACTGGAAGTCGGACGGCTTGAACTGCGGCTGCTGGTAGATGGAAAGCGGGCTCTTGCGCTGCGGCTCAATGGACAGGCCAAACAGCTGCCGGGCTGCATCGTTGAACTCGATCATGTCGCCCCGGGCATCGATCCGCAGCGAGGGGATAGGCGCAACCTGAAAGTTCTGCATGTAGCGCTCGTTCGCCTTGAGCAGCGCCTCGTTGGTCACGTTCAACTCGTCGCCCTGCATTTCCAGTTCGACTTGGTGCACACTCAGTTCATGCAGGAGTTGTTTCAGTTCCGGGATTTTGACGGCCGCCGGCTGCACGTCCCGATCCAATTCGGCCAAATAAGCTTCAGCTTTTTCCCGTAATTTTCGGCTCATGTTGCGTTTCAATCAGGTTTTTCAAATGCTTCTGCCTGCTGCACCATCTGGAGCATATCCCGGAAGTCGGTGACGACGGTGATTTTGCGGCGGCTGCCGTCTGCCCGCTTGAGCAAGCTGGCTGAAACCGCAATCTTACGCGGCTCGCCGGCTTTGTCGATTACGTCCCAAATCGCCGGCATTTCCACTCCGGTCTCGATAAAGTCGTCGTGCAATTGACGTGCCGCCTCCCGCCCGTCCGGCGGCACCACCATCGAGAAATGTTTGCCGACCAATTCTTCGCTGCGATAGCCATAAATACGGCAGTAGGCTTGATTGACTTCGACGAAACGCCCCGCCTCATCAGTCACGCAGATCCCTACATTGACCGTCTGCAGAATACTCTTCAGCTCGGCTTCCGCATTCACAATCTGACTCACATCGACCAGCGAGGCCACCACGCCCTGGACCTCGCCATGCTCGACCTGGTAGGGAATCATCCGCAGCAGGAATGTGCCATGGGGATGCACCGGGATGATCGCTTCATGCAGTCGGCGGTGCTCGCGCAGGATGGCCGGAGCCGCCTGCAGGATGGCCGCAAAGACGGGGTGGGCAAAGGTGGTCAAGCTGCGGCCATTGTCGTTCTCATTCAACTCGGTGATCCGCGCAAATAGGGGCGTGAAGCGGCGGATCTTGAGGTTGGCATCAAAGAAGATGGTGCCGATATCCGTGCTGCGGGCAAAGTTGGCCATGTCGTCGTTGACCTCAGTCAGCTCCTGGATCTTGCCCTGATATTCCGCGTTGACCGTGTAGAGCTCTTCGTTGACCGACTCCAGTTCCTCGTTGGTGCTTTGCAGTTCCTCGTTGGAGGCGAGCAGTTCTTCGTTGGCGGCCTGCAGTTCCTCGTTGGCCGTTTCCTGCTGCTCGATGGAGGACTGCAGATTTTCAAGGGTATTCAACAGGTCGCTCTCCAGGTGCCGGATACGCTCCAGCAGGTGCTGTTGCTGGTCGAAGTCCTGACCGTCCTGTTTTTGCTGCACCAGCGGGACATCGTCAAAAAAACTGATCAGCACCAGTGGTTCACCATTCGCTTCGACCGTAAAGGCTTCCGCCTGAATGCGCACCGTCGCGCCCGCCGCAACATCAGGCTCCAGGCGGATGGCGCGAAACTCGACCTGCTTTTTTTCGCGCAGCGACTGGCTGGCAGCGGTGCTGATCGCCAGCCCCAGGTCGCGGTTGACCATTTTAAGCACGTTCAGTGAGCTGGGGCCAGACTGCCACTTCAGGTAAGTCTCGACCGGCCCCAGAGTGTACAGCAGTTCGCAGGCGGCATTGACGACAATCGTAGCCGGGGCAAACTGTTGCAGCAGATGCCGCTGGATCAACTCGACCGGCTTCGGTTTGGCCGAGTTCCTCAGTGGCTGGTGGGGGCGCTCCTGCGAGCTGTTCAACCATTCCGGGTTCTCACTCAGGTAGGGTTTGGCATCGCCGGCCTTGAGCGGTTTGTCCGCCGACTTGCGGTAGATGCGGTGCTTGGAATCAAGCATGTCAAAGGCGTAGGACAGCTCGCCCAGCGTCTCGCTGCCACCCAGAAAAAGCAGTCCGCCCGGCAGTAGCGAAAAATGGAACTGGCTGAGTAATTTGCGCTGCGCTTCGATGCGTAAATAAATCATCAGATTGCGGCAGGAAACTAGGTGGATACGCGTAAACGGCGGATCACTCAGCAGGTCCTGACTCGCAAAAATCAGCCGGTCCCGGATGGTGCGGCTGACCTTGAAATTCTCGGCCCCATCCGGCTGGAAATACTGCTCCAGCAAATGCGGCGGCAGGTCGGCCACGACGCTGCGCGGATAGATGCCGCTGCCGGCGCATTCCAGCGCGTCGCGGTCCACATCGGTGGCAAACACTTTGTAGTTGATGCGCGGAAACTGATGGACCCGCAACTCCTCGCATAGAATCGCCAGCGAGTAGGCTTCCTCACCGGTGGCACAGGCGGCCACCCAGATGCGCAGGCACTCGCCATCCTGCATGGCGGCAAAAAGCTCCGCGAGTTGTTGGTTGAGCGAGGTAAAGGCTTCGCTGTCGCGGAAAAACTTGGTCACGCTGATCAGGAGATCCTTGCCCAGGCTAAGTGCTTCCGACCTGCTTTCATACAGGGCTTTGATGTATTCCTGCAATTGATTGGCTTGCAGAATGTGCATGCGCCGCTCAATCCTGCGGGCGAAAGTCGCCTGTTTATACAGCGAAAAATCGATACCGGTCACTTCCCGCAGCCGCCGGATAATGTTTTCAAAGTGCGAGGAGTTGTCCAGCAGCAGGGTCGGTGCAGCCACCCGCGACCCATCAGCAAAGGGATGACTGATGAATTTGAGCAACTGTGCCGGCATTTCCTCCGCTGGCAGCACGAAATCCGCCGCCCCGGTCGCAATGGCACTGGTGGGCATGCCGGCAAACTTGGCCGAGGCTTCGGCCTGCACCATGATCATCCCGCCGGCCTCCTTGATGGCCCGGATGCCGCGGGCACCATCGCTCCCGGTGCCGGACAGGATGACCGCTATCGCGTGCTCGCCACAGTCTGCTGCCAGCGAGCGAAAGCAAATATCGATCGGCAGGTTCAGCGTGCGTCCCTTCGGTCCCGGCGTCAGCTGAAAGCGCTTGAA
>CAZVMS010000133.1:0-10371 GCA_964628795.1 uncultured Haloferula sp. | reverse complement strand
CTGTACGGAGGTATTTCGAGCGCCACCACTGGATCTGAAATCGAAGCTCCCGGAGCCGCGCGAATCCATGAAGGGCCGTTGCCGCCGCCGGGCGCTACCAGGCAATGGCAATCTCCCGCCTGAGTTTTCCACACCGATCTTATTTTTACCAAAGGGACAGACACTTTATTTTTGACACTTTATTTTTACCGAGGGCCAGCAGGGCATCGGTGACGCCGACGCGCATTTTCGCCCGGACGGCGGTGCCTTGTTCCTGACCTTCCTTGCGCCAGAGATCCCAGGCCGTTTCGTGGTTGGCGGATGCGGCGGCGCGGGAGGCGTGGAGGATGCGCCAGGCGGCGGCAAAGTCCGGGTAGCGGGCACCGGAGAGGACGGTTTCGAGGTCGGCTTCGAGGAAGGACGGGCGGGTGAGCGTGGCGGAGTCCCGGAGCAGGCGGATTTTCCGACCGTTGGTGACGAGGCCCCAGGTGTGATCGGGAGAAGCGTTGAGAAATTCCTGAAGGAGCTGGGCGGGTGATTTTTTGCGGGCACCGCCGCCTTCGATGGCGAATGCATAATCCGGGGTATCGAGTTCCTGCGTGTGCGGGGCGATGACGACCGGGAGTTTTCCCGCTGCGGCGAGTGTGCTGACGGGATATTTGCGTGCGTGGATTTCGATTGGGGCGGTCGGTGCGATGTCGGTGTAGCCGAGTGCATCGCGGAGGAACTCGGTGGCGAAGGCGCGGGATTGGGCGGTGGGATCGAGGTCTTTGCGTTCGAGCGTGGCGGCGAAGGATTTCCACTGGGCCTGGGCGATCTGGAACGCGCGGCCGTATTCGTCGTGGAGCTTGAGACCTTTCGGGAGCTGGTAGTCGGCGGGAGTCTGGCACGGTCCGTCGCCAAGCGCGGTTTTCTCCAGGATTTCCGGAAAGAACAGCGCGCCTTCGAGGCGGAGGGTGTCGAATGGGAGGGGCATGGGGTAAAAGCTGAAATGCTGAGAAGCTGAAATGCTGAGAAGCTGAAATGGGTGAATCAGTTATCAGTGGAAGAGTCGTCGGGTGGGGTGGGATAGCCTACTTCGGCGAGTTTGATCGCCGCCCAAGTTCCAAGACGGGCAAGGGAAATGTAGGGATCGATCACGGCGAGCGCGTCGGTTTCGGGCAAGCGGACGACGTTTTCATCATGGAGGTCATGAGCCAGAACACCGGTGACGGGGTGGAGGTAGGCGTAATAGCCGTCGTCGAGAATGCCATCGTGGATGAGCTGCACGGATGCGAAGCCCATTGAGGCCATGAGGTCATCGGTCTCGGATTTGGTGACCAGCGGCCGGGTGGTATCCACCTCAACGTGGGGTTGGGAAACCACCGGAGCGAGTTCCTTGTTCTTGGGGTTGATCGTGAATCCTTCGAGGCGATAGGCGGTCTCGGGGAAAAGCACCGTATGGAGGCGCATCCGGACGAGATAGTCGCCCAAAGTGCTTTGGTTCACGCAGTGATAGAGACGTTTGAACCAACGCCCGGTTTCCTGATCGTGGTAAACCTGATGCTCCGCGCCACCGCGTTTCCCCTGAGCCTCCCAATGGAGCAAGAATCGGCCTTCGTCGAAAACGTAGGCGTGATGCTCAGCCCATTTCCTGATGGCTTTGCGACCGGCCCGATCCACGGGACCCAAGCGACTTAGCTCCCGGAGCTGCTGCGCGAGCTGCGGGATTTCAGATAGTCGTAACCCTTGAGAGCCTGCTCGGTAGTGAGCTTCGGCCTCTTCAAAACCGCAGCCGCCGTGGCCTTCTTCGCCGGAGATTTCGGCGTCGGCACGGTGATACTGAAGAGCGGATTCGATGGGGTGAACTGCATGGCGATGCTGGGAACGTAGCTGAAATGCCTGTAGGGTCAAGACCGCGCCGCTCACCTCTCCCGCCGTGTTTTGGCGGAACATAGGATCGGACGAGGGATTTTCAGGCGGCGGCATGGGCGGGGTGGGCGGACGATCTCAAATCAGATCCGGCAGGAGAACGGAGATGCCGATGAGATCGACGGGGAGACAGGGCTTGACGGAATAGGAGCCTTTGTCGGCGGCTGCCTCGCGGACGCGGCGGTGGTCGGCGAGCAGGGCGTCGGCGCGGGACTTGGCGAGGATTTCGAGGCGGTCGGCGTGGATGCGGAGGAGGTCGAGGGATTTGGTGATTTCGATGGTGGCGGCGGAGGGGTCGAGATTGCCGGTGGGTTCGGCGGAGAGGAGTTCGGGGAGGGCGTCCTCAGGCAGCCATTCGGGATTGGCACGGCCACGGACGGCGAGCAGTGCGGTTTCCTCGGCCATGAGGTGGGAGATACGGCCTTGGCGGGTAGCGATGAGTTGGTGGCGTAGGCGCAGCAGGTAGATCGTAGTGACGGAGGTGACGGCCTTGGTAACAGTGACGGCACTGCGAGCCGCCAACGGAACCCGGTCCATGGTGGGAGCCAATGCCTCTTCTAACAAGGTGTCCGCAAGTAGGGAAACGATGGGATGCGAGCGCTGGATGAAACGAGCCTCGGCTGCGGGCGGGTAATGGAAGTCGATCTGGAGTGGTTTCTCTATTCCTGCTTCGGCGAGGCGTTCGCGGAGGGTGGCAGGCAGGTGTCGGGGATCGAAATGGCGGCCTTTTTTGCCGGGAGCGGAAAGCGGGGAATTGAGGCGAGACAGGGCACCAGTGACGAAGCGGGTGACGTCCTCTTCGCCGCCGAGGATGGAGAGTTGCTTGCGCCACTCCGGGAGGACTTCCTCAGGCTTGAGCCGGCGTTGAGCGAAGACAGTGCGGTTGGCCTTGGCCTTCTGCATGGCGTCCTGCCATGCTGCTTCGACCGGAGCGAGTGCCTCTTCCAACCTGAGGAGCATCTGCTTGTCGTTTGCCTGCCGCCGTTTCATGAGCGAGGCCTTGATGAGGGCTTGGTTGATGCGTTGTTCGTCTTCAGGCATCGGAACCAGGACTCCGAGTTCGAGGCGGATGGCTTCGGCTTTTTTCAGGATGACGTTGAGGATGAATCCATCGATTGGGTTGTCCTGGCCGTATATCATGGTGCAGCGGACTTCTGGCGCACGCTGGCCGAAGCGATCCACACGACCTTCGCGTTGTTCATGGCGGGTGGGGTTCCACGCGAGGTCGTAGTGGACGACGGCGTTGAAATGCATCTGGAGGTTGATGCCTTCCGAGAGGCAGTCCGTGGCAACCAGCAGCGGGTGTTCCGCCTCACCGAGAGCCTGGACGCGCACCTCGCGTTCGTCGGGAGTGTATTCGCCGGTGATGGCCTCGACGGTGAGTTTAGGGAACTCCTTGGACAGTTGCGCGGCCACATAGCGGGCGGTGGCGATGTAGCGGCAAAAGACGACCGGGCGAAAGCCTTCACCGATGAGTCCCTTGAGGTGCGCAACGAGTGCTGCGAGTTTGGGATCGCCCTTGGTGCCAGCGAGCGAGCGGGCTTCGGTGATAAGATCTTCGAGGAACGAGGCTTCTTCGATGGCCCCGGCGGGTTCGAGGTCGGAGATGTCGAGATCGTCGGACGCGCCGTCGACGAGACGGTCATCGTGGCTGAGGATTTCCGGATCGTTTTCCTGAAATCCCTGCAAGCGGGTGGTGAGGGCCTTTTCTGCAGCGGCGGGAGAGGATGAGACGCAGCGGAGCAGGGCGAGCGTGGCATACCACACCATGCGGGCGGCTTGGTTAGACTCGCGTTCGGTGCGTTCGGCGAGGTTGAGGCAGTAGTCCTGGACGTTGTCGAAGAACTTGCCCCATTTGCCATCGAGCGAATAGGTGACTTCCTTGATGAAGCGCTTTGGGAACAGGCTGGTGTGTGAGTCCTGCCACTCATCGATGTCCTTGCGGCGACGCTGGACGAAGTGGGCGGCGAGTTTTTCCCGTAGGGCACCACGCTGGGACTCCGTGGCGTCGAGCATGCCGGTGAACGCCGGCTGGATCAGTCCAAGTAGATTGTAGAATGCCGCGTCATCGCCCGAGTGAGGGGTTGCGGTGAGCAGAAGCATGTGGCGCAGCGGGTCATCGGCTAACAAACGGAGCAGCTCGAAGCGGAGCTGTTTCCCCTGCCCCTTGTGCGTGCAGGTATGGGCTTCATCGACGACGATGCACTCCGGGGCGATGGAGAGGAAGTGATCCCGGTGGCGTTCGCTTTTGATGTAATCGAGGCTGACGACAACGAAGGGGTGCTGGTCGAAGAGTTTGGAACCGGAGGGCAGGCCGGCTTCAAGGCGTCGGGCGCTGGACCCGGTGAGCGCGACAGCTTCGATGTGGAAGCGTTCGCGGAGTTCGCTGATCCATTGCTCCACCAGATGCGGTGGGCAGAGGATGGCGCAGCGGGAGATCTCCCCGCGGTCGAGAAGCTCGCGCACGATGAGGCCGGCTTCGATGGTTTTACCGATTCCAACGTCATCGGCGATGAGTAGGCGGACGACTTCCTGGCGCAGGGCCATGAGCAGCGGAACGAGCTGATAGGCGCGAGGTTCGACGGCGATGTTTCCGAACGAGCGGAATGGTCCGGCCCCGGCGCGGAGTTTCAGCCGCATGGCGTCATGCAGGAGTCGGGCGGCATCGCGGTTGCCGGGGCGAGAGGGGTCTGGCCAGGTAAATTCGGCAGAGGAGACGGGAATCAATTCGAGCTCCGGGATGAGGCTGATTACGTCATCATCCGAGCCGCCAAACGGACGCAGGCGGAGGGCCTCAGCGGAGGACTGTGGCTGGACGACCCATTCCCGGCCGCGTGCTGAAATGAGGGAGCCTGGAGTGAACATGAATCAAACGGTGGGAATCAAATCGGGATTGGCTGAAATGAACTCGGGCCATGCGGCAGGGTCATCCGGAAGGGCTACTGACTGCAACCCCTGATCCTCCGCCCAGGCAGTTGCCTCAGGTGTCGGAGCGCCGATGAAGAGAGCGAGACGGCGTGACCGGTAGAGGGCCGCCACCAAGGAGGTGGAGTCCGGGATCGGGATGTTGAGCCGATCGGGAGCGGCGAGGCGGTGAGCGGCCGCGAATTCTGGCCAGGCTCCCGCCTGTTGCTGAGGGGCTGATTCCGTGGACGGAGTAATGTTTTCTGGAGGGACTGTCTGGGGCTCCTGCAAACTGCCATTTGCCAGTGAGGTGAGGATCTGGAGAGCTGCTTTGTCCCTGCGGTTGATCTTGTCGTGATCGGGCTGGTTGAAATACGAGAGCAGGCACTGGTAACAACCGGCTTGGCAGTCGTGCTCGATGGGAAGCCATGTGCCATCGCCTTGATCGGCGTAGTGCCATAATCCGCAGGGCGGTGCGGGCAACTTCGGCAAGAGCTCCAGGCTCGCGGGCCAGACGGACAAGGACACCCGCACCACCCTCGGCGGCTTCGTAGAGGAGGATCGAGCTGCGGTTGTCGTTATCGGGCAGCGGTTCCGCCACGAGCTCGGATTCCTCGATTTGGAAACTTTGTTCGATGCCTCGGCGGAGGGCCGCTTGAAGGGTGGCCATCGTTTCGATCTCTGGGATTTCGACTGGTTTCAGGATGAGGATGTTCCGGTAATCCTCGACGAACGGGACGATGCGTTGGTTGGGCACCTTGGCGTTCGCCAGGTCCTCCTTGGACTCCTTGGCTTCGTCCTCGCCGGGAGCGTCCTGCTTGCTCCACTGGCCGCTGATCGGATTGATGTAGAACCCGAAGATGGCTTTGTCCTTGCGGCGACGCCATCCCTTGTTGATGCGCCAGATCTTGGCGGCAGGCGCGTAAGTGAGTTCGGCGATGGGTTTGTCTTCGGTCGTGATCTTGCGGCGGATGACATCGGTCTGTCCTTCCGCACCCGGCTCGAAGCGGAAGGTGGTCTGGAGTTCGTATCCCTGACGCTGCCGTTCCTCGTCGTTGATGGAGATGCGTTCAACGATGCGGGTTTCGACGGTCTCGATTCGATAGAGCTCGTTGATGCGTGAGTCGTCGGTGAGCCGGGCATTGCAGTGCTCGCAGAGATCCGCGGTGGACTCCGCGCCAGTCTCGGCATCGCCGAGGTGGCCGTATCCGCACGATGGACATACGCGGGTGCTGATGGTGCTGAGCTTGGCGCTGGAGCTGATTTGATCCGCAGAGGAAATGCCCAGCTTGGCGCGGACGACACGGAACATGCGACCCTCGTGGTAGATGAGGGCGCGCGGGCCGAACTCGGAGATCGCAAGGAAGCGAGGACGGCTTATCATGGTGCCCTCGTCCGCTTTGCCAGCACCGTTGGTGCGTGGCTCGATCCATGCCATTAACGGAAGACGTGGGAAATTGTATCCGGGGAGGAACCCTTGCGAAGCGAGGTAGCGGTAGGTGTAGAAATCCGAGTTGTAGGCGGATCCTGATTTCAACAAGGCATTCAACTGGCGGCGGGCACTGTTATATCGATAGCCGGCGCTTTCTCGTTCCGCTGGTGGGCTGGCGGCGCGGCGCACCACGGCATCCGCCTGCTCCATCTGGTTGAGGGTGGCGGTGTGGAGCGTGCGCCAGCGGTCGAGAGCGGCTTTGAATGAATCGGATGCGCGGGTGACTACGGAATCCACCCAAGGGTCGGTGAACCAAGCGGCGTCGTCGGTTTTGACATCGACCCTTAAACGCCGCGCCACACTGCGGACGTGATCGAGAGCCCGTGCGGTGACTCCCGGATCAGAGAAACGATTTTCCAGATGAGGAAGCAGGGGTTTTTCCTTCACCGCGAGATCCAGTAATCCGGCGATGGAACTTTCGAGTTCCTGCTCGGTGGCGGCCAGCCAGACGGCGTGCAGGTGGCTCCGGATGAGTTCCTTGTTAGCGAGTTCGAGTGTGGGAGGTTTGACGACGCCGTGCACCATGTCGGTGGCGTTTCGGAAGAACCACTGGTCGTGAGGACTCTGGGCTGCGCAATAGGTGATGACCAAGGCGGCTTGGCCGGAGCGTCCGGCACGGCCGGAACGCTGGGCATAATTGGCCGGCGTAGGCGGAACATTGCGAAGATAGACGGTGTTCAGAGAGGAGATGTCCACGCCGAGCTCCATCGTGGGCGAGCAATAGAGAACCGGGAGACGCTGGAGGGGGCTGGAGCCGTCGCCCCTTGCCAACCATTCGTTCTGATCCTTCTGCGTGAAGCGGAAGCGGGCTTCCAGAAGTTGGCGTTTTTCGGCATCCACCTGGGCAGTGTGCTCGTGGGCCTCGAAGTCGAAGAACGGGTGGTTCGGCGCGGTGAGAATCTCGGAGAGCTTCGGATAGAGTGCTCGGAAAAATCGGTTGGCATTTTCCGCCGGGATTTTTGAAGTGTTGAGTGACCAGACGAGAGCCTGTGAATTCAATCGCCAGCCCGGAACGCCACCTCCGGGGGAAGTATTGATGAGGTATCCGTGGACGGTGGCGGTTTTCAGAGCATCGCTAACGAGTCGCTGCCACTCGTCGAGTTTCCAGCGGGCAGCCCGTTCCGCGAGGGGTGAGTTTTTCCAAAACTCCAAGTGCTTCAGCAAGCTGACCAAACGCGATCTGCCACCGCCGGACACGAGGTCTTCGCGTGGTTTCCCTTTATTCTCCGGAGGTTTGCTAGTGACTAGGGTGCGCCAGACGTAGGGCTTTTCGTCGTCTCCAAAAGACCAGCGCTCGGTGAGGCTGTTGTGAGCGGTGGTGCGAACTCGATCGATTTCCCCCGGATTGAGATAACGGGTCTCGATGCAAAGGGCGGTCCGCATTTGATCGAACAGGAAACGGAAGAATTCGACACGCAGTTCCCGAGGGAGGTCTCTCAATCCTTCGTGGGATTCAGCGAAATGCGCATCCTTGAAACAGAAAGTTTCGAGTTCCTGATAGCCGATTTGCAGGAGATCAAGCTGTTCGAGATTGGGGTTGTTGTATCGCCATCCGCGCCGCAGGTCCCTGATGAGACGATGTCCGAGGACAAAGCGGGCGGCTTGCTGCGCGGTGTTGAGACCGAAGCCGACAGTATCGGGATTTCGCAGCCATTCCGCGCGCACTCCGGGTTCGTCAGTATTGAAGCCGAGCGCATTGAACACTTCATCTGCCAACTGTTCTTCGGTTAGCGATCCGCCGTTTTTCTGGAGCGCTCCTAACAGTCCGGCGCGGAGCGTCAGCAGAAAGATGAAGTCATTGAAGTGGCCGGCTTGGAGAGCCGCGTCCTGGCGGTTGTCGCTGAAGCCGAGAATTTTTCTCGGATCCGGTCCTTCACCGGGTGTCTCGTTTTCAAAAAGGAGGCGCAGCGCTTCCAAGGTGATCATCGTGGTGGCCGATGATCGGCCTTCGCCAGACAAACTGGACAGGCGGTGGATGTCCTTGCCGCGGGCCTCATGCGCGGTCCCGCAGCGCACGCAGAATCGGAATTTTCCGGGTATATTCCAGAAAGGCGTAGAGCCGCCCTGCACCCCTCCCGCGTCGAGCGTCACGTGGAGCGGTCGGCATTTGCGGTAGTTCTGGCGGACTTTTCCGTTTTGATCGAACCATGAATCGGGAAGCTCCTCGTCGTGCCCTTTGTAGGCCTGTCCGTCCGACACGGGAGCGAGAAAGCCCCAGGAATCGATTTCTGAGTCCTCGCCCGGAATGTCATCGATCGGTCGAGGCTCGAAGCAGGGTGACTTTCCGCCTTTGTTGGCCACCGGATGATATTCTTGGCCGCATTCCCGGCAGAAGTAGGTGGGGAAAAGCAAGGTGCCCTCCGGACGGTCAGGGGCGAAGCCTCACCGAAGATCAGTTCGACGAAAGTCCCGACGTGCCCTCCGGACGGTCAGGGGCGAAGCGCTGCCCGTCGAGAGTCACGAAACGGATCCATTCTGGCTCCAAGGTCGTATAGACCTTGTCGGGACCGCTGATGAATTGATGGAGCTTGAAGGCAAATGCGGTGCGACCCGATGGGGTGGTGACGGATTGGCAGGAAAGCAGGAACTGTCGGAGCGCTTGTTTCGCCGACGCAAGTTCCACACCCGCATCGGTCGCCAGGCGCGATACGGCCTCCGAGAACGAAAGTGGCTTGGCCCGTTCAGGTTTATCGACACCGGGTTGGTGAATGCCGAGAACAAGTTCGACCCAAACAGCGAGCGGATCTGAGCGGAAGGTAGCAAAGTCGGGCCACGAGGTTTTGTTTTCTGCCAATCGGGAGGCGAGTTGGGGGCGGATCACATCGATCCCTATTGCCGGATCGGTGACACGTTCCAGAGTTTCGCCGACGACTTCTTGAGCTGTGATGAGTGTCCCGAACAACTTCGACGCAACCTCAGCAACAGTCCGATTCCTGTCATCCGAGGTACCGCCCGTGGACATCGTTGCCGAGGTCCCGATGCAGGTGAGGTTTTCCGCCTTCATTCGTTCGCGCAATCGGCGGACAAGAAGCGCAACGTCGGCTCCCTGTCGCCCTCGATAGGTGTGGAGTTCGTCGAGAACGAGAAATTCGAGGCCTTGGCAGTTGTCAACAACCTGCCGGTCCACTTCGTCAAAGCGAGTGAGGATCAACTCCAGCATCATGAAGTTAGTCAGAAGAATGTCGGGTGGCTCCTTTGCGATCCGAAGCCGTTCCTCGCGCTTCTCCTGACCCGTGTATCGCGCCACCGAAAACGGGCCTTGCCCGGGCCCGTGACCATGCAGGAATTTTCCCAGTTCTTCCATCTGGCTGTTGGCCAGGGCGTTCATCGGGTAAATAACAATGGCGCGGGTGCGGCGCTTCGGATCCGCTTCCTTGGCGCGAAGGATGCGGTCCACGATGGGGATGAAAAACGAAAGTGATTTCCCGGAACCTGTTCCTGTGGTGACGACGTAGCTGTGACCGTCATTGGCAAGGGCAACCGCATCCTGCTGGTGCTTGTGGAGCCGTATTGGAAACGGATTTCCTTGCTCCTTGTCGGCTTGGAATACTTCGGCGGAAAGCGGGTGCAGGGTTCCCTGCTTGGCCAACTCGGCGACCGAGTTGGCTGCACGGTAGTTCGGGTTGATCTGAATAAGTGGTTCAGGCCAGTAGCGGTCCCGATCGTACTCCTTATTGACCTTGGCTGAAATATCCGCCGCTGAAACCCGGGCAAAGCTCCGTGAAAACCGCTCGTAGTTGGCAATAATCTGATCGCGGAAATCGAAGGCGTTCATTTGGCGAGGGTCATGGCTTTGGTATGACTAGGGATTAACGGGAGCAAGTTAGAGTGGCAAGGTCGGTTTCCTTGACTTTCCGAGCTTTGAAGCCGGTAATTTTTCTCCCGAAGAGACTTGGGTGTTAGTTGCCGCAAGCGCGAAATAAGCTGTCCCCAACAGCTCGGGAGGATCGGTGTGGAAAACTACGTTGTTTTTCCTGCCCAGACTTGTCGTAGCCTGGCGATGGAATCGGCCCAGGGAGCTTGCCTGTAAATCCAGACGCGCACCCACCGGATGAAGCGCTGGGTCCTCTGGGTGGCTCTCTGGA
>CAZVMS010000132.1:0-8829 GCA_964628795.1 uncultured Haloferula sp. | reverse complement strand
GTGGTGCTTGTTGAACCAGCGCGAAAAGCGCTCCTTCAGCTCCTTGACGAACTGCGAAAGGTTGCAAAAACGACTCCGATACCGCTCTAACAACTCCTCCGCAGGCCCACTCATGCCCTTTGAGCGAAGATCGGAAAGCTCGTGCCGTAGCGCCGTCACATAAGCCTTCGAGTAAAGCAGCGTCAGGTGTTCCAGCAGCTTCTCCTCGCCCTCCGCCCCCTCAAAGCGACGCAGGAACCTCGCCCGATCCGGCACGCGCGCGAGCAGGTGAAAGTGGTTACCCATCACCGCAAAAGTCAGGATTTCCACCCCCGCGAAGCGTTCCAGCCGACGCATTACCTGCACAAAAGCCTCTTTTTCTATGTCGCCGAAGAGCATCTCCCCACCCGCCGTTCGGCTCATCACGTGGTAGCAATTCGACTGCCCCTCCATCCCTAGGATTCGCCTCCGTCCGAGCCCCTTCCCTCTCCGAAATCCGCCCGGCACCGGAGCCGTCGGTAGCCCCGCCTTTTTCACCGGATCGATCACCTTTTCTTCGTTGGTCTTCATCGTGTTACGCCATCCTTAGCAAAGTAAGGACTTGCCGTCAACACACTTTTTGCCTGGCATATTTTTGGCACGTGGCATATTTTTGGCACGACTCATTCCGGCTGGGGCATGGCAGGCAGCACGATGGCGGGGATTCTGTAACCACTCGTAACCACTCGTAACCACTCGTAACCAAATGTAACCAAATGTAACCACTTTTCGGTGCAAAAACGTGCGTTTCCGTGCTTTTCCCCCTGAAAGCAGAAATCCCCGTAAGTGGCTGAATTACAGGGATTTCGCTGGAAAATAAGGGGTGATCCCGACAGGAATCGAACCTGTATCTAAAGTTTAGGAAACTCTTGTTCTATCCGTTGAACTACGGGACCGACGCGCGGATGCTAGGCAGGATCTCGCTTAGCAGGCAAGCCCGAGGCTTGCGATCATGCGATTCTGCATCAAGCATAGCGACTCCATGGCCGCACCCACCTCTGATCGTCCGACTTTACTCCACCGCCTGGAGTATGGCGCATTCCGGTCAGTCGAGGGCATCGTGGCGCGGCTCCCCATGGATTCCTGCGCGGTGCTGGGCCGCCTGATCGGCCGGTTTTTCCAGCTCGTCAGCCCGCGCTACCGCCACCTGATTCGCCGAAATCTCCGCATCGCCACTGCGGAAAACCCACTTTGCCGGGAGGAACTCGACCAACTCGTCGACGAAACTTTCCGCCGCGCCGGGGCGAATTTCATCAGCAGCCTGAAAAGCGCGACGATGTCCCTCGAGCAGCTCGCGGAAAACATCGAGACCACCCACTGCGACCTGCTTTCCCGCGAAAGAGCCGGCAACGGCCTACTCGTCACCATCCCCCACATGGGAAACTGGGAAATCATGACGAAACTCAGCGGTCTCCACGCCGGGATCAGCAATTTCGGTGCCGTCTACCGCCCGCTCGACAACCCGCTAATGGACAAGCTAACCAACGAGCGCCGCACCGCCGATGGCTGCCAGCTTTTCAGCCGCCGCGATGGCTTCCACGCACCAATCGCCCTGCTCCGCTCCCCCGGCCCGATGGGCGTGCTGGCCGACCAACGCGCTGGCGCCCAAGGCGTCGTGATGCCCTTTTTCGGCAAGCTCACCTCCTGCACGCCGCTCCCCGATCTCATGGCGCGCCGCGCCAAAGCGGACGTCTGCACCCTGTCCATCTCGACCATCGATCACGGCCGCTGGCATGCGGAGATGCGCCTGTTAGGAAAATCACCCGGGGTCGCGGGAATCATCACCGCGCTAGAAACCGCCATGCGGGTCAGCCTGGCCGACGTCTTCTGGTTCCACGACCGCTGGCGCACCGACCGCACACGGCCACTCAGTTTTTACACCAAGTTCGACCCGGAAATTGCCAAGCAAGCCACCGTCCCCATGCGGCTGCTGCTCACCCTCCACGACGACAGCCAGCAGGACGCCGACATCCTCTTCGAGGCCCTCTTCGCCGAGCGCCCCGACCTGCGCATCGACTGGCTGACTTCACTTCCCGGAAAGCACCCCGACCCCCGCGTCGTGAAACACGCTTGGGATCACTCCGCCCCCGACGAGCATGCCAGCGGGGCACTTGATCGCATCGATCAATCCCATCCCGCACCCCTCGATGCCGCCCTGCTCTTCGGCGGCACTCAAGTCATCGCCAAAGCCGCCAAACGTGCCGGCCTGCGCTCCATCATCGGCTGCGATGTCCACGGCAAACCATGGACCCGCTCATTCCCCTATCCGAAACATCCTGACGAATGGAAGGAAATCGCCTCCAAACTCGCTGAAGTCCCCAAACCCAAACAGGCATGAGCGAAGCACTCCAAATCCTCCTCCTAACTGATGGCAAGCCCGGCCACGAAAACCAGTCACGCGGTCTCGCCGAAGCCCTCGGGCGTCTAACAGAAGTCCACGTCACCCTGCTTCCTGTTAGAAAGCAGCACCTCATCGCCAGCCTCTTCACTTCCGGAAAACTCCACGAAGATATCCCCAAGCCCGACCTGATCATCGGCGCCGGTCACGCCGTGCACGGACGCATGCTCGCCATCTCCCGTTCAAGCGACGCCCCCTGCGTGGTGATGATGAAACCCACCCTGCCGAGCTTCCTTTTCAGCCTCTGCCTGATCCCCCGCCACGACCTGAAGGGCAAACCACCACGCCCGAACATGATCGCCACCCGCGGCGCCCTCAACCGCGTGCCCCCTTCCGGCGAACGCTCCCGCAACGGAGGCCTGATCCTTCTCGGTGGACCCTCGTCATCCTACGCCTGGGACTCCGATGCCATGTCGAAAGCGATCTGCTCCATCGTTCACGCCTGTAGCGAACGCCCATGGCGCATCACCAACTCACGCCGCACCCCCGATGGCGAACTCGAGTCCCTCGCCAAAGCCTGCCCCGCCCTCGTCACCCACCCCCACGCCACCACCGGCCGCGATTGGCTCCCCGAACGCCTCGCCGAAGCCGCGGAAGTCTGGGTCAGCGAAGACAGCGTCTCGATGATCTACGAGGCCCTTAGTAGCGGCGCTCGCGTCGGACTGCTGCCTGTCCCCCGCCTCAAGCCAAACGGACGCGTCGCACGCGGCATCGATGAGCTCATCAATGACGGCTACCTCACGCCCGTTACCAAGTGGCAGCCTTCCACCACCCTCCCAGAGCCGCCCGAAGTACTCCGCGAATCGGAGCGCTGCGCCACCGAAGTCCTCAAGCGCTTCTTCCCGAAGCTCATCACATCCCGATGAAAGTCCTGCAACTCCTCCCCGAGCTAAACTCCGGCGGCGTCGAGCGCGGCACCCTCGAACTTGGTGCTTATCTCGTGGAAAAAGGACACGAGTCCCTGGTGCTCTCCGGCGGAGGCAGACAAGTCGCCGAGCTCGAAGCCAGCGGCACCCGGCACATCACGCTACCCGTCGGGAAAAAGAGCCTTTCCACCCTCTTCCTCGTCAGACAGATCCGTCAGCTCCTTCTAACAGAAGCCCCCGACATCCTTCATCTCCGCTCGCGAGTCCCCGCTTGGGTGCTGTGGCTTGCATGGCGCAAACTCCCCGCCGCAACTCGCCCAAAACTCGTCACCACCGTCCACGGATTCTACTCCGTCAGCCGCTGGTCGGAAATCATGTGCCGCGGAGAACGCGTCATCTGCGTCTCAGAAAGCATTCGCGACTACGTTCGGAGTAGTTATCCGAAAACACCCGAAAAGATCCTCCGCGTCGTTCCTCGTGGCGTGGATCCAGCAGTCTACCCTTACGGCTTCAAACCTTCTGAAGAGTGGCAAAGACGCTTTAACGAAGAGTTCCCCGCCACCATCGGCAAGCGTCTCCTCACCCTCCCCGGTCGTATCACCAGACTGAAAGGCCACAGCGATTTCATCACCCTCTTCAAGCAACTCGCCAATGACCCAAGCCTTCACGGCCTCGTCGTCGGCGGCGCGCACCCGCGCAAAAAGGAATACGAAAGCGAGATCCACAAAGCCGTCGCCGATGCCGGCCTCAGCGATCGCATCACCTTCACCGGCAACCGCTCCGACCTCCGCGAAATCCTCTCGATCTCGACCCTTGTCCTTTCCCTAACAAGTCAGCCCGAGTCCTTCGGCCGCACCACCATCGAAGCCCTCAGCCTCGGCATCCCCGTCGCCGGCTACGCGCTCGGCGGCGTGAAGGAACAACTCGAAATCCTCTACCCCCAGGGCCTTCTCCCCCCGCTCGATCCCGCGGCTTCGCTGCCGATCATCAAGGATCTTCTGAGCAATCCGCCCGAAGTCGTCAGAGAAAACCCTTTCACGCTCGAACGCATGCTTTCAGGCACCCTCGATGTCTATCGGGAACTAATTTGAGAAACTCGGAATCCAATCAGCGCCCGGAGTTTTAGTTCCTGGCGATGAATACCTCCGAGCTCAGCCAAACCATCACCATCGCCCGCGTCAAAACCCGCCCCGGCCTGATCGCCTCGGCCAAAACCTTCCGCATCATCTGCGATGACACCGGCCTGCACGTCATCCACCTCGGACGAGCGATGGGCACCAAGGTCAAAAGCAACGACCCCATCGCCAACAAGCTGGCAGAGGTCATGACCAACAAGATGGAAGCCAAAATGGAGTCCGCACTCCGCGACGCCGAGCGCGAACTGGAAGGCTGCACCCTCAATCAGATGCTCACCCGAAAGCACAGCTTCAGCGTCCCTTTCACCGAGACCGGTGCCGTCCGCTACGAGGCAGGCACCGGTTCGGATACCGTGCTTGTCATCAAATCAAGGGCCGCAAAAACAAAGCTCCTCGGCACCCTCGCAGAGCGCAATGCCTTCGAATCGATCGCCCGCCGCTTCCAGTCCTAATCAAGCCCCACTGGCGTCACAACCACACCGGTGAACCCACCGAACCCGTCCTCATCCCACCCCGGAACCTTCCTCCCAAATCGTAAAATTTCGGCCAAACGGACGCAGGCTCTGCTGGGGAGCAACCTGCCGAGGGATAACCGAAACCGGTAAGCGACTGATGATGTCGTAACCACAAAACAAAGGGCGTGTCCGCATCAAACCGGACACGCCCTTCATCGTCATGGAAACTCATCAAGAACTACCGGTCACGCCTCCCGAAAACCCTACCGTCATAGCCCGCAGCTCCCCCAATCCCACATTCACCGGCACATCGTACTCCGGCAAAACTCGTACGATGCCAATGGGAACAAAAGTCGATGGCAGCATGGAAATGAGACCAAAATCCGTACAGTCACAATTCGGAAAACCAGTACGACATCAATTTGGTGCGTAACACCTTTCCGCGGGCTGCGACTCACTCCGTCGGCCGCAACCAACCCTGTCCCTGCGGCAGCGGCCGCAAGTTCAAGAAATGCTGCGGCCCATGACACAGCGACAAAGGCAAACAACGTAGTTCAAGGCCACCTTTCAATGGATCGGGCAGCACGCCCACCAAGGCTCCGGGGCCGCAGGCCACGGTCGCTTGAAGGACAGCTGTGTACACGAAACACCTTAACAACACCCCACCCCTAAGGACCGCAAAACGGGACCCCTTCCAGGAAAATTAATAAGTTCTTACCCATGGATCATCGCATCAACTTATCCCAAATCTCGCGAATTCCTAAACTCGATGTCAACGCAGGTATCCAATCAATCGAGAAACGTTTTCGTCCCAGTCGAGATCAGCGATGCGACACCTCCAGAAAATGGTGGCTGGCTCTTCGTAGAAAACGGAGAATGGCGGGGCGAGGGAAACATACCGTGCATTCCTTTTCGATTCACTCCACCGCCCGCACCCTCAGCGCACGCAGTGAAAACAAGCCCGCCGTCGTCTCGCCAATCTTCCGCGCTCCGTCCTTCCGCTTTTCACCAAAGTGCTCCCTTCTCCCCGCGAACACCCCTTCCACAAAACTCCGACTCCCAATCGCCACTCCATCGCTGAAATACCGCACCCGGCACCTCAACAGCTCCGCCAAACCCAGCTTTCCCCCATTCTCCAAAACCTTCATCGCCTCCTCCTTCGATATCCCCTTTCGCCCCGAAGATATCGCAGAAGCCTCCACTTCCACGCCTTCCCCAAACAACCAGCAGCGATACCACTCAGCAGCTGTTAGATCAGACGGCCCCGCCTTCTCATTCCACGAATCCAGCGGCGAATCCACCACCCGGCACAGCCCGCGCCGCGCCCGCTTCGAACCCGCCACCGCCTCCGCATAACCGCACCAGCGATAGTCCTTCGGATCCTTCGCTAGCCCGGCTCTGACAGGATTCAAATCAATGTAAGCCGCCATCGTCCGCAGCGCATCGCCATCCTGCACCAGCACGCTTTTGTAGCGATCCATCCACAACGTCCCCCGCCGTCCGTGATGCTTATTGAACCAGCGCGAAAAGCGCTCCTTCAGCTCCTTGACGAACTGCGAGAGATTGCAAAAGCGGCTGCGATAACGCTCCAGCAATTCCTCCGCAGGCCCGGTCATACCCTTTGCCCGAAGATCGGAAAGCTCATGCCGGAGGGCCGTCACATAAGCCTTCGAGTATAGCAGCGTCAGGTGTTCCAGCAGCTTCTCCTCGCCCTCCGGCCCCTCGAATCGACGCAGGAACCTCACCCGATCCGGTACGCGGGCGAGAAGGTGGAAATGATTACCCATCACCGCAAAAGTCAGGATTTCCACCCCAGCAAAGCGTTCCAATCGGCGCATCACCCGCACGAACGCCTCTTTTTCTATGTCACCGAAGAGCATCTCCCCACCCGCCGTGCGGCTCATCACGTGGTAGCAATTCGACTGCCCCTCCATCCCTAGGATTCGCCGCCGCCCCAGCCCCTTCCCCCGCCGAAATCCGCCCGGCACCGGAGCCGTGGGAAGCCCCGCCTTTTCAACCGGATCGATCACCTTTTCTTCGTTGGTCTTCATCGTGTTACGCGAGCTTTAGCAAAGGTGGCTCCTGCCGTCAATCTACTGTTTGCCTGGCATCTTTTTTTCGAAAACCCTACCCTCATAGCCCGCAGCTCCCCCAATCCCACATTCACCGGCACATCGTACTCCGGCAAAAATCGTACGATGCCAATGGGAACAAAAGTCGATGACAGCGTGGAAATCAGACCAAAATCCGTACAGTCACAATTCGGAAAACCAGGACGACATCAATTTGGTGCGTAACACTTTGGGGAGGACCCATGACGGTGGGGGGCACTCCGCATTACGCCGCGCACGTCACAGGAACCCGCAGGCCAGCAGCCCACGTGATCAGCACACCAGTGGGGGCTTTTGCAGCGGCGCGGAACCTGATCATCATCTACGAGAAACGCCGTAATTCACCTGCCGACTACAAGATTCTTTTCCTGACCCTTTTTTTGCTGACCCCAGAGCCGTTCTATTCCACTGCGTTGCATTTTCTTACATTTGGCCAAACCTCCCAAAAGCCGAGCGTCTCCGAGCTATTTTTAATCGAAATCAGAATGAGTTCGTTTTCTTGATCGCCCTGCCACAGCCGCTCACGAAAAATTTTCGTGTCTTCGTCATCAATCAGCTGATAATGCCCATAGACGGAAACAACATAGCTTTCTTCCAGAACCAACTTGGATATGTTTTTGAACTTAAATTCAGCGTTCTCACGATTCTCTAAATAAATGGAAGTGATTTTATCATGGGCTTTTCTCGCCACCTCCTTCTCATGATAAAATATTGAATCATTAATATCGTTATTTCTATTACTGCAACTGAAAAACAGCAGTAGCACAGAGAGAAAAAGAAGGGATTCAGACCTAATTCGATTAATCATACCTCCTAATCAAGTTCTTTATGTCCGGTGGGCATCGGGGCTATTTCACCGCACCCAATTACCGATACTTGGGAATTCTTAAATACGTTGTTGTTCAGCCAGGCTTCTAATTCGCTTCCTGCCTTTTGCCCTACTGCGTCAGTCTTATTTATACCATTTATGTTACACGAGTAGATTACTACTTTAGAGTCTTCACACATCAGCCCAGCAACCTCCTCGAGAACGTCCAAGGCCACCTCCTTGTTGACTCCTGACATGGCTTCACCCCACGCAGCCCGACGTCTACTCAGTGCCTTATTTGCGTCTCCCTCTCTCCCTGCATGAGCCCCCTCAACACCCAACTGTCTTGATTTATCATGATGATTTTTGATTTCATCTTCTATATTTTTTGTGATCGGAGTGGATTCATCGTAGTTAAAAGATCCCACCCCTCCATGAGTCCATAGTGTCAATTTTTCAAAACAGTCACAAGGATTCTCTCCAGACTTAGAATACTTCCTGATTCTTCTAGCCATAGCCGCTTTGACACCCGTGAGCGAAATTGTCATTTGAAGATCGATTCGCCAGAATCCGTGCGACAGCTGTTCCTCAAAACGACTATCCTTTTCTTTGTCGAGAATTGAGGCTAGCATAGACAGTCGTCTTAGACCCAGATAATCAGCCCGATTCACCGCATCATTCCCGACGAACCCATACAGGTTCGCCCCGCCTCTTTCCCCGATGGGGTCCCTGGATGGCCACCTCCCCGTCACCGGGTCATAGTACCGGTAACCGTAGTAAGTCACACAGGCTGTTCTTGATGGAGGGGACTCCTTAGGGAAGTCATTAAAGACCATTGGGTTAGAAGAAATTCCGCCCGGTTTCGGTTTGGGTGGCGGTTTAGGCGTGTTTGACGAGTTTCCGGTCGGTGGATCATCCTCGGGCGGGTCGAGGGGGCGCAAGGTCCGGGTCATCTCCGCTTGGGGAGCGGCGACTCGGGGTGCTTGTTCGATGGCCTTGACCATGCCTGCGGCGTTTAGCGCTTCGGGGCTTTCGTG
>CAZVMS010000131.1:0-6711 GCA_964628795.1 uncultured Haloferula sp. | reverse complement strand
TCAGGGTGCTGGGCCATTTTTCCCAGTGAAAGGCGCTGCGCACCTCCCGCAAGCCCTCGGCACCCTCTGCAGACCGCCCGCTTCAACTAAAAATTCGAAAATCACCCTGCCCGAATGGCTTTTCGAATAGGGTCAAGCTAGGGAAGAAATCGGACCAGGATGGATAGGATGAGCAGGATGAAGGCCACGAAATCCGACCATCTTGATGTCCATCGAGGTGAGTGAGCCCCAATTCCGGAAAAAACTGAGGGCAATGACTCCAAAATCCTATCCATCCTATCCATCTTGCTCCGAAAAAATTCAGTGGGATTTGGAGTTCTCCCTAACTGGATCGCCCTGCGCGATCTGGAGAGAATCTTTACTTGCTAGACCTGCCGCTAAGGCATCGAACAGACCCTCGATCTGTCAAGGCTTGTCACCTGAGCCTCTTCCCCCCGCTCAAATACGCCCCGCCACTTCCTGATCTCATTCTTCACAAGTCATTAACTACAAGAGAACTTAGCGCAAATCCTTTACTTCTTGCCCGGCATCTTTTCTGCATGCGGCATCTTTTCTGCATGGGCTAACAAGAAGTGACGCGTCTGGTTTTCCAGAACGCGCCACTTCAAGAAGTTTGATGTCGAATGAATTGAGTCTGTCGGCCTGTGCCGCATCAAGCCCGCCGACGGCGAGTGACTCCAGCCAGCAGGCCGACTCCGAGAAGTCCGAGGGCGGTGGGTTCTGGGACGGCTACGAGCACAACGTTGTCGATGGAGAGCCCATTAACAATGCCCGGTACCGTACCAGGAGCCGTCAGAAACTGAAGGTTGTAAAGCGTCCCCGCTCCAGCCACCAAGCCGTTGAAGGTGATCTTCTGATAGTCCGTGGTTAGCGAGGGATTGAGTGACATGAATCCCCCGATATTGCCGGGAAGGACTGCGTCGTCACCGAGGAAGAGACCCAGTTGAAAGTTCACGCCAGTGAAGTCGAGGTTGTCGACCTTGGCATCGAAAGAAAGATCGTAGATCATGCCCGGGGTGATCGAGGAGGGGGTTCCTACCTGTTGGAGGATCAGTGCTGGGCCCCCGGCGGTCGTAGAAAAATCATAAGACTGACGGGCACTGGCGATGCCGGTCGCTGGGTCGGTCGTGGCTCGACCATTGAAGACATTGCTGCCCGAGTTAATTTCGTTCCAATGATCGGCGTCGCTGCCGGTTCCAAGTTCAAAACCGCCGTTAAGGATGACGTTCGCCGCTGAAGCGCTGCCGATGAAAAGGGCTGCAGTTGTTGCGGATGCGATGAGTGTGCTGGGTTTCATTTGAATTGATCTATTAGTGGCCATTGGAGGAGTTCGAGTAGTGGCCCCTACTCCTTTGTCTCTGGCAGAATGGGGGTATGCTCCAAAGGTGGCAAGTCTCAAGTTGCATAAAATTGCTGTTCTGGTCCAGTGCTTGATCTGAGGTTGGCTAAACTCAGCGATCTCCTCGTGTGTTCGCTCTTTTTCTAGGGGGCCTCGGTTTCATCCTCCGCGATTCGCAGCTCAGGGATGATCTTGAACTCTACAGGTCCCAGAGCTGTATTTCATCGTTCACTAAACGTGCGTCTGCCTCCAGACCCGGCACCGTGATTTTTGCTTTGGTGGCTTCTTGAGAAACCGCCCATGCCATGGTGCCTTGGCGATCGCTGGAGTTGATGTTGATCGACTCGGCTCTGATCGAGAAACCGTCCACGGCCTCCTGAAACAATTCGACGCTGTTATCATTCGAAAGGAGACTCTTCGCCCAGTCCAACTCGCTGCGTTCCTCCACGTCGCCCGAGGTAAGCCAGCGGCGGAAGCGGGTCGTTTTCTCGCGGTCATAGTTGGCGGCTGAGACCTCCGGTTGATCGATCATGCGCGGGGACCAGGACTCCCACACGCCGACGGCATGAGGCCGCTTGGAATCAATGAGAATCGAGGCGTCAGCGGTGATGCGGCGGTCATCACCCAGCGTTTCCTGCAATTCCGCGATCGCCAGTTGGAGCGCGAGACGAGCATTGGCCTGAGCCTCGGATTGGGCAACGACACGTCCTGAGGATCGGGTCGCCACTGTCGACAACGAAAGGAGTCCTACCGCGAGAAGGGCGAGGAGGAGGGAGGACCTTCTGTTTGAAACGGATTGGGGGGGTAGGCCGGCGTTTAGTCCCGACTCTCCCAAGCACTCCTCTCAAGAGGTTCTTGATGGCGCAACCAAGTGAGCGAATTATACCCGGAATTCGCTGTCACAGCCCCTGACTTGGCACAAAATCGCCCAGTTGCATTTTTTTGCATTTTTTTGTTTGCCGTTTGACCCATCGCTAGATACACCAACCCTAATGAAATCCACCGTTTCTTCTTTCTCTTCGTTGTCTCGTTTCTGCCTCGTTGGAATTGCTTGCGGCGTCATGGTCGGGCCTGCAGCTGCAGTGAACGTCCTTTTGAACGCTGATTTCGAAGATCCGGTTCTGGCGGGCGGTGATACGTTCGGCTCTCCCGGCTGGGCTGCGTTCGGCCCTGGCACCTACACTGCTCACAGCTCCATTCTGCCCGGCGTCGGTGCCCAGAGTGGTGCCAACGTTTTCAAGATGTTTGGCACTAGTGGTATCTTCCAGCAGTTTTCGACCGCTGCTGGTCAAGTATGGAACGGCGGCGCGTGGATCTTGAATTTCAGTGGTGATCAAATGGGCGGTGGCCAGGTTGCAGCCGTCAACATCGAGTGGATCCAAGCGGACGGCAGCAGTCAGTCTGCGATCACTCCGTTCATCTCGAATGGCACCTTCACTGCCGCTTCGGGAGTCGATAGATGGACACTCCAGACCATCACGGGGACCGCTCCTGCTGATGCCGCGTTCGTACGCTTTGTTCTTATCACAGGTGATTTCCTCCCCGGTGGCCCCGGTGGAGCCCCATTCTACGACAATGCGTTCTTGGAAGCTGTTCCCGAGCCATCGTCCTCCGCGTTGCTTGGCCTCGGCGGATTGATGCTCGTTGGCATCCGTCGGCGCAAGTGAGTGACAATTCCCCCAGAATCCGGCCAAGAAAGCCGGTCAGCAGGCTCCCCTCACGGGGAGCCTTCCTGTTGTTTAAGGGCAACGAGATCTGGCTTGGAGATCTGCTCACTCCGCCCCTTTACTGTAAGCGTCCTAAATTCATCACCCATGGAATGGCCGATCGGGGGAGGTGGTAGTCAGGCGACTTGGGCTGCGATCTATCGCTCGGAGGCGATGCGGGCGGGCGTGAGGCGCGGCGGCTTGCTCTAGGGTCGCTCTGGGCGGGAGACGTTTGATGACTTCGACGAGGTTAGCCCGACTCTATTCGAAAAGCTGCTGACCGGCCGAAAACAGGTCGCGGCCTGCGGATGAATTACTCATCGGACATTCGGCCTCTTAATGAGGGGATTATGAGGCCTATTTTTGAAGGGTCTCCGAAGAAAATGTGCGCTGTCGGTGTTGTTTCGCATCAACTGCGACGTATGAGGACTAGAATTGATTGGGTGTGAGCGAGACCGCTTTGCCTGCCTCGAAGTCAACCGGGATGGATTTCCCTTGGTAGACCACATTCATGCTGGCTTTGGCATTCGGTCCGGGGGTGATGATCGCTTGGGTGAGTCTGCCTTGGTCCCAATGAATCTCGACCGTGAAGTCACCGCGGGCGCGGAGGCCGCTGACGTGGCCTTGTGGCCAGTGCTTGGTAGGCAGCGCAGGCAGGAGTTTGATTTCGTGGTTGTGGCTATGAACCAGCATTTCAGCGATCGCAGCTGCGGCACCAAAGTTGCCGTCGATCTGGAATGGCGGATGGTTGTCGAACAGGTTGGGTCGGGTCGACTTCACGAGAATGGCGTGCAGGTTGGCGTAGGCCTTATCGGCGTCCGACAAGCGGGCGAACATGCCGATCACCCAAGCTCGACTCCAGCCGGTGGCTGCTCCGCCATGGCTGAGGCGGTATTCGAGGGTCTTGAGCACGGCATCGCGCATTTTGGGGTCTTCATCGAGGTTGATCTGGTTGCCGGGGTAGGCGCCGATGACGTGCGAGATGTGACGGTGGCCGGGTTCATTCTCTTCGAAGGGGAAGCGCCACTCCATCAGACGGCCGTCCTCGCCGATGCGCGGCTGGTAGACTTTTGGAATGAGAGTCTTGATTTTTTTCACATAGGTATCCTCGCTTTTGCCAAGTGCTTCCGCTGCTTCGAGGTAGTCGTTGAAGACCTGAAGAATCATGAATTGGTCGAAGGAGCATCCCGATGAGAGCTCGCCGACGAGGCTCTTGCCCTCCGCATTCTTGTAGAGGAATCCGTTTTCTGGCGAGGGAGTCGGGCGCGACATCAGGGTGCCGTCGGGGCCGGGGATGAGCCAAGATTCCACGAATTCGGTCGATGCGGTGAGGATGTCCCAGTTGGCGGCGAGAATCTCAGGGTCCTGGTTGAATCGGTAGTGATCGACGATATGGAAGGTCAGCCATTGACCGCCGAACATCGAGCCGCCCCAGCGGGCCTTGGTGGCCATCGGCTTTGCGTAGCCCCAGAGATCGGTGGCGTGGGGCATGCACCAGCCTTTCATGCCCATGCGTTTGGCCATTTCGCGACCGCGTGGCTGATAGGTGCGGATCAGATGGAACAGCGCCTGGTGGGTCTCCGACAAGTTGGTGGTGTCGGCGGGCCAGTAGTTCATCTGCAGGTTGATGTTGAGGTGGTAGTCCGAGGCCCAGGGCGCTTTGAGATGGGGGTTCCAGACACCCTGCAGGTTGGCGGGAAAACTGTCGGCCCGGGAACTGCCCAGCAGCAGGTAGCGGCCGAATTGGAAGTAGGTTTCGATCAGATCGGGGTCGTCGTGAGCGCCTGCATTGACGCGTGCAAGACGCTTGGCAGTCGTTAAGGAACTGATCTCGGGAGCGGTGGGGCCGAAGTCGACGTCGACGCGCTTGAAGGATTGCTGGTGATCGCTCACTGCCCGTTGCTTGAGCTTAGTAAAGTCATCGTCGCTGACGTCTTTTAGATCCTTGCTGGCTTTGTCCTGCCAGCCATCGGCAAGAGTATTGCCGGGAGCGCTGCGATCGACATTGGTGGCAACCGAGAGGGTGAGAGTGACTTCCTGGCAATGGCGGATGACCATGTTCTCTTCGCCGAAAGACATTTTGCCGTCGGTGGTGGCGCGGACGCGGCTTACAAACCGAGTGCCTTCGGGGCCGCTTGCCTGGCTTTGCAGGACCAGATGCCGACTCTCGATTTTGGCTCCCGCCATGCCCACCTCGAGCTTGATGGGTTGGGTGGAGGTGACGTGAACGACGATGAGGTCATCCGGATGGCTGGCGAGCACCTGCTGGGTGATGATGGTGCCGTTCTCAAGCGTGTAGCGATTGCTGGTGATGCCCGTGTTTAGATCCAGTTCGCGCTGGGTGGTCTGGAGTGGTGATTCATGCGGGTAGGTAAGATTGAGCCAGCCGACCAGTTGGTAGCTGTTAGGGCGTTTGCCATCTTGCAGGTGTTTTTCGAAATAGCGGTCGGCTTCGAAATATTTCCCCTCGGCGTCCAGTTTCCGGATTTTTTCGAGGTGTTGGTAGGCACCCTCGCGGATCTTCATATCACCGTCATTGGCCCAGATCGTCTCTTCGTTGATCAGGATTTTCTCGGTGGGAAAGGAAGCCCACGGCATGGCTCCGAGGCGACCGTTGCCGACTGGGTAGGCGAGGTCCCATTGGGAGGCAGGGCCGTCGTCCCAGATCTTCAACGGCGGGTCATCGGCATGCGCCATTAATAGAGAAGCGGAAGTCAGCGCGAGAAAAGCGTGAGCGAGGGTTTTCATCCGGCCTTGTTTACGAGGAGGAGCCCGCGTTTCTTACCATTTTTGGGTGGGTTGATTCATGCCTCCAAAGGGTCGATTTTGCCTTGGCGTCAAAAGGGTTTGGTAGCTTTCAAACGGCGGAGAATCGTCCAGCCATGGAATGGGCTTTTCTGCCGGTACAAGGTCTCCGCCATCCGCCTCCACACGAAGGTCGTCTGGATCTGAAGAATCTCTATCGACAGAGGGTGCGTGAGGCTCCAGCATCCTGCCGCTGTTCAGGTGGTTGCAACCGTCTGAATGGAGTTCGGAAATCGACAAGAAAGGCCTTGATGTGGCCTAGATAAAGAAGGTTGTAAGAAAAAGCCACCGTGGCGGAATCGGTAGACGCCGCGGACTTAAAATCCGTTGAGGGGTAACCCTCGTGGGGGTTCGAGTCCCCCCGGTGGCACTTGCTTTCAATAAGTTATGAAGATTGGGCTGAGGGGGTCTCAAAATGAGTGTGCCAATAGTGTGCCACTTTTTGAAGGGGTTTCGGTTCGTCTGCCCTCTGGTTTCTGATCGCCTGTCCGCATTGTGGCATGATGAGGCATGCAGGCCTCGCCTGCGGTTCGTTTCGGAGTGGAAGTTTGAAGTAGTGATCCGGAAGGGAAGCTCCCCGGAACCGGTAAAGGGGATTCCGGGGAGACTTTGTTTGCGGATGCTTCGCTCAATCGGCTGACGGGCTCGCCCTCTTGCCACTCCCGGCTCGGCACTGGTGCCGTTCTTGCGACATTTTCAAGTGCGCTTCCCGCCTAGCCTGACCCTATTCGAAAAGCCGCTGACCGACCGAAAACACGTCGCAGCCTGCGTATGAATCATTCATTGAAAATAAAATAAATACCTTGAAAAGGTGTGACTCAACATGTTGTAATTCAATAACTTAATTTCACTCAGCAAATT
>CAZVMS010000130.1:0-33955 GCA_964628795.1 uncultured Haloferula sp. | reverse complement strand
GCACTTTCGCCAAACATGCTCACACTGACGGCATGCCGCAGATCCAACTCCCTATCTTTCCGGCCAGCAGCACCGCCATCACTTCCGACCTAGCCTTCGAGCAGCGTGACGGGCAGGTCTATTATTTCAACGGCCACCTTCCCGTCTTCACCCATCCCGCCGCTGACATCGCATCGTTCCGGTTTTTCACCAGCCAACTCATCGCCAACAAATCAAGGGTTCCAGCGCCTCAGATGGGCGAAATTTGGCAATTTTTGAATCTAACAGCGAAAGCCGGGCTAGAGCCCAAGCCAGCCACTTAAGCACTGAGCAGGCGTCGCTCCACTTAGCCGCCGGTCCTTGGACCGCGTTTCTTCCTCGGAGACTCGTCCTCGACCACGCGGCCTCGGGCTTGTTTCATTTTTTGCTGCTGCTCGGCAGCGGCGGCCATTTTTTCCATGAAGGACTTTCCGCCACCACCGGCCTTCGCTTTCAGCTCAGGCTCTGGCATGCGAGCCGTCAGCCATGTCTGGAAAATCGAGAAAATGTTCGAAGTCGTCCAGTAGAGCGCAAGTGCCGAAGCGAAGTTGTAGCAGAAAAAGAAGAACATCAGCGGCATCAACTTCATGATTGTCTGCTGCGTCTTGTCGCCGGAGGTATTCGGCATCATCTGCATCTGGGCGAAACTCGAAATCCCCATCACGATCGGCAGGATGTTCAGCGGGTAGCCAAAGACTTGCGCCACGGTGTCCGGCATTGAAAGGTCATTGACCCACAGGAAACCATTACCCCGAAGCTCGACCGCATATTGAAGCATCCGGTAAAAGCCGAAAAAGATCGGAATTTGCGCCATCATCGGCAAACAGCCACCCACCGGGTTAATACCAAACTTGCGGTAAAGCCCCATGACCTCCTGCTGCACCTTGGCGGGATCGTCAGGATACTTCTCCTTGAGCTTGTCCATCTCCGGCTTAAGCTTCGCCATCCGCTTCATCGTGCGGTTCGAGCGGGCATAGAGCGGCCACATCAGCGAGCGGACCAGCAAGGTCACGATGATGATCGCAAATCCCCATGACCACTTGTCGGAGACCTTGCTGACCAGATCATGGATATGGACCAGCAGGAAGTTCATGAACCGACTGAAAATACTAAACCAACCGTAGTTCATGATATCGCCCCAGCCCTCGCCCATCTGGCGCAGCATGCGGTTGTTCTTCGGCCCCATGAAGACCCGGTAGTTGTAGGTCTGGCGCTCACCCGGATCGAGAGTCTTGGTCGGCAGATTGTAACCCGCACGCACACCGAGCACTTGCTTGTCGTCGTCGGCTGAAAGCTTGGTTTCAAAGCCCTTGCACCAAACGCCGCCCGTAGCGACTTCGGATGGACGGATCACCGTGGCGAAAAGCTGGCTGGAAACTCCGACGTAGTCCATTTCCTCAACCGAATCGGAGATCAGACTCTTGGCTTTCGAAAACATGCCACCCTTGAACTCGGTGGCATTCTCGTTGTGGAAGCTGCCATCTTCTCTCCAGAAAAAGGCGGAAGGGGTAAGCTCCTTCGAATGGAGCGGCTTGGCGCGACCGAGGAACAAACTGTATTGCTCAAGCGGGACCCTCGAAGTGGCGTCGCGTGAGTTCTCGATATCCAATTGGAGATCAAGCAAGTAATTCGAACCCGCTTCATCCGCAGGAACCTTCGACCAAGTCTTCTTGATGATCAGTCCTGAAGGATGCTTGCCGAGGAAAACCACCTTCTCGCCGGGAATTGAATCTTCTTGACGGTAAACGTAATTGATCGTCTCCAAGCGGTCAGGACCATCGGACAAAGCGCCAACTGGGCTCGGCTCGCCTTCATTGAGAATCACATGCCCGTCGGGGTCGATCACCGACTTCTGGTTCTTCAGTTCGGCCGTCTTCACGCCGCCGCCGAGACTTGTTAGAGTGAAGATCGTGTCCTCGGTCTCAAGCGTCACCGTCGCGCTCTCCACCGGAGGCTCGATCGGTGTCTCGGTCAGCACTCCGGGTTTCTCCTCAGGAGTGGAGACCCCACCGTTCTCCGAGGACTCCGTGGCAGGAGGCGCAGTCTTCGGTACAGGTTTCGGAGTAAAATAAATGTTAAGGCCGAGCAGTATGGTGCAGGCGATGACAACAATCCAAGTCTTACGATCGTACATGAGAAAATCAGGTGTCCAGGTCAGTGGTTTGTTTCGTGGTGATCCGCACCCTTCACTGGAGGCACGGGGTCATAACCATGCCCCCCCCATGGATGACAGCGGAAAATCCGACAGATGCCGAACCAGGACCCTTTCCAAGGCCCGTGGAGCTCGACGGACTGAAGAAAATAGTTCGAGCAAGTCGGCTGATATCGGCATCCCGCCATCGGTCCGGCCAGCGCTTTCAACACGGGGTTGAGGAAGCGCTGATAGAATCGGATCACCAGACGGATGAGGAAAGCCATGGGCGGAAGAAGCTGGTCATTAAGCGCGAAAGGAGAAAACGGCGATAAGAACCATTCGCTCAGTTTGGAACGCCGGGTTCGTTTATTTTCCTCGGAATCAGGCCCAATCGCTGAGCCTGCTTGAGCCAATCCTTCTCCAGCTCTACGAAACTCGCCTCGCTGGCACCCGGACGCGGAATCGTCACCAGGTAGCGGTGAACATCGCCGAAACTCTCGGCATGCTTCTGGACCATCGCGCGGAAGCGACGCCGCAAGCGGTTGCGGTCGTGGGCCTTGCCGACACGGCGGGTAGTGATGAAGCCGACCATCAAGTGGGGCAACTCCGGAGCATCCAGCGTGCTCAAAACGACAAAGCGGCCTGCCTTCGCCCGACCGTCGTGGCGGACCCGAGAAAAATCGGCCCGAGTCGTCATGCTGTGCTTCCTTGGGAGGCGCATCGCCCGGAAGCGGCTGGGGGTTAGCGCCCGTGCTGCGTGGTGTGACGCTCGAACTGAATCTCAGCACCCTTGGGAATGAGGCGCTTGCAGCCTTTACGACGGCGGTTCTTGAGAATTCTGCGACCTGCCTTCGTGGACATGCGGGCGCGGAAACCGTGCTGGAGCTTGCGGGTACGCTTGGAAGGCTGGAAAGTGCGTTTCATGGCAGTTGGTCGGTCAGAGATTCGATGCACCCTACGGCGCGGGCGCGCACTCTACGGAAGGTCGGACCCTTGTCAATGCGCCAATTTGCCCGATTTCGTTAAATTTCAACTCCCAATAGTGGAAAAGTCCGTGTCCCCTTCCCCAATGCGTGCCAACCTGCCGCCCGTGAACGACCTGTCCCCGACCATCTCCGCCACGGCTAGAACCGACTTGCCCAAGGTCGAGCCCGCTACCATCGAGGATTTACCGGCCCTCGTGGAGCTTACCATGAACCTCTTCTCGGGCTCAGACGACTTTACTCCCGACCAGATCGCCCAGGAAAGAGGCCTCGGGTTGATCCTAGAGCAGCCATCACGCGGGCGCATTTTTGTGCTCCGCAACGGCAACGAAATCTTCGGAATGGTGAACCTCTTGTTCACTATTTCGACCGCCATGGGTGGATTCGTCATCCAAATGGAAGACGTCATCGTCCATCCCGACCACCGTGGACAGGGATACGGCACCATGCTTCTGGAGCACGTCATCGGCTTTGCCGCTCGGAAGGATTTCAAACGGATCACCCTTCTAACCGATAAAATTTCGGCGGAATCTCAGAACTTCTTCCGCAAGCACGGCTTCGAGTATTCGAACATGATCCCGATGCGGCGCATCATCCCTGCGGAATGAGCATCTTGTTAGGCGTCACCGATTCCGATGGCTTCGCGATCGCGATGCTCGCCATTCTCGTCACGAGCTTCAGCTTTGTGCTGCTGATCGTCGTCGGGGTCGTGCGCAATGCGCGCAAGCACGGTCAGGCGATCGAGGAATCCGCCGAGGATGAAGCGAACGTCCAACCTGCCGGAGAGGCACACGAAGAGAAGAAGCCAGAGCCTTGGGAGAAACCGGCGGACTGGTGGAAAGGCGACGCCTGAGGTTCACAAACTCCAAGTCCTCGCCACTAGGCGGACGACTTCGAACTGCCGGATTTCGGCGTTCCATCGCAGCTCGATCGTGACTGGCACCCGCCGTCCTTCCACCATCTCGGCAATCTCGCGGGCCAACAAATCGGTCGCACCGACCACCACGGTATCCATCCCATCGCGGTGCTCCATTCGGAAGAAAGACCAAAGCCGTTCGCCCTTGACCGGCGGCTTCAAATTCTCGGCTAGACCCGCCAGATAAACCCGCATGGTTTGAGTCTTCTCAGGTCGCGTTTCGATCAACTCCGCCCAGTCCATCGTGCCGTAGACGCTCAGGCTTTCCCAATCGACCAGGAACCGATCGCCACTCCACTCCATGGCCACGGGGTAGGTCACGCCGTCGAATCCCTGCACTTCGAAAAAAACAAATCGGCGCTCCCCCAGATTGACCGGCTTGCCCGGCGAGATCTTGTTCATCGCCGGCAGCGGATGTTTCCGCACCACATGATAGTCTTCCATCATCGGCTCCACGCGTGCCGGATCCCGGACTTCGATCAGCCTTGAGCTGAAAGTCGGAGCTTCCACGTAGCGCTCCCACGCCTTCAGCGCGAGCGCCACCGCCTCGTCCGGATCCTCCGGGTAGCGATCAACCACCGGCACCGGATTCACCTGCTCTTGAGGGTCGATCAGGATGTAGGCCGCGAAAAAGGCCCACACGCCCAAGACCGCCGTCAACACGATGGTAATCGCCACCAGCTTTCGCCCCCAACCGGCGGACACCTTTCCGTCAAAATCCTCTTCAGGATCGGTGGGGATCTGTGGATTGACCATGGCTTGAGGTTCTCGATGATGGCCGGCTCAGAATCTCAGCCGAGCAAGTACTTTGCCGCCTGCTCGACATCCTTGTCACCACGACCGGAAAGGTTGGCGATCAGGATGGAATCCTTCGGCAAGCTCGATGCGATCTTCGAAACGTAGGCCATCGCGTGGGCACTTTCCAAGGCCGGCAGAATACCTTCCGTATAGGCCAGCTCACGGAAGGCATCCAAGGCCTCCTCGTCGGTGGCATAAGTGTATTCCACCCGACCGATGTCCTGAAGATAAGCGTGCTCCGGCCCGATCGCCGCGTAGTCGAGACCAGCGGAGACCGAGTGGGTCAACTCGATCTGACCATCGTCATTCGCAAGTAACCAGGTCTTCGTTCCCTGCAGGACTCCCAGCTTTCCTCCCTGGAATCGCGCCGCGTGCCTTTCAGGAATGATCCCATCACCGCCAGCCTCCACGCCGACCATCCGGACGTTCTCGTCATCGAGGAAGGGATGGAACAAGCCAATCGCATTGGATCCACCGCCTACACAGGCGACGAGCAGATCCGGCAAGCGACCCTCCTTTTTCAGCACCTGCTCACGCGCCTCCACCCCGATCACCCGGTGAAAATCGCGCACCATCATCGGAAAGGGATGCGCTCCCAGCGCCGAGCCAAGAATATAGTGGGTCGTCTCCACCGAAGCTACCCAGTCGCGCATCGCCTCATTCACCGCTTCCTTCAAGGTCGCCTGACCTGCCGTCACCGCTCGCACCTCAGCCCCCATCAAACGCATCCGCGCCACATTCAGGGCCTGTCGCTCCATATCGACCGCGCCCATGTAAACGACGCAGTCCATGCCGAAGCGTGCACAAACCGTCGCCGTCGCGACGCCGTGCTGGCCAGCCCCGGTCTCCGCGATGATCCGCTTCTTGCCGAGGCGCTTCGCCAAAAGAATCTGGCCGATCGCGTTATTGATCTTGTGCGCCCCGGTATGCAGCAGATCTTCGCGCTTCAGATAAATCTTCGCACCACCCAGCTTCTCGGTCCACCGTTCGGCAAAATACAGCGGCGTCGGACGCCCACAGTAGTCGCCGAGCAGATAATCGAGTTCCTCCTGGAAAGCCGGATCCTTCCGCGCCTCGTCGTACGCCTTCGTCAGCTCCTCAAGCGGAGACATCAAAGTCTCCGGCACAAACATTCCGCCGAACTTCCCAAAGTGTCCGGTCGCATCTGGCATCGTAGGCATTGGCATCGTGCGCGCAACAAATCACAGCAAAGGCCACCTGACAGCAGAAATTTCCTGCGACCCGATGTGGATCAGCGAAAAGACGCCTTATGGGCACCTTATGGGCACCTTATGAGCGACGCCGACGGAACGCCAAGCAACCGCCAAGCAAGAACAGCAACGACGACGAAGCCTCAGGAATCAGTTGATAACCGATCACGTCAAAGGCCATGAGATCGAGAGCTCCGAGATGATTCTCGTTGCCGGGTGGAGCGGCATTCGGATTGCTCGCCGTCGGATCCATAAGGCCGAGGCCGAGATTGTCCTTCCAGTGACTCGCCTGCCGCCCATCACCATTGAAGGCCCCAGTCGAGAACATTCCGAGACTGGTGGTTCCCCCATCAAGCGAGAAATAAGGAGACCCTCCATAGGCGTAGTCGAGCTGCCCCGCTGCACTGTAGCGATAGAGATCCCAGACCGTGACCACGCGGAAAGTATCGAGATCGATGGGAGCAGAGGGACCATCGGGGTTACTCACCGCATCCACATCATCCACGCCGCTGACAAACCCAAGGGCGTGCCCAATTTCATGCACGGTAACGCCAACAAAATCCTGCAAGCCGGCACCCACTCCATCCGACTGATCGAAGTCCCAACTGAACGCAGTGTTGAAAGCAATGCCCGCGTCGGTTGCCGAATCATTGGCGGTTCGCAAACCCAGCGCCTTTGCGTTCGCCGTATTGACGTTGAGAATTTTGTTGTTGTTGGTCCCGTCGTCGTCCGTGACCACGTTCCCGGTAGTCGCATCATTCGTCAGAAAGGAAAGGGCCGATCCAACTGGCAAATTCGCAACCGCCACGGCGTCGTCGGCCGAAGTTGCTTTCCCGACCAAGGCCGCACGCACGGCGGAGTAGGTCAAACCCTGATTCGTCGACCCCGCGGAACCAAGAGTCGTTCCACTCATGGGATTCCCGGAGATGTCATTACCATCAAATCGGATGTCAAGATTGATGGTGATCGCATCACCAATGTTCGCCGACCAGATGTTCGTAGCTTGCGTGAAGCCCGCCAACGCCTCGGCAGACATGCCCCCTGGCGTGACGTCATTCAGAACAAAAGTCAGTGCTGAGACCGGGGACCCGATTCCAGCGGCGATAATCGCCGCCGCAGCCAGCTTTCCTGACCATGAATTTATGGGTTTCATGAGGTGACAGTTTTGTAAATAACAATCGCCTGAGCCAGCGAAAACTTCACGTTTCCAAAAAATTCTTCGCGAGCGCTGCTTTCGGAACTTGGCCATTTCTCAGGCCAGCGCCTTCCGACCCGCTACAGCAGTTTCAGAAACGGCTCCACATCCAAGAAATCCTGACCATGGATGATCTCCGCCAAAATCGGTGCCTCGGTCAGTTCCTCGATGACGCCCTTGTTGGTGATCGCCGCCGTGTCCTGCTCTTCCTGCATGTTGTTGAGCACCAGACCTGCCACTTCCAGATCGCTCGCCCGGATGTCTTCCACCGTGAGGATCGCGTGGTTCAAGGCACCGAGCCGATTTCCCACCACCACGATCACCGGCAAGGCCAGATCCCGCGCAAAGTCGGCCATGTCATAGCCCGCCGCCAGCGGAACCCGCCAACCGCCTGCTCCTTCCACCACCGCCGTGCCATGCTTCTTCTGAAACATCCGCGCCGCCACGATCATGCTGCCCACATCGATATCCACATTGCCCAGCATCGCTGCGATCTTCGGCGCAACCGGAGCCTTCAGCCAAAGCGGGTTCACTTCATCAAGATCCAGCCCTCCCGACACCTCGGCCAGCACCACCGCGTCATCGCGATCACCACAGCACACGGGCTTGTATCCCGCCGCCTGGTGACCTGCGGCCCGCAGCGACTGCACCAGCAGGCGGCTGAACCAAGTCTTTCCCACTCCCGTATCCGTCCCTGTAATAAACCAGCTCATTGTTCTCCCTCGTTCTCCTTCTTCAGCTCGCTCAGGACGCTTTCCAGAGCCATTGTTTTTGCACGAAGTTTGCGCAGGTCCTCCTCCAGTTCCGCCTGGGTCGGCTTGTCCGCGCGCGGCGGATTCTGTTCTACCCAGAGGCCTTCGCTCTCCAAGTTCGATCTAATCAGCATCCATATCGCCGTCGCTAGCACCAGCGCGACGAGTTTCGGTGCCCAGTTTCTCCGAAGCGCTTTTCTCATCGATATCCATGTTGCTCAGGAAGAGTTCCCCCATCCGTTCCCGGAAAGCCTCCTCTCCAAGATTTCGTTCCATCATTCCATCCTTACAAATTGAAATCGCTCCCGTCTCCTCGCTAACCACCACGCAAATCGCATCGGTCTCTTCTGTTAGACCCATCGCTGCGCGATGCCTCAGACCGGTCGATCGGTCCGCCAGTTCCCGCTGGCTCACCGGGAAAACGCAAGCCGCCGCCGTCACTCGCTCGTCCGCCAGAATCATGCCGCCATCGTGCAGCGGCGACTTCGGGAAAAACACACTCATCGCCAGCTCAGGCGAGAACGTCGCATTTAGCGCCACCCCCGTTTCCTGCTGGGGCTTCAGCGAAATATTCCGCTCAAAAGCAAACAAGGCCCCGATCCGCTTTTTCGAAAGCATCACCACCGCCTCATTCACACTCTCCAGCAGGTCGATCTGGCGGCTGTCATTGCGCAGCAGCCAATCGAGCCAACGACTACTACCGACCCGTGCCAAGGCCATCCGGATCTCCGGCTGGAAAATCACCGGCAACATGACCAGCAGCACCAGCATCGCCCGGGTCACGATCCAGGTGATCACCTGGAATTTAAAAAGCTGCAAAAGCGCGGTTAATCCGACCAAAATCACCACCAGCCCCACCAGGATGCGTGCGCCACGTGTCGCCTTGAAGGCACGGTAGATCTGATAGATTCCGATCGTTAAAATCAGAATCTCAATCGCGTAACGCCAGTTCTTCTGGATGATCTCCCAGTCCATCGCCGCCGAACCCTAACGCCCCCTACCCCGATCTGTCACTAGCTACTTGCGCATCCCGCCTCGACTCATGCCATCGGGTCTTCCAAAAGCCCCTGACGTTTTCCGTCGGCGCTCTCCATCGCAACCTTTCGTCGACCGCCGGAATAGAAAACAACGAGAAACCCGCAGAAGGGCTGCGCGAGCCCGGCTCTGCACGATCATTTCAGACCCAAGAAAAAAGCAGACAGTCCACGGCACCATCGGCCGCCCCATCTGGACCGAGACTCAGACATCCAGACCCGGGAGGAAAGGCGCTGACCTCAGGGGAATGTTTTTTTTCGATAGCCGCCAATTTCGCATCACGGTCCTTATCCGCTGCTTGGCGTTGGGCGAGATCGGAGCCATCGGAGACGCGGCGGAGGACGAAGGAGAAGGCAATCGGGAGTGACAGCGGCCGTCCCTTGGCCCCAAGTTGCCCTCGCGATGACTCCCAGACCTGCCAACTCCGATCCACAAGCCTATGACCTGATCGTCGCAGGAGGAGGAGCAGCAGGCTTCTTCGCGGCGATCACTTTCGCGGAAGCTCGACCCGGTTCGAAAGTCGTCATCCTTGAAAAAAGCCGAGAAGTCCTCGGAAAAGTGAAGATCTCCGGCGGTGGGCGCTGCAATCTCACCCACGCCTGCTTCGACCCACGGGCCTTAAGCGCTTTCTACCCACGTGGCTCGAAGCAACTCATCGGCCCTTTCCACCATTGGAGCCCGACCGATACCATGGATTGGTTCGAAAGCCGCGGCGTACCGCTCAAGATCGAATCCGATGGCCGCGTCTTCCCCCAGTCCGACAGCTCGCAAAGCATTATCGACTGCCTAACAGGAAGCGCCCGCGAGGCCGGCATCGAGGTCCGCGAATCAACCGCCCTCAAGTCCGCAACCAAACTCTCCGACGGCGGATACCAAGTATCCCTCAGCGAAGGCAGCACCCTCCTCACACGCGCCCTGATGCTGACACTCGGCGGCACCCGCAACCGCATCGGCTCCAATCTCGCCGAACAGTTCGGACATCGCACCCAGGTCGCCGCCCCATCCCTCTTCACCTTTAAGATCGACGACCCCCGCCTCATCGACCTCCCCGGCCTTTCCGTCGAAAAAGCCGGCGTGAAAATCGGTGGACTCAAACTCACCTCCACCGGCCCCGTCCTGATCACCCACTGGGGTCTCAGCGGCCCCGGCATCCTGCGCCTTTCCGCATGGGGAGCACGTGACCTGTTAGAGCGAGACTACCGCTTCGAAGTCATCGTCAATTGGTGCGGCGAGCTGAGCGAAGAAGTCATCATCGCGGGCTTCGACCAGCGCCGCGTCGCGTCGCCGCGCAAAAAGATCGTGAACGACCCGCTGTTCAAGATTCCCGGCCGCCTCTGGAAAAAACTCGTCGAGAGCGCCGCCGGAAACACGGATGCCGACTCACTCCACTGGCCTCATCTCACCAAAGACACCGCACGCAAGCTCGCTGCTCAACTCGGTGCCTGCCGCTTCCAAGTCGATGGCAAGAGCATGAACAAAGACGAGTTCGTCACCTGCGGCGGCGTCCACCTTGGCGACGTGAATTTTAAAACCATGGAAAGCCGAAAGTCTGAAGGGCTCTACTTCGCCGGTGAGATTCTCGACATCGACGGCATCACCGGCGGCTTCAATTTCCAAGCCGCCTGGACCACCGGCCGCATCGCCGGAGAAGCCATCGCCGCAGCGCTCGATCAGTAATCGCCTCAAGGCATCTCAGCGACTCAGCATTCAGGCGCTTCACGGCCCCCTCAGCTTCGTCAGCTGACGCTCATCAGGTAGCCAACGGCAGATCCGCACAGCTCTCCTGAAATCCGCGAATGCGGTCCTTCTTCAGTCTCAGAACCAACTCACGGTTTCACAAAGTCCGCAAAGCGTAGCTTGGCCAGCTCGCTCTTGAGCATGCGGGTGGATGCGACACCTCCGAGTTGAGGGTCGAGATTGCTTTTATACCACATCGCCCCAGCGATGGCCTCGGGCTGATTCGGATCGCCGATCACCACGGGATAGCCGCTCCACCCGCCAATTCTGTAGGGAGGAGAAACCTTCACCCAGGAATTCACGGCGTCATCCTGATGGATCACCCCCGGAATCCAGCCACCGTTCCCGGTAAAGATTTTCACCTCCGCATCCGTCCCCTGCCAAAGCTCGAAAAGCGGACCGTCGTAGCCCCTAACAATCAGAAACGCCCCATCATGTTTCGCCACCTGCGGCATGGCTTGGGCCGGAATATTGCCGACGATCCGGTATTTCGGATCCGGATCTCCCGGAGTATAGATCCAGACGCTGTTCGGACGCACGTGGTCGCTGGTCAGCCACGCCGTGAGATCGCCCTGCCGAGCCACCGGGTAGTGGCGCAGTTGTCGGCTTCTCGTATCGTCCGGGTGATGCGAGAGGAAGTAGGACGGGGCCGTGTGCGAGCCGCAGGCTGAAAGCATCAAACCAAGGACGGCACAGAGTAGTAAGCGCATGGGACGAGTGTGGATGAAATGGAGCTCCGGTGACGATCTGAAAATGTCTCTACTTTGCCTCAATGCAGCAAGATTTCGAGCGTGAGAAAGCGCTGCTGATCTGTCGCTGACACCGTGGCCTTATGGGCTTCCGGTCCAGACGGATTGGGAGCTCCATCAATGGTGTCCACCACGCCGGTTGGCGACCAATCGACAAGATCGGTTGCACTCAGGACACGGTATTGAACATCCGTCTTGGAGTGATCACGAATGTAATGAAGCTCCAAGGAGTTGGCTGTTAAAACGGCTTCGGGCGCAATGGAGCGCGAGGCTTGATTCGGGTCACCGCCAAGACCGTACTCGGAAAGCGCACCGAAGCCATCTCGATCGTGGTCCAAGAACCAGGACGCATCGTCGAGTGTGGCCGCACCGAAATGCGTGAACCACCAAGCCTCAGCCGGCTGATCCCCCAGGTCGACGGTGGCGCTGCGCGGGCTGGAGAGAAGATAGCGATCACGCGCTGCTGAGGTCTCCGTAATAGTATCGGTTCGCGGAACGAGGGTCAGCGTCAGCGTCTCAGGCCCCTCGGCCTTGTCATCGGCAGCAATACTCAGGGCAATCGGCTGAGAAGTCTCGCCTACTCCAAAGTTGAGCGTGCCCGAAAGGGCAGGAGTGTAGTCGGCGGCAGCGGCAGTTCCGGACATGACGTAGTCAATCGTGAGCGGCAGATCGGTCGCACCAGTTCGGGTGATCATGAGCGTGGCGCTGCTATCTGCCGATTCCTCAGTCATGGTGGCATCAGTGGTGCCAGCACTCAGGGTGGAGCCCTTGAGAATCGTGAAATCGTCACGGACCTTGCCATCGCTATCGAGATAGACGGCATGCAACGTGTGACCATCGATATCAACGACCATCGACCCAAGAAGTCGGAGGTTGGCGATGAAGACCGGATGCGGGGCAGGATTGACAAGCGCGGACGATCCGTTCGTCCAGTTGGAGACCTTACCGGAAGAGCCTACAATTGACGATACCTGCCCCGCGTTCCCGGCAGCAAGCGGTTTTTGATACGCCCCATCCGCCCCTCTGAGGACGAAATTCCCAGAACTATCGATGCTACCGACTTCCGAGCCATTGCCCGCATCGATCGCATGGAGTCCGGATACATAGCTACTAGAATCCCCGTAGTGCCCATTGATCAGACGGGATCGCTCGTAGGAATGGCTGTGACCCGAAAGAATGAGATCGGTCCCGTATTGTTCAAGGATCGAGAGAAGGTTGCTGCGAATCGCGATGTGTTGCGACTCGGTATCGGAGTTATGCGATCCCTTGGTGTAGGGGCCATGGTGAAAATAGGCAATGATCCAATCCGCAGAGGTAGCTTCAAGGTCGGCCTGAAGCCAATCGGCCATACCTCCACCACCCAGTGTATCGTTGTAGTTGCCGGAGGTTTGGGAGTCGAGGCAGACGAAGTGGATGTTTCCGCGATCAAAGGAATAGTAAGCCTCGGTGCCGGAGGCCACCCCGCCACATTCACCACCGGCGGGAAAGTGGAACATCGAATAGTAGGGGGCACCACCAGAGGTGTAGGAGTCGTGATTCCCGAAGGTCGGCCAAAGATGGGTGTTGCGCAGGAGCTCGGGATACATGTCAAAGAGAGCCGCCTGATACTCCTGATCGGTCCCGTTGTTGTAGGCGTTGTCGCCAAGCATCAGCCAGACATCGGTGTGATCCTGGCCGTTGTAGCTGCGAAAGGCGTTGTAGACATTGGCTGCATCACTGTTGGCAGTTCCCGCATCACCAATCACCCAGATACGAGCGGGCTCCGCAGTTCCCACAGCAGGCGAGGTGGTGAAAAAATGGTCGGCGTTAGTGGGTGAGATGCCAGTCTGGCCTGCGCCATTATCGGTTTCCACCCGATAAAAATAGGAAGTGCTCGCTGCCAATCCCGTGAGGGTGACCTCGTGGTTCGTTCGCGAGCCCGCGACGGTCACCGACTCACTAAGAACGCCTTGCGTGGTGCCGTAGCGCACGGTCGAGTTACCGGCGATTTCGGTTCGCCAGCAGATGGTGATGCGATCGTTCGCCGCTGACTGTAAATAAGGACCGCGCAACAAGCGAATCCCGGCGGGATCATTAGCGGTGGTAAAGGATCCGGTCTCGCTTGCACTGAATGAATCACCGTCGCTCGTGACCACCTCGAAGTAGTAGGTTGTATCCGGAGTCAGGCCCGCGAGTGACACCCGATGGTCCGTGCGAGAACCCGCTATGGTTGCCGATGCATTCAAGCTCCCCGATGCGAGCCCATAGTTGACGGTCGAGTTCCCCGCCTGGTTCGTGCACCACGTCAGATCAGCACTCGTGTGGGTGAGATTGCGGGGATAGACGGCACCGATATCAGGCAACCCGACTTCTCCCGTAAGCCTGATTCGAAAGCCAAGATCTGAGCTGGTGGTGCTGACCTGATGGACGGATACCGCGAGAAGGTTGGGCCCTGGCTTCACCAACGGCTGCGTGGTTCCCAAAAAAGGGACGAGCGAGAAGTCCGTTTCGCTACCGATCGCTCCGGTTTGCAGTTCCCATGTATCGGCGAGATCACCATTCAGGTTCTTCGCCGCGATACGGTTGCCGTTGAGATACACGAATGCCCCGTCATCGGCGAGGAGAGTGAGCGCCAGGTTCGAGTAGCCGCTTGCTCCGCCATCAAGCTCGTAGAGAAAGTAGCTTGTGTAGCGCGTACCGCTAACAGGCACCGTCAAAATGGTGCCCGGTGTAATCCCAGACACACCGCCATAGTCGAAAGGTGCCGTGGCCCCACCGATAAAAGCTGGTCCGTTATAGCTGGTCGCACCGTTGTAGGCACCAAAGTCCTGATCAAACCAACTGGCATCAAAGTCTGCGTCCAAAAGCGCGGGAACCGTTCCATTGTTGGAGCCATCGAGGGAGTGAAGATAGGCCCACCCGGTGGCATTCTCAGTCAGCACATCGACGGTTTGAGCTACGAGCTGGGTGGCGAAAAAAGCACTGGCCCCTGCCAAAAAAAAATGGAGTCGTAATGAAGGCTTCACTTGGTATTAACGTTGAGAGATTTTTCGAGCTGATCGAGCGCCTCATTGATGTGCTTGCCGAGGGCCCGCATCGCAGCTTGGGATTGCCGCTCGGGAGGCAGCGAGACAAAAGCAAAACGGGCTTTGAGGAACGCAGACCGCGCTTCGTTGAGCCATTGATTCTTGAGCCAAATTTCCGCCTCCTCCATGAGCAGCCGAACCTCCAAACTCGGATAGTAGCCGCGCAGTGCAGCGAATTCTCGCCTAGCCGCAGCGTGATCGTCGAGTTCGATGAGTAAAGCCCCCGTCCTCTGCCGAAGCGAAATCACTCTCGGATGCCGCTGAATCGCCTCTCTAAGAACCACAACTGCGCGCTCGGTGGAGCCCGCACGGCAACAGGCATCAGCATAGGACAACGAAACTTCGAGCGGCGGGTTCGGCGATGCCTTCAGGCATGCTTCCCAAGCAGAGGCGGCTTCGCTCCATTCACTCCCCGCCACATGAATCCGTGCCTTTTCTTCAAGCGCCAGCGGGTTTCCGGGATGACGCCAGAGACAAGCATCAACCGAACTCAGAGCCGCAGCCAATTGATCCGATTCCCTTTGAAGACGAGCCAAAGCGAGCAGGAAGGCCGCATCCTCCGGGCAAATCGCAAGTGCGGTATGCAAATCAGCACGAGCCGCTTTCGCATCGCCATGCTCACGATGAAGCTCAGCACGCCGAGCGTAGAGTGCGGCATCATCCGGCTTCTCGGCCACCTGCTTGGTGAGCCCGGCAATCTGGTCTTCGATGAGTCCGTGCGCGAATACCTCTGGCGCAGGAAAAAGGAAAAGCGCCCCCAAAAACAGCCTAGAGGCGATACCGCGATCAGCCAGCATTAGGGCTGCAGGCTAAAACCCGGACTGGCCCTTGTCACGGAGAAACCCGACCCCCGCCTGCCCCACGCACAAAGCCAACCATAGAACAAGTTGCGCCCGCGAAAAGATCACCGAAGATCGGAGCATGGAGATGGTGAAAGCCTGCAAATGCTGCGGCCGCACGATCGAGTGGCGAAAGAAGTGGCAGGACTGCTGGCAGGACATTCAGTATTGCTCCGAGAAGTGCCGCCGATCACGTCGCAGCAAGCTCGACGAACAACTCGAAGCCACCATCATCGCGCTCCTCGCAAAGCGCCCATCCTCCAGCACCATCTGCCCCAGCGAAGCCGCCCGCCTTTGTCTTGGCGAAGATGCCTGGAAACCCGAAATGGAGCGCACCCGCCGAGCCGCGCGCCGACTCGTGGCCCAGGGCCGGATCCAATTCACGCAAAAGGGCATCATCGTCGACCCTTCCACCGCCAAAGGCCCCATCCGCCTCCGTCGCGGGCCTGATTTCTAAGCATGGCCCGCGAGATCCAGATCCAAGCGCGCCCCGCCGGCATCTACCTGCCAGAGCTCGACCTTTGGCTCGATCCCCGAGGCCGCCAGAAGCGCGCCTTCATCTCCCACGCCCACGCAGACCACCATTCGCGTCCGGAGCAGGCCATCTGCTCACCCGAAACCGCCCACCTTCTTCACCGCCGCTTCGGACTCAAAAAGGACACTCTAACAATCATCGCCGCCGGAGAAACCATGAAGCTCGACGGCTTCGAACTCAGCCTCTTTCCCGCCGGCCACGTCATCGGCTCATCGATGCTTCATCTGCGTCGCCTCAGTGACAACCAGACCCTCCTCTTCACCGGCGATTTCAAAACCATCGCCACCCGCACCTGCCCGGCCGCGCCTGCGGTGAAGGCCGATACCCTCATCATCGAAACCACCTACGGCCGCCCCGAGTATGTCTTCCCTTCGAGACAAAGCGTCGAACGCTCGATCATCAGCTTCATTCACGCCGCCTTCGACTCCGAAGAAGTCCCCATCCTTTGCGCCTACTCGCTCGGCAAAGCCCAGGAACTCTCCGCCCTCCTCGCCGAACACGGCATCCCTTTCCAAGCCCACCCAAGCGTCATCGAGATGAATGACGCTTGCCGCGAGCTGGGAACCAAACTCCCCGAGGCCGGAAAAATCCAAAGCCCGATCCCCGCGAACCACGCCATTCTCTGCCCACCAAGCGCCATTCGCTCGACCGCAATCCGCCGCCTCAAACACAAGCAAACCGCGATGATCAGCGGCTGGGGCATTCACCCGAACGCCCGCTACCGCTACCAGGTCGATGAGGTCTTTCCCCTCTCCGACCACGCCGACTACCACGAGTTGTTAGAGTTCGTCGCCGCCGTCGATCCCTCGAAAATCTACACCGTCCACGGTTCCACCCGCGAGTTCGCCGCCGACCTTCGCGCCAGCGGACGGCAAGCCTGGTCACTTTTCACCGACGACCAGCTCGAACTCATTCCAAAGACTCAAAATCAAACCTCCCTCACCACCGAAACCTATACCACCGATCGCCCTCTCAGTGATCTCAATGAACAACTCAACGAGATCGCCACCCTTCCCTCACTGAAGAGCAAACGAGAGCTTCTCGCATCGCTCATCTCACCACTCTCCGATTCCGAACTCGAAACCCTGATCGATTGGCTGTCCGAGCGCTCGCTCAAACTCGGCTTCGGTTTCGCCTCCATCCGCCTCGCCCTCCTCAAAGCCTTCTCCATCACCCTCGCCGAGTACCGAAGTATCTCCGATCAGCAACAAGACGCCGCCCGAACCGCCCGCATCCTCTCCGGACTGCACGGCGAGCGAAAAGACTTCGATCATCCCTTCACAGACCAAGACCTCAGATCACTGATCGGCCAGCTTCAAAAAACAAGCATCCAGCTCGATGCCATCCATGAACTCGCCAGCACCCTTCGCCGACTCCCCCCACCCGAGGTCGAGTTCGTTATCCGCGTGCTGACCCGCGAGTTCCGCATCGGCAGTCGCGAGGGACTTCTCGAAGAAGCCATCGCCGAAGCCTTCACCTCCGACCCCAAAGAAGTCGCCCGCGCCCACATGCTCACCGGCGACCTCGGAAAAACCGCGCTCCTCGCCAAGCAAAGCAGACTCCACGAAGCCGACCTCCAGATCGGCACAGCCCTAAAAGTCATGCTCGCCTCACCCGCACCGGATGCCGCATCGATCCATGAAAAACTGGCCGATCAAAACGGCAAGGTCTGGCTCGAGGACAAGTTCGACGGCATCCGCGCCCAGCTCCACAAGTACGGAAACGAAATCCACCTCTTCTCACGCGATCTCCGCTCACTCGACAACGAATTCCCCGAACTCATCAATGCCGCAACCCAACTCCCCGACTGCCTGTTAGACGGCGAAATCATCGCCTTTGAAGAAGGCAAAAAACTCAGCTTCTTCGACCTCCAAAAACGTCTCGGCAAAAAACAAAAGAATCGCGCCCAGACCGACCTTTTCCACCCACAGGAAATCCCCGTCCGCTTCATCACCTTCGATCTCCTCGCCCACGAAGAGACATCCTTTTGGCAAAAACCCCTCCGCGACCGCCGCGCCCAGCTCGACGCCATCGACTTCAAAGCCCCCTTCGAACCCGCGAACCACCTCACCGCCACCAGCGCCGAGGAAATCGACGCCCATTTCAAGCAAGCAAGAGCCCGCGCCAACGAAGGACTCATCGCCAAGGACCCGGAAAGCCCCTATCAATTCGGAAGACGCGGCCAATCATGGCTAAAGCTGAAAAAAGCGGAAGTCACCCTCGATTGCCTCGTCACCCACGCCCAGCAAGGCCACGGAAAACGCGCCGGACTTCTATCCGATTATACTTTCGCCGTGCGCGATGAATCCAACGGCCAGCTCCGCATCATCGGCAAGGCCTACAGCGGTCTAACAGACGCTGAAATCGAGGATCTCACCGAGCATTTCAAGAAGACCACCATCGAAACCAAGCGCCGCGTCCACAGCGTCGAACCCCAGATCGTGTTAGAAATCGCCTTCGACTCAATCCGCCCGAGCAAGCGCCACGACAGCGGACTCGCCATGCGCTTTCCTCGCATCAAGGCAATCCGCCGTGACAAAACTCCGGAGGAAATCGACACCCTTCAGTTCGCCCGCACCCTCGCCAAATGAAGACGGCCCCCACACCCATCGCCACCTTCTTCAAGAAGCGAAAATGGAAGCCGAATGACTTCCAAATCGAAACCTGGAAGGCCTACGCCGACGGCCAATCCGGCCTGCTCCACGCACCCACCGGGCTCGGCAAAACCCTCGCCGTCTGGATGGGCCCCGTAAACGAAGCCCTCACCGCAGACAAGCCACCCACCGCTTGCCAGGTCCTCTGGATCACCCCTCTCCGCGCCCTCGCCAAGGACACCGCCCGCTCCCTTCAGGAACCCCTCACCGAACTCGGCAGCTCGCTTGAAGTCGCCCTGCGCACCGGCGACACCTCCGCCTATCGCAAGGCCAAGCTTCGCGAAAAACTCCCCTTCGCCCTTGTCACCACACCCGAGAGCCTCTCGCTGATGCTCACCTACGTGGATTCTAGTAGCAAACTCTCCGAGCTGAAATGCGTGATCATCGACGAATGGCACGAACTCCTCGGCACCAAGCGCGGCGTCCAAACCGAACTTTGCCTCGCCCGACTCAGAACCTGGGCCCCAAAACTCCGCATCTGGGGGATTTCCGCCACCTTGGGAAACCTCGATGAAGCCCGCCAAAGCCTCCTCGGAAAACAGCACGAGTCCGGAGTCACCATCCACTCGACCCTGGAAAAAAAGCTCAAAGTCGAAACCCTGATTCCCCGCGAGATCGAACGCTTTCCCTGGGCCGGACACCTCGGCACCCGTCTCGCCAAACGAGTGGCCCAGTCCCTCCACAAAGCCTCCTCCAGCCTGATCTTTACCAACACCCGCTCCCAAACGGAGATCTGGCATCAGACCCTCCTCGAAACCGATCCCACCCTCAAAGACCGCCTCGCCATCCACCACGGATCACTCTCACGAGAAGAGCGACAGACCACCGAAGACGCCCTGTTTAACGGCGAACTCCTCGGCGTCGTCTGCACCTCATCGCTCGACCTTGGCATCGACTTCGCACCCGTCGAACAAGTCATCCAAATCGGCAGCCCGAAAGGCGTCGCCCGCCTCCTCCAACGCGCCGGCCGCTCCGGCCACCAACCCGGCAAGCCATCGCGACTCCTTTGCGTCCCGACCAACGCCCTCGAACTCCTCGAATTCGCCGCCGCCCAAGACGCCCTCGAAGCCCGCGAAATCGAATCCCGCCGCCTCCTCGCAAAACCCCTCGACCTCTTGGTCCAGCACGTCAGCACCTGCGCCATCGGCGAAGCATTCGATGAAAAATCCTTCCGCCAGGAAATCACCTCAACCCACAGCTACCGCGATCTAACAGACGACGAATGGCAATGGGTGCTCGGCTTTGTCTCCAACGGCGGCAGCGCCCTCCACGCCTACCCGCAATACCAGAAGGTCATCCGTGAAAACGGCACCCTGCACTTCACCGACAAGCGCATGATCCAGCTTCACCGCATGAACATTGGAACCATCACTTCCGACACCGCGATCAGCCTGCGCCTGCGAAATGGACAACGCCTCGGCACCGTCGAAGAAGGCTTCATCACCAAGCTCAAGCCCGGCGCTCCCTTCTTCTTTTCCGGGCGACTCCTCGAACTGGTTCGAGTCCGCGACCTCGTCGCCACCGTCCGCCCCTCCACCAGCAAGAAAGCCAAAGGCGAAATCCCAATCTGGGGCGGAGGAAAGATGCCGCTTTCCACCGAACTCGCCCACGCCGTCGCGCGCCGCCTCAGCGGTGCCGAACTCCCACCCCGACGCGAACTCCGCGCCATCGACGACCTCCTCTCCATCCAGAAAAAATGGTCCGCCATCCCCACCGATGAAGTCCTCCAGATCGAACACTGCCACTCCCGCCAGGGCGAACATCTCTTCTTCTACACCTTCGCCGGCCGACTTGTGAACGAAGGCATCGGCACCCTCGCCGCGCATCGTCTAACAAACGGACAATCGCAAAGCATCCAGGTCACCCAAAACGACTACGGTTTCTGCCTCACTTCGACCAAAGCACTTTCACTCGACGAACCCATCCTCCGCAACCTTCTCCGCCCCGATGAACTTCTCGAAGACCTCCTCGTCTGCCTCAACACTCACGAACTCGCCCGACGCAAGTTCCGCGAAGTCGCCCGCGTCGCTGGCCTGATCCAGCAGTCCCAACCCGGCGCACGAAAGCAAATGCGCAGCATCCAGACCTCCGCCAGCCTGCTCTTCGAAGTCTTCCTCCGCTACGATCCTGACAACCTCCTCCTCGATCAGTCCAAACGCGAAATCCTCGAAGGCCAGCTCGAGTTCTCGCGCATGCAGGAAGTCCTCACCGAAATCTCTAACAAACCCTCCCGCCTCATCGAACTCACCCGCCTCAGCCCCTTCGCTTTCCCGCTCTGGGCAGAGCGGCTTTACTCCGTGATCTCGACGAAAGACGCCATGACGCTGATGGAAGAAATGCTCAAGGAACTCGAACAGCAAGCCAACAAATCCCTCCGCGCATGATCCCCGGCACCCAAAGCATCGACTTCCACGACGAAGAGCTGATCCTTCATCCCGAAGGCGTCATCTGGTGGCCCACCACTCGCAGCCTCATTCTATCCGACGTCCATCTCGGAAAATCCGCCACCTTCCGCCTCCACGGCATCCCCGTCCCCGAAGGAGAAAGCGATGACGACCTCAAGCGCATCGAACGACTCGTCGCCGAATTCGAAGCGTCCTCGCTGATCATCGTCGGCGATCTCATCCACTCCGGCACCGTTCTAACAGCAGCCTTCATGGAAAACCTCAACCACTGGTTCGCCGAACTCCCCTGCCAATCCCTGCTCATCCGCGGCAACCACGATCCCAAACCCAAGAAGCTCGACGAACTCCCCGCCGTCGAGCACGCCGATAGCCGACAACTCGGCCCCATCCATTTCGTCCACGACCCCGCCGACTCCCCAAAGCAAACGCCGACCCTCACCGGCCACCTTCACCCGCTTTGCCGAGTCGGCCCCAAACGAGGCCCCAAAATCCGAGTCCCCTGTTTCCTCCACCACGGCGAGATCCTCACCCTCCCCGCCTTCGGCACTTTCACTTCCGGAAGACTCATCGAAACAAGCCACAGCGACAATGCCTTCTACCCGATCGCCGGTGGCCGTGTTTATCGACATACCATAACCTAATCGAGAGCGACGATTGAAGAAAACCATCGAATTTTCAGGCCTTCAGAGTCCTTCTCAAAATTTTCGCTGGCATACTTGGTTTCCGAGCTAGGTTTCCGAAAGTGAGAAAAACAATCGTTTTATTATCCCTTGCCATGACCGCTATGGCTTCAGCTGGCACCAAGAACTCCGTGGTGGAATTCGACCGCAAGGAATCGAGCAAACTTGATTGGCAGGTCGTCGATGATGGCGTGATGGGAGGACTTTCAAAAGGAAAGCTCGAGATCAGTAAGGATGGCATTCTAAGTTTTAGCGGAATCCTCTCGCTCGAAAACAACGGAGGCTTTTCATCGATCCGAACTGGCGACTTGGAACTCGACCTGAGCAACGCAAAGGGACTCGTCGCACGGGTCAAGGGCGACGGACGAAGCTACCAGATGCGTTTCGCTACCGACGCCAGATTCCGTGGCATGGAGGTCTCTTTCAGCGGTGAATTCCCTACCAAAAAAAGCAAGTGGACGGAGGTCAAGGTTCCCTTCGATCATTTCAAAGGAAGCTTCCGTGGCATCCAGCTCAAGGATGAGAAATTCGACCCAGCCAAAATTCGCCGCCTTGGAATTCTGCTAGGCGACAAAAAGACAGGCCCCTTCGACTTGCAGGTCGATTGGATCCGAACCTATGGGGAAGAGGCAGAGGAAAACAGCATTGTCAGTCTCGCCGTCGCCGATGGCCGCTTCAAAACTTTGGCTGCCGCCTTGGGCGAAGCTGGGCTCGTGGAAGCTCTAGGCGGCGCTGGGCCCTTCACGGTCTTCGCCCCTACCGATGAAGCCTTCACTAAACTCCCAAAAGGCACAGTCGAAGATCTGCTCAAACCGGAGAACCGGGAAAAGCTGCAGGCGATCCTGAAATACCATGTGCTTCCATCGTCCGTCGACCTCGCCTCAGCTCTAAGTGCGGAAAAGGCAAAGACCATGCTCGGCAGCGAAGTCGCGATTGGCTTCTCCAAGGGTCAGGTGAAGGTGAACGACGCCGGACTCATCGATGCCAACATCAAGGCATCGAACGGCATTATCCACGTCATCGACTCCGTCCTTCTTCCCCCGGCGCCAAAAAATGACATCGCCAGCGTGGCGAAAAGAGCCGGCAAGTTCGAGACACTTCTGGCCGCTGTGAAAGCCGCAGGTCTGAGTGATGCCCTTTCCAGCGAAGGCCCCCTCACCATTCTCGCCCCGACCGACGACGCCTTTGCCGCCTTGCCAAAGGAAACCGTGGAATCCCTTCTCAAAGAGGAGAACCGAGAGCAACTGACGAGCATCCTTTCGATGCATGCCATCAAAGGCAAAGTATCCGCTGGCGACGCCCTGAACGCAAAGTCCGCAGCATCAATCAACGGCCAAGCATTGAAGTTCACCATCAAAGACGGATCCTTTAAGGTGAACGACGCCACCATTCTCAAAACAGATATCATCTGTGACAACGGAGTGATTCACGTCATCGATAAAGTCTTGCTTCCGGAGAAAAAGAAAAAGGCGAAAGGCCATTCACAAGCGGCTCAATCAATGTCTCCGAGCCAACGCATTGAAGCGGCCATCGAACTTGGCGTGCCAATCTTCAATCAAGGGGACCACGAAAAGTGCGCTGACATTTATAGTCAGTGCCTGACCGAACTAACCAAGGATCAAGCAATCGATTCGTCCGTCCGCAAAGCACTGGTCCAACTCGTTGCCCGAGTCGATGACCGCGAAGCGACCGAACGCGCTTGGCTCCTCCGTGCGGCACTCGATCGGGTCTATGAATCGGTGACTCGCTAAGCTTCAAAACACCTGTTAGGCTACCATTCATCATCAGGCCCTAACATCACTGGGCGACGGCATCTTCATGGAGACCGTCGCCCTTTTGATATCTTACTTCTTGAATGCAGCAGCGAGACTTGCAAAGGCATCACCCCCCGGGCGATCCGCTTCAAGGATCGCCGCCTTTTGAAGCGTGATAAGTTCTCCCACACCTTTTTCCGCAAGGGCGAGCATCGCGTCCATCTGAGCCTTAGTGAAAACCGCTTCCTCGCCGCTTCCCTGGACTTCGACGAACTCAAGCCGTTCGGTCATCACCACGTTGAAGTCCACCGACGCGTCCTTGTCTTCCGGATAGTTCAAATCCAGCACCGGCACGCCCTGATAGACGCCTGCCGAAATCGCCGCGACCAATTGTGTTAGAGGAAACTCCTTCAGCTTCCCGGCACCCATCAAACGATTGAGCGCGATCGCCATCGCCACACAGCCCCCGGTCACCGATGCCGTACGCGTGCCTCCGTCTGCCTGGAGCACATCGCAATCGATCCACACCGTGCGCTGACCCAGCTTCTTCAAATCCACCACCGCACGCAGCGCGCGGCCAATCAATCGCTGAATCTCAGACGAACGCCCATCGAGCTTACCGCGTGAGATGTCGCGCGATTTGCGCTCAAGCGTTGAGTAAGGAAGCATCGAATACTCCGCCGTCACCCAGCCACCCGCAACGCGCTGCTGCTTCATCCAGCGCGGCACATCCTCCTCGATCGTCGCCGTGCAGATCACCCGCGTATTGCCGAAAGACACCAGCACCGAACCATTCGAGTGAGGAGCCACATCGGGAATAAAGGAAATCGGGCGGAGTTGGTCGTTGTTGCGTTCGTCAGGGCGAGTCATGACCGGCAGTCAAAGGCCTCCCCCCTCGTAATGAAAGCGCCAAAACTGATTTCATAGGTCCATTATACGGATCTCAGCCCAAATGATTCACGTCATGCTTCCAAGCATCAGATGCTTGGAAAAAATCGTCATCTTCCGCGCCTTCGAAAGCCGGTAGCGCTGCTTGTGCACGCGGAAGCCATCCTTCCGCATCTTGCCGAGCAGGGTGTGATAGATCTCCCGCATCACCTCGGCCGCCACCATTGCCTTACGATCCCCATGCTGAAGCGACTCCTCCGCCTCGCGATAAAACGCATCCGCTCGGTCCGCCTCATAACTCATCAGCTTGAAGAAATTCTCGTCCTGCACCTGCCCGGCAAGGTCCGCTTCGCTGTAGCCAAATTTCCGAAGGTCAGCCATCGGCAGATAGATCCGCCCGCCATTATCAAAGTCCTCACGCACATCACGCAGGATGTTCGTGATCTGCAAGGCATGGCCAAGAGCCACCGCATACCTTTCACAGCCCGGAACTCCGCCGCCAAAAATCCGCATCGCGATCAAACCGACGGCGCAGGCGACTTTCCAAGTGTATCCTGATAGATCCTCCCACGTCTCAAAGCGTTGCGGTCGGAGATCCATGCGGCATCCATCGACAATCGCCACCAAAAGCCCGGTCGGAATCTCGCGACGCTTCTGCATGGCGAGTACATCCAGTTGCAGCACATCCGCATCGGGAAATCCCTGTTCAAGACCATCACGCCAAGCCAGCAGACCTTTTTCGCGCTGCTCGACGGGTAGCGTCAGATCATCTGCAAGATCATCGATCACCCGACAGAAGGCATAAAAGATCACCGCATCGTCACGCCGCTCTTTCGGCAAGATGCGCAAGGCAAAGGCCAGATTGGACTTTGCCTGGCGGGTGATCTTAGCTGCTTCAGTCATGCGGAGAGGTGCGATAGCCTTAGCGCCATTCGGAAAAAGGGAAATGCGTGCATTTGCGCAGCAGAACGGGAGCCAAGACAGCCTCAATCAATGAAGCCCCAATGCCCCGAACCAAATGGCCACAGCGAAAACAGAGCAGGCCCGACGACATTGAAGCCGTGCACCTGACCCCAGTAGCGTGAGTCGAGCGAGTTTCCCGTATTATCACCGAGTGCCGCATACTCACGCAAAGCCGGCGGAGCATCCGCTTTCAGCTTGAAGACATCGTCTGGTCCCTCTAGGGGCGAGCGAGCGAAATTGTTGGCACGCGCACCAATGGCAAATCCGTAGCCGCTCTGCCGCCGATCACCGACCCCCGCTGCATACTCGCCTTGAGCTTCCGCCACGCGCTTGATGCCGGGCTCCTGGAGAATCACGCCCTTGTTGAGCAAATACGGGGGATCGATCGAAATCTCATCACCTGGAACCGCACATAGCCTCTTGATGTAGTGCTGACCACCGGACTGGCCACTCATGATGCCAGTCACTTCGCCGTGAGTCGGAATCGCTCGGGTATCAAAAACAAACACCTCACCACGCTTCGGCTTGCGGAAGTGATAGGAGAACTTGTCGACGAGAACGAGGTCACCCGTGGTGATCGTTCCACGCAAAATCGGATCACCCTTCGAGTAATGGTTGGCCACCATCGTCACCTTCCCAGTCCTCGCGTCGCGCTGACCCCGCACACCCAGAAGCTTTTCAGTCTCACCCTTCGCGGCAGAAATCCGAACACTCGTGCCATCGTTGAAATCCACCTTCGTCCAAGTAAAGAGAAACCACGAAGCATCGCGGATCCCCACGACGTCCTTCTCTCCATCGGCGATGATGTTCTTGTAGGTCCGGCCTGCAAACAACCAGTCAAAGGCCTGCTTACCAAACCACGGCACTGCAAAATCCTCACCCTTCTGCTCGATGACAATGCCGTTCAAAGTCGGCTGCATCGATCCGGTCGGGATTCGGAAAGGCTGCAAGACATAGGCCCGCAATCCCAGCGCCACGACCAACGCGACGAAAATCACTTCGACGTTCTCTTCCCAACCATTCTGGCGAGTCGCGCGCGGCATCACGTTCTCGCAAGTTGCCCGCAACTGCTTGCCAGCCTCGGCCGCTGCCTCCTTGTCGCCGGACTTCATCGCCGCGAGTAAATCATCGCGCCGCGACTCGATTTCAGCGATCCGGTCCTCCTTGAGAAGGTCCCGCTTGTAGTGAAGAAACTTTTTCGCCCCCTTGTGGAGGTGCTTCGCCTCCTTTTTCCAGCGGGGCAGCATGAAATCGAACATCGGGCGGAGCATCCACGGCGAACCCGCCACATGCAAGCCCTCAGCGGGACTTGTCAGAAGGATTTCCGACTCCCTTCAAGCTCCTACCGTCCGCCTTCAGCCCGGTCATCCACCACTCGTGTGCCTTCACGTGAAGCGGCCGTTCGACCCATTCAACGAATCTTCCCGGCCACACCGAGCCATCCACCGCCTTCCAATGCTCAAGGAATCGCACCTCCACATCCGCTCCTCGCGTGCTTTCCAAACCATTGATCGTGAACTGCAAACGCCTCAACCACCGCGACTCCCGCCCGACCCACGCAATGAAACGATCCCCCTCTGAAAACCCAAACCCGGGAACCAGCCGACCCTGCACCCGGTCACACATTTCGCCATCGAGTTCCTCCGCTTCCAGAAGCTCAAAATCCCGACCCGTCTCCTTCAACCACGAGCTCCCGAAAAGAAATGCCGTGTAGGCATCCGCCACCAAGGCTGCGGCCTCGCGCGTGACCTGATCCGCTTCAGTCTCACTTTCCCCATTGTAAACCACCGCCACATCTCCAGGACGCCGCACCACCGATTTCGTCCCGCCCGGCCCCTTGTGAAGCTGTTTCACCACCTGCGTCCTCGTCTCATACGTCTCCACCGAGGCCTTGCGGAAATCCGCATCGACCAGATCCGGCTGCACCCGCTTCGCAATGCCCGTCCACTCCCCATCATAAGCGACCTCCACTTTCCGATAGCGCGACCACGGATCGCCCACTGCCTTGGCTGACTTTTCCATCACCGCCATCGCCTCCTTTTTCCCCGCAATCGGTCGCCCCTCACCGGGAACCACCAACTGCGAGCACGACGGAAGCAGGCCAAGCAACAAGAGTGCGAATTTCCTCATGTTAAGCCCATCAGCACGCCAAGCCCGCCCGTCAAGCCCCGGATTGCCCTCTCCACTCATGACCCCGCTCTGATTTACCATTGAACAATGACCCAAGTTCACTAAACCCTCCCCCCACCATGCCCAAGGTCCACATCCGCACCTACGGTTGCCAAATGAACGAGCGCGACTCCGAACAAGTCGCGCAGATGTTCAGTGAAGGCGGCTACACCGTCACCGGCAACGAAGCGGAGGCCGATGCCATCCTTATCAACACCTGCTCCGTCCGCGACCAGGCCGAACAAAAGGCCCTCGGAAAAATGGGCCACATGGGCAGCCACCGGAAACAAAAGCCGCACGTCGTCTACGGCTTCATGGGCTGCATGGCCCAGTCACGCGGACCCGAGCTTTTCGAAAAAGTCCCACACCTTGATGTCGTCGTCGGCACCCAGAAATACCACAAGGTTTTCGAATACGTCGATCGTATCCTCCAGCGCCGCCTCGAGCGCCGCATGGACGAACTCGAACTCTCCCTCCACGGCGAAAACGTCTGCGACGTCGAAGAGGAAAGCGGCTCCCAAAACACCATCCGCGACCACGTTCCCAAGGAGCACAACGCTTCCGCCTTCGTCTCCATCATGCAGGGCTGCAACATGCGCTGCTCCTTCTGCATTGTCCCCGACACCCGCGGAAAAGAACGCGGCCGCCCGATCCCCGAAATCGTCGACGAGGTCAAAATGCTCGCCTCCCACGGCGTCAAGGAAGTCACCCTGTTAGGCCAGATCGTCAACCTCTACGGCCGCACCGAGTTCGAGAAAATCGACGGAAAATCGCCCTTCGTCCAACTCCTCGAAGCCGTCCACGCCGTCGAGGGCATCGAGCGCATTCGCTTCACCTCTCCCCACCCCATCGGCTACCGCGACGACCTCGTCGCCGCCTTCACCTATCTCCCTAAACTCTGCTCGCACATCCACTTCCCGATGCAATCCGGCAGCGACCGCATCCTCAAAGCGATGCGCCGCCCCTACAAGAACGCCAAGTTCATCGAGATCTGCGAAAAGATGAAGGCTGCCCGCCCGGACATCGCCATCACCACCGACATCATCGTCGGCTTCCCTGGCGAAACCGAAGAAGACTTCCAGGCCACCATCGACACCGTCGAGCGCCTCCAATTCGACAACGCCTTCGTCTTCCGCTACTCGAAGCGCAAAGACACCCCGGCCGCCGAAATGGAGGGCCAACTCCCCGAGCGCATCAAAGAAGAGCGCAACCAACGCCTCCTCGAAGTCGTCAACCGCCTCGCCCAGGAAAAAAACCACGCCCTCGTCGGCACCGTCCAACAGGTCCTTTGCGAAGGCCTCTCCAAAAACAACAAAGAGACCCTCTCCGGCCGCACCCCGCAAAACAAGATCCTCATCTTCAAAGGCGATCAAGCCAAACTCACCGGCCAGATCCTCGACATCCAAGTCAACGAGTCCACCGGCTTCACCCTCTACGGCGACGTCCTCTAACGGAGCGCGGACTTTAGTCCGCCCAAAACCCCAGCTTCCCATCACCACTCGGGCAGCCTAACGTCCACCCTCCATGGAGCACAAAGGCACCTACTCTCGCGGATATCTCCCCCACCGCGACTACCCCGACTCCACACAAGCCATCACCTTCCGCCTCGCCGACTCCGTCCCCAAGAAAGTCATCAGCGACTGGAAAGAGGAACTCTCAGTCTTGCTGAACTCCCCGGAAAAAGAGATCTCCGACCGAGCATCCAGCGAACTCCACCGCCGCATCGCAAAGTTCGAAGACGCTGGCCACGGCGCATGCCTTCTTCGCAAACCCGAAGTAGCCACCATCCTCCAGGATAAGCTCATCTCCAGCCATCCTCACGATTACAAGCTACTCGCTTGGTGCATCATGCCCAATCACGTCCATGTCTTGGTCCGCTTGGTCAAAGACCACCCACTCCCAGTGATCGTCAAACAATGGAAAGGCGGATCCGCCATCCAAATCAATCGCCTCCTCAATCAAACAGGAACCCTCTGGCAGCCCGACTTCTACGACCGCTTCATCCGCGACGAAGCCCACTTCTACCGAGCTCTCAACTACATCCACCAGAACCCTGTCAAAGCAGGTCTTTGCCAAACCCCCGAAGACTGGCCCTTCTCCAGCATCGGCATCCAATGGAAACCATCGGAGCGCGGACTTTAGTCCGCCCGAAACCCCAACCAAGCGGACTAAAGTCCGCGCTCCAATCGGATTTGACAAATCCCCCGCCTACACGAACCTCCTCCCACCGATCAGCCTAAGCTGCATCTCCATGACCGCCTTCCGCCAAAAGCTCCAACCACACGCGCTGATCCCCTGGGTCCTCGCGCTGGTCGCTTTGTTCGGATGCAACCTGCTCGCCCAACAAAAGGCCTCACTCCGAAAGTCCGCTCACCTCGATAGCGGCAGCGTCACCCAGCTCGCGGACGAAAGCCTCCCAAGCAGCGCGACCACCAATCCCCTTCTCGGTCTCACCAGCGGCTCCTCTAACAGCATCAGCCTGACAGAGCCAGCCTCCCAGCGCCTCGCCATCAATCCCCGCTGGGAAAAAGCCGAGATCACCCGCCGCAGCGGCACCGTCCAGGGACGCGCGCCCCCGGCCTCAGCATCTTGCTGAAACGCGGCTCCCATCCCGCACTCGCCTCCACACAGGCTTGAGTGCCTCTTGATCCAAAGGGAAGTCACGCGAACTCCACCTGCCCCTCAGGCAGACCTCCTGCCATTTCCTGGCACTCGCCTTCCCTAACAGATTCATCATTCCTGCGGAAAATGACTCCGCACCCATCCATCTATTTCCATGATCACTTTCTCACTTCCACAAATCTTCGGCAGCAAAAACGAGCGCGAACTCGCCCGCATCCGCCCGATCGTCAGTCGCATCAACGACATCGAAGCCAAACTCCAAAACGAGCCCGCCGAAAAACTCCTCGAGCTCACCACCAAATGGCAAGAGCACCTCGCCCGCTACCACCCGCTCGACGTCGCCACAAAGACCAGCGTCGACCAGATGGACGCCACCGCCCTTCAAGAAACCACCCGCACCCTGCAAGCCCGCTTCAGCGATCTGCGGAACGAATTTCCCTCGCTCCCCGCGAACATCGCCCCCAACCCCGAGGCCATCGAGGACGCCAAAGCCGCCTTCCATCATATCGAGGACCACTTCGCCAAATCCCGCGCCAAGTATCTCCTCCAAATCCTCCCGGAAGCCTACGCCGTCGTCAAAAACGCCGCGCGCCGCCTCTGCGGCAGCGAAATCCTCGTCAGCGGTCAGCCACTGAAATGGGACATGGTCCACTTCGATGTCCAGCTCATCGGCGGCATCGCCCTCCACCGCGGCCTCATCGCCGAAATGCAAACCGGCGAAGGTAAAACCCTCGTCGCCACCCTGCCCGTTTACCTCAACGCTCTAACAGGCCTCGGCGTCCACGTCGTCACCGTCAACGACTACCTCGCCAAGCGCGACTCCGAATGGATGGGCGCCCTCTACCGATCGCTCGGACTCAGCGTCGGCTGCCTGCAAAACCAAATGCGCTCGAAGGAACGCCAGAGCGCCTACGCCTGCGACATCACCTACGGCACGAACTCCGAGTTCGGCTTCGACTACCTCCGCGACAACGGCATGGCCCAAAGCCACGGCGAGCAGGTCCAGCGCGGCCACTACCTTGCCATCCTCGACGAAGTGGACTCCATCCTCATCGACGACGCCCGCACCCCGCTGATCATCACCGGCCCCTCCGATCAATCCGCCCAGCCGCTCCTCGACCTCAAGCCGAGCGTCCAGAAACTCGTCAAAGTCCAGACCGCCCTCTGCAACCAACTCGCCGCCGACGTCAAGCGTCTGTTAGAATCCGGCGACCTTCCCGCCGCAGGCCTCGCACTCCTGAAACTCAAACTCGGCCAACCCCGCCACCGCCAGTTCCTGCGCTTCATGGAAAGCTCCGAACTCCGCCGGCTCGTGGAAAAAACCGAGCTCCAGTATCAACGACAGGCTTTCGGTAAAAACATCCACGAGATCAAGGAAGAGCTCTATTTCTGCGTCGACGACAAACGCCGCGACGCCGACCTCATGGAAAAAGGCAGACTGCTCCTTTCCCCAAGTGATCCCGACACCTTCACGCTCCCCGATTTCACCGCAAAACTCACCGCCATCGACGCCGATCAAAGCCTTTCCCGCGAGCAACGCGCCGCCGCCAAGCAAGCACTGCACGAGGAACGAACAAAACGCGCCGCATCGATCCACGGCATCTCCCAACTGCTCTCCGCCTACTGCCTCCACGAGCGCGATGTCCACTACGTCGTCCGCGGCGGAAAAGTCACGATCATCGATGAAAGCACCGGCCGCGAAATGCCCGGCCGACGCTGGTCGGATGGACTCCACCAAGCCGTCGAAGCGAAAGAAGGCGTCAAAATCGAAGAGGAAACCAAGACCTACGCGACGATCACCATTCAGAACTACTTCCGCCTTTATGAAAAACTCGCCGGCATGACCGGCACCGCAGAAACCGCCGCGGCCGAGTTTCACGACATCTACCGCCTCGATGTTTTGCCTATCCCGACCCACGCACCGAACTGCCGCATCGATCGCAACGACCAACTCTTCAAAACGCGCCGCGACAAATACCAAGCCGTCATCCGCACCATCGAAGCCGCCCACCAAACCGGCCAACCCGTGCTCGTCGGCACCGCCTCCGTCGAGGCCTCCGAAACCTTGGCACGCATGCTCAAGCTTGCCAAGATCCCCCACTCGGTGCTCAACGCCAAACACCACGAACAGGAAGCAGCCATCGTCGCCCTCGCCGGCCAGCGCGGTGCCGTCACTGTCTCCACCAACATGGCCGGCCGCGGCACCGACATCAAACTCGGCCATGGCGTCGCCGAACTCGGCGGCCTGTTCGTCATCGCCACCGAGCGCCACGCCTCGCGCCGCGTCGACCGACAGCTCCGCGGCCGTTGTTCCCGACAAGGCGATCCCGGAGCCTCGCAGTTCTTCATCTCCCTCGAAGACGACCTCATGCGCACTCACGGAGACCCCGCACAGATGGCCGCCCTCATCGAGCAGTCGAAAAAGAGCGGCACCAAGATTCCCCCGATCGGCAAACTCGTCGAATCCGCCCAGACACGCCTCGAACAACGCGACGCCAAAGGCCGCAAGCAGGTCCTCGACTTCGACGACGTCATGAACCTCCAGCGCGAGATCGTTTACGACTTCAGAAACAACGTCCTCACCACCGAAAACATCCGCGAGCTCGCCCTTCATACCATCGAGGAAAGCATCGCCGACAGCGTCCACGAGCAACTCTCCGAGTGCGACCCGAGCAACCCGGATTTCACCTCTCTTCTCGAATGGGTGCGCCGCTCGTTCCTGCTCGAAATCGAAGACCCCTCAAGCCTCGCCCCCGACAGAATCGAGCCAGAAATCACCAAGCGAATCTGCGCCAGCTACGAGCACCGCGTCGGCGGCGTCCCCCCGGAATTCCTCGACCGCGAAGAACGCCGCGCCCAGCTCTTCGCCATCGACCACGGCTGGCAAGAGCACCTTGCCGAAATGGAAGAGCTCCGCGAAGGCATCTTCCTCCGCTCCCAAGGCCAGAAAGACCCGCTCGTCGAATACAAGAACGAAGCCTTCGAGCTCTTCAGCGCCCTGATGGCTCAGATCAAGAGCACCGCCACCACCAACCTCTTCCACCTCGCCCTCAGCATCGAAGCCCTCAAGGCCCAAAAGTAGCAAGCCGTGGACTGGTCTAGCAAAGTGAAAATGGCTGGAGCGTCCCGCTCCAGTCCGTGGGTCCGGGCGTCCCGCCCGGACCTTCCTTTGCCCTGACTCCGTTCCATAAAACACGACGCGAGCCAATCGATCGCACCAATCAAAGTGCCAGCCCTTCCGGAGCAGCGACCTTATTGTCGCTGGCCAACCCCAGAACAATCGCCTGAGGCGCAGCCTTTGAAACGGCAATCGCGTGAGGCGCAGCCTTTTACGCGACGCGACACGACGCCCCCCACGCCCCCCACGCCCCACACCGCTCCCCGCCGGGCACCCCCTCGGCATCCGAGGAGTAGGCTCGCCCGAGTGCGCCCAAGCAGCCGAAATGACGCCGCTGTGTTGCGGCGGGGATACGGCATCCGAGGAGTAGGCTCGCCCGAGTGCGCCCAAGCAGGTAATCAAGCAGCGACGTCCGGAGGAATAGCCGGTGTGGCCCGCGCTGGCTGTGGTGCGGGTGGCCAAACCAAGTCCACCCCTCCGCCCCAGATTCGCCCATACAACATCCACCTCAACCCATTGAACATCAACTCACCAACCGCCTATTTTCACTGTTTGCCTGGCATCTTTTTCTCGATTCGCCTTTCATATTGGGTAGAGCCAGTAGTGTTCGGCATGCTCGCTGCTTGTTGAAACGAATTTCTGAATGTGACAAAACCGTCACTTGTACTGTTAGTTGATTTCTGGTTTCCTTCGCTCGTGGGCCGCGCCAAGGACAAGATCGACGAAAAGAAACTC
>CAZVMS010000129.1:0-21926 GCA_964628795.1 uncultured Haloferula sp. | reverse complement strand
TTCCTGAGTGATATTAAGTTGTTGAATTACAACATGTTGCGTCACGCCTTTTCAAGGTATTTATTTTATTTTCAATGAATGATTCATACGCAGGCTGGGACGTGTTTTCGGCCGGTCAGCGGCTTTTCGAATAGGGTCTAGTATCGAATGGTTTGATCTAACTAGCGCGGTTACCAACATGCATTTCCATGTCGGAGCTGTCGGTGTTTCCGGTGGAGTCGATCTCGGCATTCCCGGCCCGTGGTCCAGCCCGGAAACTGGCAGTGGTATCCCGCTTAATGCCACGCAGGAAGCGAATCTGCTCGCCGGCAATTGGTACGTGAACGTTCACACGACGAACTTCGGCAGTGGCGAGATCCGGGGTCAGGTCAACGTGGCCCCAGTGCCGGAGCCGTCACCTTACGTCCTTTCCATCGCCAGCGTGGCCGGTCTTCTCGCTTTTCGCCGCAGGCGTCATTCGTAACCCCCCCGGTGCGGAGGGTACCCTCCCCGCGAAGTGATCTTCCGGGGTGAAGGGATGACACTGCGGCGGTCATGCGTCACAGCTTCCTTGACGCTGGCCCAAGCGTTCCGCCTTCAACGAGTTCGGCACCGATGAAGGTCTGGCGGTGGTCCTCCTTGCCGCAGGCCACTCTGGCGGCCCATCGCACGACGCGCCTCGCGATCGGGCTGCCATCCCAGTGAATGTGGGCAATTGTCGGGCGGCACTAGGCGAATGCCGGATCCGAGTCGTCACAAATTCGATTGATTCAGCAAAGCATCTCAATAGTATTGGAACCGCCCTGTAAGGAGCCGTACGCAGGGTGGTGTGGGACCGGAGAGCTAATCACTCCCCGGGACCCGATTGGGCTTATGTTTCTAGCTCGACTTTCGCTGTTAGATGAATTTTCGGGTCGGAATCGTTGGGATTGCGTTCGTTTTCGCAAAAGGTCTACACCACAGGCTTTGGATTTCTGATTTCAGGCGGGGGCTGTGGCGGCAGGGTGAAGCCGAGTTGGTTGAGCAGTAGATGGTGGATTTTCTCGGGTTTGGTGAAGCGCTTCATCCGCAACTCGCGTCCGTCGGTGGCGGGGATCGTCACGTCGAGCATCTGGATCTCGCTCAATCGTTCCAGCACGCTGCGGGAACTCAGGCCGGTGGCCGCCTTCTTGTTGTATTTCTCAAGGGTGACGTGCAGGCAGTACGCGAGGAAACTGATGAATATGGAATCGTTGCACCCCAGTTTTTGCCGGAATTGAGGCTCACCCAGCTTGATGGACATCAAGATGCTCGGATTTCTTGGCCTTCATCCTACTCATACTATCCATCCTGGTCCGATTTCTTCCCGCGCTTGATCGCTCCGAAGGAGGCTCCCCCTTTGAGGTTTCGAGTTTAAAGTTTCCGCCCGAAAAGCGCAGCGAAGTCATGTCGCGGATCCGCAGCAGGGACACGAAGCCGGAACTCATCGTCCGCTCAATGCTCCATCAGCTCGGCTACCGTTTTACCGTCAATGGCCCGAAGCACCGCCAGTTTCCCGGCCGCCCGGACATTTTGCTGTTGAAGTTCCATACGGTGATTTTTGTCCACGACGACACTCCTTGGTGATGAGACCGGTAATTTGCACGACATTTCCAATTGAATGCCGGAGCATTGCGTGCTTAGTTCGGGCGGGTTGGGATTCTCAGCCGGCAACAGGTCATCGGGATTCTCGGTGGCCTTTTGTTTTGTCAAAATTCCAAGTCCGTCTGTTTGTATTTCACGGGAAGTGACTTCTTCTTCAAGACCTCAAAGGCTCGGTTTGGTTGATCAGGCCTCAATCGATGGAGCCCTATCGGACGGGCAACGAGATCTGCGAATTGGAGGCCTGTTGAGTTCGCCTTCTTCGATGCGAATACAGGGACGAAGGGATAGCTTCGCTGATGGTCGTTTTCACCATTGCAAATACGGAGGAACTCCAACTCCAGAAGCTTGTCCTCCTTGTTCCCTCGCATTTCGAAAACGACATGAACCGTTTTGGATACCTTCTCGATCTCCTCAAGACGGATAAAGAGCTGCCTCAAGCAACTACCCAAAGCGATGTGATAAAGGTTGTCGTCAGGCAGATGATTGCCCTCCTTCAAAATGGTCTCGGAAAGGATGTCCAATTCGGCGTGTTGAATCAAACGAGTCAATCTCTCGTGAAACTCCTCCCGTCTTCTTGGGTCATTCAGGATTTCGAAAGGTTCCAACCGTTTCCGGATTTCCCGCTCGTGAAAGATGACCATGTCATGGCCAAAGAAACTGAACTTCAGTTCCTGTAGCGCCGGAGCGATCTTGGATAGGTAGTGTCGTTTTTCGAATAGACAGAAGGCGAGCACGAAACAGGGATAGCTTGGGTCTGGATCCGGAGACGCATGGCCGCTCTCGTCGACATAGACGATGAAATCACTGTAGTTCGTATCGCTGCTCATGTTCTACTCGCCTGAAATTGCATAAGCATCCCAGTTCCCAATTTGCTCGCAAGCTTTTTGGCCCAGTCCCTCCGCTTCCCCCGATTTGAAGTTTCGAGTTTGAAGTTTAAAGTTTCCGCCCGAAAAGCGCCGCAAGGTGATGTCGCGCATCCGCAGCAGCGACACCAAGCCGGAACTCATCGTCCGCTCGATGCGGCATCAGCTCGGCTACCGCTTCAAGGGCAATGGGCGGATGACCTGACCTACCGGTTGCCGCCTAACAGTTGCGACGGGTGAGTGCCCGAACGTTCCAATTCCGGGACCGACCCTCCCGAGTCGGGGCCCTCCCGAGTCGTCAAGTTCAACCACGGAGGCGAAGCGAAGTCGAAGCCCGTGACGATCAACGCCTCCAAACCCACCGAACTCCACATCCCCTGAATTTCGGGAAGGAAGCTCGCCGCCGCTTTCCGCGCCCTTCATCTTGTTCGTCCCCGCATCTCCTTTCACTCTCCGACTTGCCCTGACTCTCGCATTGGGCAATATTCGGAAATGGATATCGACCACGACAAGATCGATGACGCCGTCCTCGCCCTCTTCTACCTCACCCTCCACGACCAATGCCGGGCTTGGAAAGGCTTCGACTGGGACGCCCTGTCCCGTCTCCACGAAAAGGGCCTGATCCTCGACCCCGTCGGCAAAGCGAAGTCCGTGGTGCTGACGGAGGATGGCTTGGCTCGCTGTGAGGAGCTGTTCCGGAAGCAGTTCACTCGCTAGACGGGCAGGGGAGCGCGGGCATCCTGCCCGCATCTTGATCTTGCGGGCTTCTCTCGACCTTCTGATTCTGGCTTGCATCCGTATTCCGTTGAAGCACCGACCTGAGACAATCCGGAAAAGCAGAAGCAGGAAGGCAAAGGCTCGATCTCTCATCTCCCTATCGCCCTCGATTTCTACTTCTCACGGACCCTCCCGAGACCTCTGACCCTTCCGAGACCTTCGACTTTTGACCTTAGACTGCCTCCCCATGCCCGACGTCTTCACCCCTGAAAAGCGCAGCGAAGTGATGTCGCGCATCCGGACCCGGGACACGAAGCCGGAACTCATCGTCCGCTCAATGCTCCATCGCCTCGGCTACCGCTTCACCGTCAATGGCCCGAAGAACCGTCAGCTTCCCGGGAGGCCTGACATCGTGCTGCCGAAGTTCGACACGGTGATCTTTGTCAATGGCTGCTTCTGGCACGGTCATGAACATTGTGAACTCTTCCGGCTGCCTAAGACACGGACTGAATGGTGGAAGAAAAAATTAGAGGAAAACCGAAGGAGAGACGAACTTAAGCAGACGGAGCTGGTGTTACTGGGTTGGAACATCGTTACCATCTGGGAATGTACTCTGAAGAATACTTCGAATCGAATGTGGCTGCTGGAAAGAATACCAAGATTGATAAGGTGATTTCCCCGGCGTCACCGACTTAAACTGACATCGAAAATCATGCGCAGTACAGGAATGGCCGATTTCTGGGGCGGACAATCTCGGTAGCCTAACGCTAAATAATTCTTCAGTCGCATCAGAGGTCTTCAGCCGCAATCGCGAAGATCTCTACCAAGGCCCTTAGTCTCGTGACACCAAGGCCCGGTCTCGCCCTGAGGGCTTCCCAATCGTGCGCGGCTAAAGTTGCAACCGCTTCTCTTCGGTAGCTGTTCACCCATTGGCGGTTCGTGTAAGCTTCTAAAGCCTGCATGGTCCGATTGTCGTTGAGAAAGGCACTCCGCACCCTTTCCCACTCGATTGCGAGCGCCTCGGCTTCGTTCGCGGGTGCGGCAAAAGCGGCGTCCGCCCACTCGTTACGCCAATCGGTTGGTAGAGCAATATCCAGCTCCCGGAACTCTAACCAGAAATCGATTTTCTTCGAGCGTTCTCCCGGATTGCCTTCGGTTTCCGTGATATGTTCGTGAGCAGCTTCACAGACTAGTCCAAGGGCTTCAACCAGTGCTGGCGATAGCCGTTGCTCATTCCAGATGCGTTCGAGATCGATCCGCCTGCCCGAGTGCTCGGAAAGCCAAGCGACTGAATAGGCTACACTGTTCGCACGAAACCCAACTAGATCCCGCGAACTGAAAACCTTCTCCGCTGTCCTGAAGAAAATCGCCTTCGCTACCAGATGGCGAAAATAGTTCAAATCCACCAACGGCTCTCCCTCCTGCTCCATGCGCTCGGCGAGCTTGTTGAAATTTTTCTCGGCTCCCATGCAGACGAAATGCGGTAGCCCAAGCCATGCGTGCTCGTACTTCGCGAGGTCCGTCTTGGTAAATTTCTGCGCGGGAGGGTTCTCGATCGCCCACCTTTTCTGCTGGGACGGTGTACCTTGACGGGACTTGTCGTCTGCATAGGAACCCCGCGCCCGCTCGTAGTACCAATGCGTTCCCCGCTGCAGGCCGCTGTTGGCGGGTGCCCATACAGAGCGGGAAAGTTGCTCGAACAATTGGTGAAATTTCCCGTTGGCCGAGAAGTCGGCACCGTTGACCTTGTTCTGACTGTTCGCGTAGCGGGAGATCAAAGGCACTATCTCAGAAATTTTCGCGGGATCACTCAGAACGGTCAGCTTTACTTGCACCATCACCTGACTTATATCGACCTTTTCCTTTTTCAAGGCGTGGTGGATGGAGGCCGTGGTTTGTCCTCCATTGACGATTTGGAAGTCCTTCAGCCATTCGAGCTTACCATCCCGGTATCGTATCTCCGCCGCCGTGCAGCAGAGTCCGTTGTTGTATGCGAGAAAGCGGTGAGGCTCTTCCTTCAGTGTCTTCTGAAGACCACGATTGATCTTGCCCCTCGACTGGAGGAATGCCCGAACATTCCGTTCCAGCAGGCGTTGGCCATGCTCGCCATAGATCCGGGCGAGGATCGGAGCGGGCAAGAAGGCGAGGAAGGTCTTGTACTCGCCGGTAGGATCGGAGTTCTCCAAGCACGGAATCGCCCCGTGGTAGTCATTCACGAAATCAAGCTCGATCACCTCCCGGTGGCCGACGCGCAAGCGACTCAACTTGTCGAGGTCCCACGCCACATAGCGGACTTCCACGCCGGGAAGCTGTTCTTCTGTCAGGTCGAGCCTCCGCACGATCCCATCGGTGACAAAAAATAATCTGATCGTGGTCAAGGATTCCCTCGCCTCATACAACTCTTTCATCACCCTGAAACCGTCCGAGGATTCCTCCATCTTGGTGTGAAATCCTTCAAGGGCGCGGCGGAGAAATCCATGGACCCGCTGGAAGTGGTCGCGGGTTTCGGGCAGTCCGACTTCGAAGGTCGTACCATCGCCCCGATAGAGAACGACGAACAGATCGGCGGTGGCCCCATCGCCGGAAAGCGACCACGCGTTGAGCTTCGCCGCTGGAGCGCTCCGCGTGCCACGCGCCTCATAGTAGGTCGGTTCGATTCCGTCCGCCTCATTGTGATCACTCAGCAACTCAAGCACGTGCTCAGTAAAGGCTTCCTCGCGGAGCAAGGTGTTTGAGTCTTCCGTTCCAGTGCCATCGACACCCGCTTTCGCCAGCACTTCTTGGTGGAGATCGGCAGCAAATTGTTCTATTCGAGGATTGGACATGACGATCAGTGGTTGGAATCGGCGTTGGAGCATGGCCCACCCACGAGAAGGGCTAGCATTTCCTGAAGCGGGACGGTGAACGGGCCACAGGCGGCGAGGGCGAGGTCGTAGGACACGTCTCCCACCCCGGTTGGAAAATCGCCTTCGACCAAGCGTGGGAAACCCTCCGCGACCTGATAGGTGAATTCCTCGCGCAAGGTCAGGCGATGACTTTCGTAGCGCGGCGTGTGCTCGTCCAACCAGCCGCGCTGGAAAAGAAGGTCATTGAAAAGCGCAAGCGTGGCGGAGTCATCCACAAGATCGGAACGTATCCCTTCGACCAGTCCCGACAGGCTCATTCCGGGCGCGTTCGCCAACATAGCGACCTCGCGCTCATCGACCACGACTACGTGGAGAAAGAGCACACCCACACCAGTGTCATCCAATTGGCGTTCGCTGGTGATGCGGACGCTTTGCGGCTGTTTCGCGGCGGTGGTCTTCACCTCCACGGCCGCATGGGCGAGTTGAAAGTCCTGATGAGCGGCGGTTCCGGCTTTCCAACCATCAACCGCAGCTTTCCCGCCCAGCGTCGGCATCATGCCGCTCCGCAGAACATACAGTTCGCCCCACAGGCCACGCCGCGCCTCAAGCCCCAAACCATCCTGCCATGCTTTCAGAAACTGCTGCCAGCGCTTCAGCCGGCCAAGTAGTTCAGCCGCCCCTTCCTCCGTACCGGTGGTGGTTTCGAGCCTAGCATCTAAGTCGCGGGCAAGGGCGGTGAAAACATCCGCACAGGTGGCATCCCTCAGACGCACTCCCCAATAGGCGGTGTGATCGAGACTGAGGGAAAGCCACTCGAGACCACGGCATTCGGGCCATTCCCGCCGGGCGGGCAACACGATGCCCGGCACGGGAACCAATAGCGCCCGTGAATGGTTGCCGGGTTCAAGCGCGAGTACCAACGGATTCGACCCGTGCTTCCGGGCAAGCCGCATCCGCCAGGATGACCCGCCTTCTTCCTCCATCTCCTTCCACAATTCCTCAATCTTCATCGTCATAGGAGTCATCGTCCTCAATCTCACTCTGCCAGACCCGGTTGACCCGGTACTCGCAGCCCAAGGCGGTTGCGCTGCTGGGAAAACTCAAAGCCACCCCGATGATCGGCGGGCCATCCTCCGAGAGCCCGGTTTCTTCACGGATCCTCCCTTTCCGCCCCAATGTTTCATCGAGTGCGGTGATCTCGGTCGGAGGCTGCAGAGGATAAATAAGAAGTAACGCTCGCTCGCGTGGCCTCAAAACACGAAGCACCCTTCCGTTGGGCCGATCATACTCACCGGACTTAGGGGCCCGAATCCTACTCGCCTCCATCCAGCGGTTGGTCAACCCGATCGCTACTTGCATGGCGTCCCGCTTCAGATCCGCCTGCTCCTCAAGCCAAGCGATGTCATCCAGTAAATCCGCTTTCCCCGAGATTTCATGGAACCAAGTCCGGTCAAAGGCGCGCGTAGCAAAGTCACGACCTTCATCGGCGGGACTGAGGATGGCGGATTTGTTGAGCCGGTAGGTGGTCGCGGTCTGGCTCTCCGGATTCCGTACTAGCAGACCCACATCGATCCCAGCAATGGTCACGGGGCGCGCATTCTTCTTTGAATTGGAAACCAGCGCGACAGTCCAGTCTTCCAGTTCGACCGGGTACTTGGCACCTTGCTTGCGAATATAGGCCGCCAACTGCTCGCCACCTGCCCCTGCTGAAAGCGCGGGCAGACGCAGCTGAGCTATGAACTCCGCTACTTCGATACCCGGAACGTTCTTCCAGATCCGCGTATCCCGCGCAGTGTCGGATTTCGGCTCGCCCAGACGGCTTAGAAGCTGCTCGGTCGCCGTGAGGTTCGCTAGGATCTTCATATCCTCCTTCGGTAGGTCCGTGGTCTGGACAAGAGTTCCCTCCCAAGAAAGCTGACGGTTCACACCATGGCTCATCTTGTTGAGCGCCGTTACGATCATCCCGGCAGGGTGTGTCCGCACCCGCAAGCCATACTTCTCGGGGGTCAGCCCGGCGGCCACCATGTAGTCAAATTCTCTTCTGAGCTCCTCGTCGGCAAGCGCGATGTACCGGTACCAGTTTGAAAGCATCCGTGTGGTGAATAGGCGGCAGAGATCTAGGTAACCCGGCCGGTAGCCGAACCACCGGCCCATCTGCATCAGCGCGTCATACATCCGCGTTGTACGCAGGAAATAACTGACCGAAAGGCCTTCCAAAGTGAGTCCGCGTGAAAGCTTGTCACCGCCCACAGCGATCACGCTGCGTCCCTCCGCCTCATGATCCCGGTAATCAAGTGCTTCCTTCGCGAAGCCGTTGATCGTCGCCACGGAAATCTTTGCAGCCGCCGGATGCAACTCCGCTTCCACCTTGCTCCAAGCAACAAACGCACCCGCCTCTTCTCCCATTCCCTCGGAAACCGGAACAAACTCTTCTTCCCAAAGCTCGCGCAACTCGTCCTTCAACGATGGGCTGCGACTCCCGTCTCCGAACTCGATCCGCCGCTGCAGCGCGATCAATTCGTCCCTCACTAGGCGGACGACGTGACCCTGCACGTTCACGAAACGGGTGACGTGTATTAACATCGAGTTGTGCTTTCTGTCTTGGCCGCGCGCCCGACGCGCTGCGCAACTGAGGACGAAGCAGCGAATCGCCTTCCGCAAGGAGGATGGCAGCTCGGTTGGCACATGGTCGCTCCGGTGCTTCGGAGGAAAAGCGGTGACAGCGGCGTAATCGTCAATCTCCCTGACAATATCCAACCCGTCCAGCGCCTCTATCCCCGCGTCCGGATCCCCATCGAGACCAAATACCTTAGCGGGACCAACGTAGTTCGACGGTGGTTTGACATTGATAATGAAACTGCGGGGAAAGAGATCATCCCCGTGGTCGGGCGTTTCGGCCTCAGGATTGATAAAAATATTGGCAAACGGTGTCGCCGTATAGCCAACATAGGCCGACTTATCGAACGCATCGAGGAGATGCCTGATTCTACCATTGATCGCAGTTACCTCGGGAGACACCGCTCCGACCTTATCCTTTGTATTGATCGAGGCATTGTCGGCCTCGTCGTCGATGAGCAACAACGGCACATTCCGAATGACCTTCTTGCCCGACACCGGGTCGTCACTTCCGCCGACATGGAGAACCCAGTTGACCAAGTTTTTCAGAACGGATGAATTCTTCTTGATTACAAGGACAATAGGATCGCCGCCGATCATCACGCCCACGGTGTCCGCCATCTTTTTGTTGAAGTCCCCCTTCTCATCACTGCTCGTGAGGGAGTGAACTACAAGTTTGTCTCCCGGTAGCTTGCCCACCCCGACCCACTGACTTTGGTTGTCAAGTTTTCGGGTCTTTTGCGTATCGAAGCCAAGGACACCTTCATCCACCCTGAGCTGGGTCTGCGCCCGGAGATTGCTGTGAATGCCAGCGAGGATGATCACTAGCTTATACCCGGAATCGACCGCCTTGTTGATCAGCCCGACGTAGTTCGCTGTTTTTCCAGACTGAACGGAACCAACCACCATCCCCCGACGATCCCATGGGCCTGGTCTCGCCGGCTCTTCCAGTCGCTCCAGAACCATATCCGTCAATTCATGAAGGCTGTTCACAACTGTAGGAGGCATGCCAAACTCACGCTCCAAATAAGTCATATACCGCGTCCAAAACCGCCACTGGATCGAGGCTTTCTTGTCAGGAAGCCAAGGCGTGTGAAGGTTGGGGTCGTGGTCCTCGAGAATCGTCGCATCCTGAACCGTGATTGAAAACAAGTGCAAGAGCTCGGTGACCAAGGCTTCTATGTCGATGGCTTCTTCGGGAGCAAAGAGGAGCGTCGCCTGAACCGCTGTTTCCGCCGTAGCTCGGACCAACTCATTGCTTCGCACTATCTCCTTTCGGAGGATATCGACGGCCATATTGCGCGCGTTCTCGTAGTAATTGTGCATATCAAGAATTCATCTGTTCCTCGACTAGGCTTTGTAAAATTGCAGGAAACAATTCGAAGGGCCAAAGTGTTCTAAGTCGATCCACTGCGTCACTTTTCCCGTATCCAGATGCAACGAGCGAATCAAATGCTTGGTTCATAACCGTTCTCACCTGTGTCTCCGATGCGCTTTCAAACGGACCGGGAAGAGAATTGGGTTCCTCGCTCGCACTGATAGAAATATGGGGAAATGGAACCGTCTCTTCCACAAGGCGTGGACAGCGCATTCAACGCTGGTCGATCCGAACTTTGTGCCAATGCTTGCCGTAGCAAGGGGTGGTCGCGATTCAGCCGGTAGAAGGTTTTATTATGTCTCGCAATTGGCTCCCACAAGAGCATCCGCTCCTGCTCGGCTCTGGGAGCGAGCCTCGCACCTCTGTAGGTATACACACGTCTCGCTTCCTTCCTCGCACGCTCTCCAATGCTCCGTAACTCATCGCGTAGGGAGATCGGTGGTCTAGCTCGGGATTTGGTTACATCAATTCCCCAGTCGTGATCCAGTTCGTTGGGGATCTCTACACGGATGCGGGCGAGCTTATAGTGTTCTTCCTTAGCCCAGCCAAACCCCAGCCATTCGCCTGCAACAAGAAGGCGGCGGTTGCGATAAACATAAAACCCTTGGTGGGCGTTCCAACCGTTTAGCCCGCCTGCCTCATCGTGCTTCGATTTGGAAAGCTTCGAGTGGTGGGGTAGGATGTAAGGCTGCACTTCGACGCATTCACCCCGCAGTGTAAGTTTTGATTCTGGAAGAATCTGCGTCGCGGGTTCGCGAGCAAGGAAGGGATCCCACGGCTCCACGATGTTTTCGTTCAACAAGATGGTCACCCGTTTGTTTCCTGACATCAGCTGATGAAACACCATAGCCAAATGACGACGCACTGCGTCCGCTCGCTGTAGGAAAACTTGCTGGGCTTTTGAGTCATCTGTCACCTGGGTTGCGACCAATCGGTCGAGATTCTGCCAGACTACGGCGGTTCCACTCTCCAAATTGGTTAAACGTTCGAAAAATGGTTCCGCGTTAGTATCGCCGGATCTAAGCAACTGCCACGCGTTGACCTTCGAAATGTGATCGTGGTCCCAGCATCTTGTTGCCCAACCTCTTCTGGTCGACTTGCTTCTAACCGTGACCCGCCGGCACTGCGAAAAGCTCGCGGTCTTTAGTCCCAACCCGAAACGCCCCAAGTCGTGGGGCTCCCTCCGCTCCAGCGGGCTTTGGCTCCCTGGGCGCATCGCCGCAACAAGTTCCTTCTCATTCATTCCCGATCCGTCATCCGTAACAACGATGACCGAGTTTGCTCCATCCCAATGGAAGTCCACCCATACCCGATTCGCTTTAGCCGTAATACTGTTGTCAACAAGGTCGGCTATCGCAGTAGGCAACTCGTAACTGAATGCACGAAGAGATTCAGCAAGCGATGCGGCATTCGGCTCAGCAAGGTCGTAGTCCATCTTAGGGAAGTGACGCCGTGAGGGAATCAGGCTCTCAGTCTTTGCTGTTCGTTCATCAGTTTTGCCAGCTGGGGATCTCGGAAGTAAGCACCTGCCATTTGTGCGTCAGAGCAATAAAACTCGTCATCAGCCAACTGTTCCAATTCGTAACGTCGCCACGCTTCGTTAGCTAAGTTTTCCAGGTAAACTGGCCAGCCACTCTGTTCGTAATAAGGATTGAGAAGACGAGGTTCTATCGCCCAAATCGTCTCAACGATTTCGGCATCGTTCAAGGTAACGCTGCCATGCTCCCCTATGCTGTCGGGGTGTAGCCCCCTGTAAAGAAATGCCACTGAACACCATGCACGCTTCAGTTCTACTAGCGGAATCTTACGCAGCTCGCAAACTTCAAGGTCTGCGACTTTCTTTATCCAACGTGCGGCCTCAGCGTCCGAGCTTGGGAAAGCAACCAAAGGTGCCGGCTTTCGTTTCGGTGTTCGGGTAATTGCCTTGAGATAATTTTTGACCGCAGTTCCGACTGCTTCGCTAACCAACGGCGGTACTGCATTTCCGATCACCCGGAACTGGTGGGTGCGGGCGACGGGAAAGTGGAACCAATCCGGGAAACTCTGTACGCGTGCTGCTTCACGCGGGGTCAGCGTCCGGTTCTGGGTGGGGTGGATGAACATCAGCCCGTCCTTTGCGAGATGGGCAACAATTGTCGAACAGGGGCGCTTTCGGTGCTGGCGCGTGTACCGATCCTTGAAGCTCGTCTTGTCGTAGGGAAATTCGAATTCGACTCCGCGCCGCATGGCCTCGGCGGAACTCTCTCCTTCTTTCAGGAGAAGGAAGTCGCGCAGGTCGCGGTCGTTGTGCGGGCGGGCGCGGTGGGCGCTCAACTGTTCGGCTCTATCCACTTCCAGAACTTCGTGAAGATATTGGTAGGAACGTGGAGTGATGGACTTGATCCGGCGTTCAAGATCGTAGGGCCGAGTCTCTTCTCCCTCACCGGCCTTCAAAAGAGGGAGATCGGCAATCGCTTCCCAGAGCGTGGCATCCGCCACCGCACGGGCGGGCAATTCGAGCTTCGGGCGGAAGCTTTGGGGAATCTCCATCCGTGTGCCGATGAAGAGTTGGCGGCGGCGCTTTTGTGGGACGCCGAGCCTCACGCATTCCTCAATCTGGGCGTGTACTTTGTAGCCGAGCTTCCGCGCCTCCGCCTGGACTTTGGAAAAGTAACTGCCTCCGGATGCCGAGCGGATACCGAGGACATTCTCCATCACGAACACCTTGGGTTCGAAGTGCTCCACGTATCGGAGAAATTCTTTGTAGAGATGCCGACGGGGATCCTCTTTGAGGCGCGCACCATGGTTCGCACCATCGACCTGCCGGGCGGTGCTGAATCCTTGGCAGGGCGGCCCGCCGACGATCAGATCAACCTGCCGCGTGCCAATCACCTTTTCCAAGAGCTCGGGGCCGAATGTGGTGAGATCCTTTTGGAGAACATGAGGAATCTTTACCAGATTCGCCCGGAACACTTCGATCGCCTCCTTGTTGAAATCGAGAGCGGCGAGGGCTTGAAGCCCGGCGCGTTCGAGACCGAGCGAAAAGCCGCCGCAGCCACAGAAAAGATCGATGAATGTCGGCTTGGTTTTCATGGAGTATGATTGTAAACCCAGTCGTTAGGCATTCCGTAGCGTCGCGGCAAGACGATTGTCGCAACTTTGATTGCTACAAGGTTGCCTCAAGGGGTAGGTCAGGCATGGGGGGATAGTAGCAAGAGATGCCAAATATTAGGCACGAAAAAAGATGCCAGGCAATCAGTAGTATGACAGTAAGTGGGGATTTGCTGGAGTTTTCTTAACATTCAAAAAACCAATGAGTCGCAGGTGATCGCGTCCTCGGAAAGCAGGCTTTCTGGTGGCTTCGATGCCGGGCTAATTGCGGATATCTCGCGACAGTTTACTTGGCAGCTTTCTCGGGACGCACCGCTCGGCCGGAATTCCTCGACATACGTTCGATCTCCACCCCGTGAGAGACTGTGAGTGCGATGGGAACAAGTCGGAATAGATCGTGGATACTTGGCGTGGGTTCACGTCGTGCCTAGCTTTACCCGGACTCCTTCGGGGGTTCTTCGCAGGATGCTAATCGCGTGGAATCCTAGAGCGCGTAGGTGGAACAGCGATTTTTCCCACTTATTCACATGATTAAGAAGGAGAATCTATCGGCTTACCAAATGGAATCCTCTTCTAGTATGTGCACAAGTGGTGTTCAGGCCCATTGGCTGGTGAGCATCATTCGGAAAAAGAAAACGGCGCATGCCGGAGAAGATCCAACATGCGCCGCTCATTGGGTGTGGGAAATGTTAGATGAGCATGAGGGCCGGCTGCTCGAGGAGCTTCTTGAGCTCGGCGAGGAACTGGGCGGCCACGGCTCCATCAACGACGCGGTGATCGCAGCTGACGCCGACGTTCATGCGCAGGCCGGGAACGATCTGGCCGTTCTTGACGACCGGCTTCTCGGTAGCGGCACCGACGGAAATGATTAACGACTGGGGCGGGTTGACGATCGCATCAAAGCTCTCGACACCCCAGGCTCCGAGGTTCGACACGGTGATGGTGCCGCCGTCGAATTCGTTCGGCTTGAGCTTCTTTTCGCGGGCGCGGATGGCCATGTCCTTCACCTCGCGTGAGATCTGAAGAAGTGACTTGGTTTCGGCTTCCTTGATGACAGGGGTGACGAGGCCGTCGTCCACGGAGATGGCGATGGACATGCCGACATGCTGGAACTGGATGATCGAGTCGCCGTTAAAGGAGGCATTGACTGCAGGAACGGCTTGAGTGGCGTTGATCGCGGCTTTGAGCACGAAGTCGTTGACCGAGTACTTATTGCCATGAGTTTGTTCGGCCTGCGCGTTGATTTGTTTGCGGAGCTCAAGCAGCGGGGCGACGTCGACTTCCACGTGGAGGTAAAAGTGAGGGATCGTCTGCTTTGATGTCAGCAGGCGCTCAGCGATGATCTTGCGCATCGTGCTGAGTGGGATCGTCTGATCACCTTCCTTGGCGGTGGCTTCGATGGCCTTTGCGGGGGCTGGGGCGGCCGCAGGGGCTGTCGGGGCGGGAGAACCGGAGGTCCGTGCCTTGATGGCGGCGACGAGGCCTGCAGCGGCGTTGGCAGCTTGCGATGGTTTGGAGCTCGCGGCGGCATCCACATCGGCGCGGATGATCCTCCCGCCAGGGCCTGTGCCGGTGAGCGTGGAAAGATCGATGCTTTTTTCTGCGGCAATCTTGCGGGCGAGTGGTGAGGACTTGATCCGTGAACCATCGGCTGCGGTGGTCGCGGGCGGGGCTGGCTTGCTTGAGGCAGCAGCTTCGGCTGCGGGTGCTTCACTAGCGGGTGCTGCTTCGTCGCTTGGTGCTTCGGCGGATGCGGGGCTGTCGGAACCGTCGCCATCGAGAACGGCAAGAACCCCACCGATGGGAGCCTTTTCGCCTTCTTGGACGAGAATAGAAGTGATGGTGCCTTCGTCGAAAGCTTCGACCTCCATGTTGGCTTTGTCGGTTTCGACCTCAGCGATGATGTCGCCAATTTCGACTTGGTCGCCGACTTTTTTGTGCCAGGTGAGCAGGGTGCCCTCGGTCATGGTGTCCGAGAGTTTCGGCATATCGATGTTTGTAGCCATGTGCAGGTAGAAAGGTGTTCGGCGGGAGCTTGGGGGATGTGAGCGGGTTTTCCAGTGTTTTTGCAGCCCTAGGTCGGGATGATGAGTTTTTGGTACGAAAAAGGCGGAGTCCCCGGTTCTGGGAACTCCGCCTGATTGAAAAATTCGTGGTCAGATCAAGGTGTTGGTGGAGCGATCACTTTCATCGTTGGGATGAGTCCGATGAACGGGCTACCCGATGAAGGTTGGGCGGTGGCCATCTTGCGGGCTTCTTCGGAGCTGGACCCGCAGCAGCCATCGCTGAGCCAGTAGTAGTGGGTGCACTTTGGACAAGGAACGCGCTCTTTTTTGGTGACGGTCTTGTAGCGCGGAACCCTGGTCTCACGGACTTCAGTCAGGCCGCTCTTGGCGTCAACGAGGACTTCCTCTCGGACAACGTCGTAACCACAGAGTTTGCGTTGTGAGGTGGTCTCGTTGTATCCGGCGATGAAAGACGGACGGGAGAAGGTTTTGCAGGAAGAAAGACCGAAGGAAACAACGGCGAGTGACAGAAGAAGAAGGAGGTTTTTCATGGGATGGTTCAGTTGAAGAGGCAGCAGCAGGAGCTAAGGGCCATGCAGAATGTGGCCACAGCGATTAGTTTCACAACATTCATTGTTGGCGGTGATGGTAGGGACGAGCCTTGGACTGGCAACGAAAAATCTTGTCACAGTGAGGCTTTGAGCTCGTCATGCGATCGTCAATACCTGCTCGACGATCCGTTTGGGATTCGGAAGTTGATCGTTTTCGACGTATTTCGAGTAGATTGCTGGCGCATCGAGAGTGGTGACGCGCTTGATCGGAGCATCGAGATAATCGAAAGCGTGCTCTTGGATGAGGTGGGAAACCATCGCGGAAACACCGCCGAAGCCTTTCGATTCGTCGACGAGGACAACGCGGTTGGTCTTGCGAACGGTTTCGAGAATGGCGTCTTGGTCAAGTGGGCGGATCGAACGGAGGTCGAGTACCTCGGCGGAGATTTGGTGCTCGCTTTGGAGGATTTCAGCCGCCTCGAGGGCGTGGAGCACCGAGCGGCCGTGGGCGATCAGCGAGATGTCGGAGCCTTCGCGTTTGATGTCGGCCTTGCCGAGAGGAATAACGAAATCACCGTCGGCGGGATCTGGCACGGGGCCGGTCATGCCGTAGAGGAGGGTGTTTTCCATGACGTAAACGGGGTCGTTGTCACGGATGGCGGCCTTCATGAGGCCCTTGGCGTCGGCCGGCGTGGCGGGCGCGCAGACTTTGAGACCGGGGAAGGCGGCGAACAGGCCTTCGGGAATGTGGGAGTGGGTCGCGCCGACGTTGGTGCCGCCATTGGCTGGCCCGCGCATGACGATTGGCACGTTGATCAAGCCACCAGACATGTAGCGCACGCAGGCGGCGTTGTTGACGAGTTGGTCGAAAGCGACGGAGTGGAAGGACCAGAACATGAGCTCCATGACTGGGCGAACGCCGAGCATTGAGGCACCGATGCCCATGCCGATGAAGCCGGCTTCGGAGATCGGGGTGTCGACGATCCGCTTGCAGCCCCATTTTTGCCAGAGGCCTTCGGTGACTTTGTAGGCGCCATTATACTGGGCAACCTCTTCGCCCATGATGACGACGTTCTCGTCGCGGGCGAGTTCCTCGTCGAGGGCTTCACGGATGGCGTGGCGGTATTGAAGTTCGCGTGACATGGAAAATCTGGTGCGGGAAAAAGTTGAACTACTACGTTTGCCGTAGAATCAGTCGTTGAAGAAGTGGCGGCCGATTTTGGATGCCTCGGTGTTGTGGTCGGACTCCCAGTAGACGTCGTCCATGATATCCGCGATCGTTGGTGGCGGTGATTCCTCGGCGAACTTCACGGAGGCTTCGGCTTCTTTCTTGGCGGCCTCGTCGATCTCCTTGGAGGAAGCATCGGTCAAAACTCCTTCGGTAATGAGCTTTTGACGCCAGAGGTTAATCGGGTCGTGGTTGTCCTTGTACTTCTGGATTTCTTCCGGTGTCCGGTACTTCTTGTAGTTTGCATCTGCGACGCTGTGGCCGTAGTAGCGGTAAGTGGTGATCTCAAGGATGCTTGGTTTATGTTGCTTGCGCGCCCGTTCCATGGCGATGTGTGCCTTGGCACGGACCTGATACATGTCGGAGCCGTCGATGACGTCCCAGTCCATGTCGTACCCTTCGGCGCGCTGCGCAAGGCATCCGCGGTAGGATGAGGATCGCTTTTGGGAAGTCCCCATCGAGTAACCGTTATTTTCGATGATGAAGACGACCGGGATCTCGAAGAGCGCGGCGATGTTGAGGGATTCGTGGAAGGCACCTTGGTTGACGGCCCCTTCGCCCATGAAAGAAAGCGCGCAGCCTTCGAGGCCTTTGTATTTCAGGCCGTATCCAAGGCCGAGGCCGAGCGGCGTCTGACCTGCGACGATGCCATGTCCGCCCCAGTAGTTTTTGTCGGGTGCGAAGAAGTGCATCGAGCCGCCCTTGCCCTTTGAGCAGCCGGTGGCTTTGCCATAAAGTTCGGCCATGCACTCATTCATGTTCATGCCGGAGGCAAGCGCGTGGGCGTGGCAGCGGTAGGCGGTGATGTGGTGGTCGTTGTCACCGCAGAGAGAGAGCGTGCCGACGGCGACGGATTCCTGACCAATGTAGAGGTGAAGGAAGCCGCCAATCTCGCCGCCGCTAGCGTAGGCCTTGAGAGCTGCTTGTTCGAAGCGTCGGACGCGGACCATTTTGCGGTAGAGCTCGATCTTATCATCGGCGCTCAGGCTTTGATTGATCGGAGATCCGGAGAAGTCGAGTTTGTGAAGGTCGGCGGACATGGGCGCGGCTGAAATAGAGGCGATTGCGGAGTTGGGGCAAGAACTTATCGGCTCGAAAGCGCCTGGGCGGATACCGGCGCAGGAGCGGGAAGCCAAGCATGGCGGGCAGCAAGGAACAGGCTCGTGAAGAGGACGTTTGCAGCTGCCAGATTTCTGAGGAAAGCCCAAGAAGGGATTTCTGTAGCGGTCCGGCCACTCCAGAGAGCTTGGCAAAGTCCTTTAAGTGTCTTAGCGTGAGCGGTATATGCAATCCAAGCAGCGACTCCACTGACGAGATGGAAGAGCAGCGCGGCGACGAGACCCGCACCGAGCCACATCGGACCACTGGCGTGTTTTCGCAGTGGCAGTGCAAGAAAGAGTGGGACGAAGGCTGGAAGCCAGGATGAGCGCATGCCCTTCAGTGCCTGAAATGGAGCGCTGGAGCGAGTCGAAAATTCGCGTGCTTGCCAAGTGCCATGAGGACTCGCTTAGCTTGCGGAATGGATTGGGAAAGATGGATTCCGCAGGCATGGGCGGCACGCGACAGGGCCTACGCGCCTTTCTCGAAATTTCATGTCGGTGCGCTGCTGGTGGCGAGCGACGAACGGATCTTCACTGGCTGCAACGTCGAGAATCTTTCCTATGGTCTGACGATGTGCGCGGAGCGCGTCGCCATCGGTTCAGCGGTGGTAGCGGGTGCCACGGAAATCATCGCGGCCGTGGTGGTGGCGGATACCCAGGAGCCGATCTCTCCGTGTGGCGCTTGCCGGCAGGTGCTGGCTGAATTTGGCGATCCAAGGATCTTGTTGGTGGGGAGAGAAGGGCGGGCGGAGTTCCAGCTGTCTGAGTTGCTGCCGAGGGCGAGCACCGGGATTTTGGATCTGCCGGGGTCGGAAGGGTGATTCGCTCGGGGGGTTGCCTTGGTGGTCTTCACTGGTGAGCGGTTTTGGGGCACAGGGGTCGGGATTCAGGGCTTAGAAAGGCAGGTAGAGCCGTGGTTCGCTGCCTTTTGTCTTTATGACCACTGTTCCCTGAATCCTGAACCCCAAGGCCCGAAGCACGATCGCAGGTTCAAAGCACCAGCAACTTTAGCTGTTCCACGTGGAACTTCCCCCCGCACGAAGCCTTGTCTAAGGCCCGGGGCCTGCTAGCTTCTTGGCCCTTTATCATGTTTCGCTACCCTAAGCGCTACGACGTGCTCGTCATCGGTGCCGGCCATGCCGGTGTGGAAGCTGCCCTTGCTGCTGCCCGGCTTGGCTGTGAAGTCGCGGTCCTGACCCAGAACCTCGACACCATCGGCCAGATGTCCTGCAACCCGGCGATTGGGGGCTTGGCGAAAGGACACATGGTCCGGGAGATTGATGCCCTTGGGGGTGTGATGGGGCTCAACACCGACGCCACCGGTATTCAGTTCCGGATGCTGAATGCCTCGAAAGGACCCTCGGTCCGTGCCCCGCGCACGCAGTGCGATAAGAAGGCTTACCAGTTCCGGATGAAGTGGGTGCTCGAATCGACACCGGGCGTGGAGCTTCATCAGGGAAACGTTGCTGAGTTGATGGTCGAGAACGACCGCATCACCGGCATCCGCACCTCACTGGGGATGGAGATCGAAGCGGCCTCCGTGATTCTTTCCGCAGGGACCTTCATGAGGGGTCTGATGCACGTTGGGCTGAAGAATGAGAAGGGTGGCCGGATGGGCGATGCCATCTCGACAGTCTCGGATTCCTTGAAAACACTGGGGTTCCACGTGGAACGTTTCAAAACGGGGACGCCGTGCCGACTCCACGGGCGCTCGTTGGATTTCTCGAAATGCGAGCGGCAGGACGGCGACACACCCGCTCCGATGTTCTCTTACATGGCCGACACCTTGAAGTCCGAGAGGGACGAGGTGCACACGCTAAATACTTGGGGCGACTCCGGGTTCCACGTGGAACAATCGCCCTGCTGGATCAGTTACACCTCCCACGCCACTCATGACATCATCCGCGACAACCTCGACCAGTCGCCGATGTACTGCGGGGTCATCGAAGGGGTGGGGCCGCGCTACTGTCCCTCAATCGAAGATAAGGTGGTCCGTTTTGCCGAAAAGGAGCGCCACCAGATCTTTCTCGAGCCGGAGGGTCGGCAGACTCACGAATACTACGTCAATGGCGTCTCGACCTCGCTACCCTACGAAGTGCAGCTGAACTTCCTCCGCACGATCCCCGGGTTGGAGAAGTGCGAGATCCTGCGGCCGGGCTACGCGGTGGAGTATGATTACTGCCCGCCGACCCAGCTGCACCCGACTTTGGAAACCAAGCGGGTCGAGGGTCTCTACTTTGCCGGTCAGATCAATGGCACCTCCGGCTACGAGGAAGCGGCAGGGCAGGGGCTGATCGCGGGAGCGAATGCGGCGCTCAAGGTGCTAGGCCGTGAGCCGATGATTCTGCGTCGCGATCAGGCCTACCTCGGTGTGATGGTCGACGACCTCGTCACCAAGGGCTGCACCGAGCCCTACCGGATGTTCACCAGCCGCGCCGAATACCGACTCCTGCTCCGCCAGGACAACTGCGACCTGCGTCTCACCCCGCTGGCCGCCGAGCTAGGTCTGGCTTCCGGCGAGCGGGTCGAGCGGGTCCAGCACAAGCAGTCCGAGCTCGACCGCGCCAAGGCGTGGAGCCGCAAGACGAAGGTCGATGGCGTGAAGCTCGACCACTGGTTCCGGCGGGTCGAAAATACCGCCAAAACGCTCCCAGCCTCCATTCTATCAGCGTTCCATGTGGAACTTTGGCCGCTGATCGAGACAGAGTTGAAGTTTGAGGGGCATCTGGAGAGGCAGTTGATGCAGGTGGAGAAGATGTCGCGGCATGAGGGAAAGCGGATTCCGAGCAGTTTGGATTACTCTTTGATTGGCGGTCTCAAAGCCGAGGCGAAGCAGCGGTTTACCGAGATGAAACCGGCGACCTTGGGTCAAGCGGGACGGATTCCAGGGATCACTCCAGCGGATGTGGCGGTGCTGGCGGTCTGGATGGAGAAGGGGGTGCGCGGAGCGCAAGTGAGCAGTGAGCAGTGAGCAGTGAGCAGTGGAAGACGGGAATGAAACGACCACACGGAATACACGGAAGGAAGAGGTTCTGGCGTTCGCGGCTGTTCTGGCTGGGAGTGCCGGGTTTGGTGTTCTTGCTGTGGGTCTCGATCGCCGTTCCGCAGACCTTCAACTCGCTATCGTGGGAAACGGCACGGTACCAGATTGTGGCTGCAATTCAGTCTCACAACCTTGTTGTGGTGAAGCGTCCGTTTCCACACAAGATCCCCGCAGCAAACAGAGGAATCAAGCTCAGACCTGGACTTCTGTCGTCGTTTCCAGTGGGTGAGCCTTCTGGCCTGCCACTTAGGGTGCGGACGAGAGAGATTAATCCGGGAACTGGAGTAAGCGAGGTGACGGTTTCAACTTGGGTTTTCGCTCCCGCTTACGTCGTCGTCTGGTTAGGGACGCTGGTTTTTTGGCAGCGCTGGAAGCGGAAAAAGCTCCAGGAGGTGGAGCCATGATGCGGCCTTGGTATCGTTCGCGGATTTTTGTTGGAGGGTCGCTGCTACTCGGTCTGCTGCTCTGGTGGGTGGACTCGGTCCATTCAAGGACGATTTGCAGCTTGTCATCGAGCGAGGATGCCGTGGTTTTTGCTCTGAGAGACGGGAAGACCTATTTCGGCTTGGTGGTTGATTTTCCCTACATGATCGAGGTTTCTGGAGTGCACGGATCTGGTGTTGAGCGCACGGCAGCCGGAACTGAAGCACGGCAATGGATTGTGTCTCCACTGGATTTCCGGAGAAGCTCAAAGGGCGAGGAGAGGGGATTGACCGGGATGATTCAGATCTGGGTAGGTCTTTGGGCTCTAGCAGTCTGTCGGACTTAGATCTCGATCTTATAAGCAGATCCTTTCAAGCTCCCGCATGGCAGCGAAGTTCGTTCATATTGATCACGACACCCCATTGTTGCTCCCGCCCGATCTGCGGGACTGGATTGCCAAAGA
>CAZVMS010000128.1:0-3444 GCA_964628795.1 uncultured Haloferula sp. | reverse complement strand
AAGCCAGATCAGCGCTCCGGAAGAGCCTCGAAGCAATCTTGGATTAAAAAACGCTCCTCCGGAAAGCTCCCCCGCCCGAAAGCTCGGAATCCGAGAAGCTTCAAATCCCGCCTCGCACCAAAGTCCGACAGACTGCTAGGGTGATCTTGCCTTGGTGGAGTTCGATCGCTTCCTTGACCAAGGTGAGGCCGAGGCCGGTGCCTTTGCGGCCAGCCTTGAGGTGGCGGAGGGAAAAGAAGCGTTCGAAGATTTTCTCGCGGGCATAGTCGGGAATGCCGGGGCCGTGATCCTGAATCTGGAGGGTGTGCTGGTCTTGCTGATGAGACAGGGTGATACTGACGGTTTCGCCGCGCGGGGAAAAGTCGATGGCGTTTTCCAGCAGGTTGGTGACAGCGGCGCGGAGAATGAAGGAATCGCCGAGGACGGTGAGGGGGAGTTCGGTGGGCGTGAAGTCGAGGTGGACCCCGGCAAGCTCGGCCATCGGTTTGGCTTGGTCCACGGCGCGGGCGACGGTTTCGCGGAAGTCGAAGGTGTCGGTGGACTCGAGGCGGGATTTTCCTTCGAGGGCGGAGAGCTCTAACAGGCGGTTGAGGAGCCGTTCGGCGCGGACGGATTCGGCGTGGATGTTGGAAAGGAAGCGTCGGCGGTCCTCGACCGGCATGTCTTCGTTGAGAAGCTCGGCGGCACCTTGGATGGCGGCGAGCGGGCTTTTCATTTCGTGGGTGAGGGTGCGGACGTATTGCTCGGCGTATTGGCGGCCTTCGAGGGCCTCACGCATGGATTCCAAGGCATGGGCGAGGGTGTTGACTTCGCGGCCGGCACCGAGTTTGGGAGGAATGGGGCGTTTGCCCTGCTCGATGGCGCGGGCGTATTCGGTGAGTTTGCTGATGGGGCGGTATTGCCAGACGAAAACGGCGAGGACGAGGAACAGGATGCCGCCACCGATGAGCCAGGTGCCGGACCAGATTTCGAACTCGCGACGCCGGACGATGGGGAGAACGTCGGATTGGGGTTTGTAGGCTGAGAGGACGCCCCAGGGTTGATCTTGAGTGCCGATGAGGGCACCGATGTAGAGGATGGATGAGGTCGGGTCCTTTTCGTTGTCGCGACTACTACGGGCGCCGTACTCGCCGCGCAGGGTGAGGGCGACGTCACGCATGTCGGAAAGGTCGCTGCCTTCGCGTTTGCCGTCATCGGAGTCGAAGATGACTTTGCCTTCGATGTCGGTGATGTAGACCCCCATGCCGACGGTGGTCTTGAGGTGATTGTAGATCTTGGCTTCGAAGCTGCGTTCTTCGGTGCTGTTGAAGGCTTCGCGGAAGCGTTCGGGGTCGAAGTTGTTTTCTTCGATGTCGCATTCGACGAAGGCGGCGAGGATGTGGGCGGCATCGACCATGGATTCCTCGGTAGCCTGGAAAGTGCGTGGTTCGAGTTCGTCGAGCTGACGTCGGACGAGCAGGTAAAAACCCGACCCGATGATCAGTGCGATGATGAAAAGCGTGACGCGGGTGAGGCGCAGGTGGGCGTGGAACTTCAAAACTTTAAACTTTAAAATCTAAACTCCAAGGAAGGCAGTTGATGCGAAATGAGGTAGGTGATTTGTGGCTTTTTGAGGTTTAGAATTTGGAGTTTAAAGTTTACGCGGGGACGTAGGCGTAGCCGAGGCCGCGGCGGGTTTGGATGAGGTCTTCGGAGCCGGGGGAGGCGCTGCGGAGTTTTGAGCGGATGGTTTTAATGTGGGCGTCGATGGTACGGTCGGTGACGGCACCCGGGTCCTGCCAGGCGTGGTCGAGGAGCTGGTCGCGGGTGAAGACGCGGTTGGGTTGACGGAGGAAGACGAGGATGAGTTTGTATTCGTGAGCTGTTAGGTCGAGCGGGCTGCCGGAGCAGTTGATGCGCATCGACTTCTCGTCGTGGGTAAGGAGGGTGGTCGACGAGGGGGTTTTACTGAGCTCGGGAGTGGAGTTGCTGTTTTCGTTCGAGGCACGGCGCATGATGGCGCGCACGCGGGCAACGATTTCGCGGGGGCTGAAGGGCTTGGTGACGTAGTCGTCGCCGCCGAGTTCGAGGCCGAGGATGCGGTCGACTTCGCCATCGCGGGCGGTGAGGAAAAGCACGGGGACGGTGGAGTTTTCGCGGAGTTGCTTGCAGACTTCGAGGCCGGTGATGTCGGGCAGGCCGATGTCGAGGATGACGAAGTCGAAGGGGGATTTGGCGTGGAGCGCGAGGGCGTCGTGGCCGGTCAGGGCGTGCTCGACTTCGAAGCATTCGGTCTTCAAGGCGTAGATGAGGGTGTCGGCGATGGCAGGTTCGTCTTCGACGAGGAGAATGCGTTGCATGGCAAGGAAGGTGAGAGTCTGGCGTGAAGCTTGGATGAAAGGTGAGTGCGGAAGGAGTGAAAAAACAGGCGGGAGTTTGTTCGTTTTTGGTGTTGAATACTGGGGTGATGATCGAGACGAAGCTGGAAGATGGGACTTCGGTGGTGGCGAGGCCGCTGGGTTTGGCGGACCGGGCGAGCCTGGCGGAGGGGTATCGGCGGCTTTCTCCGGAGTCGCGCTATCAGCGGTTCTGGGTGCGGACGGGCGGGGTGATCGGCGACAAGATGCTCGATCGGATGCTGGCGGGATCGGTGGAGGAGCACGGGCTCTGGGCGGTGATGGACCCGACGAGGGAGTTTCCGGGGCTGGGTGCGGCGAGTTTTTGGCGATCGGATGAAGATGGTGAGGAGGCGGAGTTTTCCTGCACGGTGCTGGATGAAGATCAGCGGCGTGGGGTGGGGACTTTGCTTTTGGCGGTGCTTTGGCTGGTGGCTTACCGGCAGGGAATCCGGCGTTTCACTGGCTACACGATGCCGGAGAATACGGCGGCGATCCGCTGGATGCGCGACACGGGGGCGGAGGCGGAATGGGATGGCTACAAGGTGATCTTCCGCTGGGATCTAGCGGATCTCGACAAGTTACCGGCATCGAGTGCGGCGATCGCGCTGGCGGAGCGCTTGGCGGAGTTGTCGGGTGAGCTGCTTGAGGGGTGAGGGTGATTTCAACCGCAACGCGGTTGCACCCTGTGCGATGTTCGCCGTAACCAACCCGGACGGAACCGCGTTGCGGTTCGATGTATCTCCCGCCTATTCTCAGGGTAGGCCCCATGGCATTCGGCCAATCCCGGGCTCGAGGACCCAAGCCCCAAGCCCGTTGGGCGACACAACTGTTTGCCTGGCAGTTTATTCGCGTAACGGTTTTCGGAGGCTACCTCCGATAAATGACAGAAATCACTGCGGGTTGTAACTAAAATTTAACGAAAAATGCAGAAGTGTTCGGCATGATGGCTGCTGAAAATGCGGTGAAGTCGTGAAAAAGCCCGCGATTATATGGAGGGAGGACACGACACGCGGTTTTGACACAGTGGCTCCGGGCGGCGGCGTGGCATCAGGACACGCGTCGCCAT
>CAZVMS010000127.1:0-5900 GCA_964628795.1 uncultured Haloferula sp. | reverse complement strand
AGTCAGGGTGCTGGGCCATTTTTCCCAGTGAAAGGCGCTGCGCACCTCCCGCAAGCCCTCGGCACCCTCTGCAGACCGCCCGCTTCAACTAAAAATTCGAAAATCACCCTGCCCGAATGGCTTTTCGAATAGGGTCTAGTTAGCCAGATTGAGTGCCATGATGTAAGGGGGGCGCGACGATCATTCGGGCAACGCCGGAATCTGATATGCCTCAAGCGCGGCCTTCGTGGCAAGACCAACATCCTGCATCTCGAAGGCCTGGCGCAGTCTTTCAGCGAGTTCAGGAGAGATAGATTTTGGGTCTGGCACCCGAATGCGCCGGAGATACTGTGCTTGAAAACGGAGGTAGCCACCCCGCATGCGCACGCCATAACAGCGGATGAAGAACTCTCCCACTTCCGACATCAGCAGGGCGCCCAAGACCTTCAGATCCCATACATCGGACGTAATCCAATAGAGATTGTGATGTGGGTAGGTTTTTCCTTCATCGAGTGATGGAAGCAGGCGGTGCTTGATGTCTGCTATGTACAGCTTGGGCTTGCGCAACAGAGCAGAATTCACCCGGTCGATGGTCTTGTGCCAATTCTCCGCTCGATCCTTTTTGGCGGTATGACGACCGGCAAGGAGTTCATGGTGCGGTTGGAGATGCTTTTTGAGGCGTGGGTATGATTCCAAATTCACTAGCCCCTGTTCATCCCATGGATTCGCGAGGTAATGCCCGGACCAGTTCACCATTCCTTCCTGCAAATCAGCTCCTAGCGCTAGCGGAAGCATCCTATCCGGCTCGATGTCCGGCTTGACCTTGGAAATGAAAATCTTGTCAGCACCTGAGGCGATACCGATGCCTATGCGTGTGCCTGTGCTTCGGCATTCCAACGGCAAGCAGGTGGCCTCAAGGTGCTTCAGAAGTTTCAATGCCTCCGGAGATGAGCAAGGCCAAGGCTCCGTGCCATGGAACCACTGATCGAACCGCGCAGAGCGCAATCTCGAGTTCTTGCTTTGAGCGGAATTCAGCGACTTGATCAGACTTTCCCGTTTCTCCGACTCAATACCCGGCAAAGCCTTCGAGACAATCACTGGACCCTGCTCCTCCCGGGCGATGATAGTCACGGCTGGATAGGCGGAAACATCGGTTTCGAAGGCCTCGACGTCGTGAGCCTCAATTATATGTCGGACGTTGTATCCCTCGGTCGTGATGAACTCGCGTAGGGCGCTTCCGTAATCATTGAGCATCCACCTGTCCGCGCAGATGTAGGCGCAGACACCATGCGGTTTCAGCTGCATCAACGCTGCTTGATAAAATGCCACGTAAATATCGGCCCGCCCGCGCATGGCACTGAACCCATTCCGGTACATGGCCGCCTTCTGTATCGGGATTTCCTCCAAACGGATGTAGGGGGGGTTCCCGATAACGAAATCGGCTATTGGAAAGCAGAGTGAAGCCTCCAAGAAGTCACCGACCTTTACCCAGCTTCGTGCGAGTTTATCCGCCGTGGCGGAATCCACCCCGAGTCCAACCAGCGTCTCGCGTGCAACCAATACCGCTTTTCTCGCTGCTTCACGGTCTATTTCGAAGGCCTGCAAAGCTCCCATAGCCGATGAAAGGTGATTTCCGTGCCGCGCAGAAGACTCGACCAAACGCCTCACCATAGCACTGAGAAACGCGCCGTCACCAGCGGATGGTTCGAGAGCCACCATTTTGGTGAGGTTTTTCTCAGGGAGGTATCCTGCAAGGTCGAGTACGAGCTCGACCATCCACGACTTGGTGTAAACCACGCCAGCCTCGCGCAGCGGAGCAACAACGGTTTCGATTGAGATCATTAGTTCATATGAACAGTTTTAATAGCGGTGTCAACGGTGAATTCCTTCGAAGGATTATCGAAAATCATGATTTCGGAAAGGCTTTTTCGGAAACGGCATCCACTCTGATCTTGAAATCGGCAGGCATCCCGCCAGATTCTGGACGAATGCCATTGAAGATTCAGCCATGTGGAGACCGGGTTTCAAACCTGCCAAAAAACGAGACAGAAAATCTGTCCCGTTTCACACGCATTCCACACAAAGCGCTGCATCAAGATGGCACAACATGCGAAACACAGTAAAACCACCGACCCAGAATAGCCCATGAATGCCCCTAAAAACGCACAACCTGTTGGTAATCAACAAGATGACGGAGAGAGTTCCTCTCCCTTACATTTCTCTTCTTTCTTCGCTTTCATGGCTATCTTTGCGTCTCTGGCTTCCACCCGGTCTCGCAAGTTGACGCAGCTTGAACCGTCATTTTGTGTGAAATCCGTGTGGAATCGTCCCTTGTCTGTCACATCGACACCACCGATCAAGATCCGATTGCCTGAGACAATCCCATGATGAAGCTCAATGAGCCGCCCACGGGTTCCTCCCCAAAAAATGATGCTAATGCGTCAAAGCTCTTGGAAGCTTTTCGCCACTTCCATCCAGAATTGATTGCCCTCACCTCCAGCTCCCATTCTTTGGATAGTGTAAATCCGATTCTTCGTTCGGATCACGATTCCGCTTACGCCCATCCGCTCTCCGGCAGGATTCTTGAGTGCGAATGAGTAAACGATTCGGTCTTCGTCACCTTCCTCTAAGGCTTCGATCTTCTGGCCCGCTTCAGTAGCTCCTTGCTGTTGGAGCTTTTTGAGTATTGGTCCTGCTGCCATCATCGGGAAGTTCTTGAGCGGGAGTGCGGCAAGATCTTGGTTTTTCGACTCGAATGCCAGGCCGCTGATCGCCCCAATTTCGGAGGTGGCGTTCACTGGAAAAAGCGTCTTGCCGTCGCCGAGATCGATCTTGGCGACTTTTTCCTGCTTCCAAGTGCCAGGCATCGAGAAGGCGTACAAATCATGTCCCTCGATCCGGGTGACCGGCGAGTAGATGGTGATCTTGAAATCTGTGATGCGAAGGCCCTCTTCTCTCCCCTCCTTGGCGAGGACAAGGCTGAATGGCCCGCTGAAATCGGGATCGGAATAATGAACGGTGCCGTTGACCGATACCGATTCTCCTTGGTCTTTGAACACGACTTCATCATAGGTCTCGTCTGTTCCTTCCTTCCTTTTCGATGCGACCTCTAGCACCTTCTTGAACTCATTGAAGGGCACCTGGTGTTCGAAGTTCATCTTGCCGTCCGACTCCACCATTGTGACCCGGCAATCCGGCGCGAACTGCTCGAAGGCACGGGGGCTATCGTTCTTCTGGTTTTCGACAAATGTTGCGAACGCCTTCTTGGCCTCGGGAACATCGGCGGCGGCCAGAAACCCCGGCGACATCAGGAAGGCGAAGAGGATCAATCGATTCATAGCAATGAGGCTCCCCATTCAATCAAGGATTGTAAATCGGATTCTCCCGCCCCATGGGCGTCCGATTGCAAAAAGCACGCAAAGGACTCGCCGTTAAAGCGTTGTTCCACCTCTTTGGTTCACTCTTCACTATTCTTCGTGTTCATCGGTTTTTGGGCGTGATGGTGGGATATCTTCCTTCCTAATTGGATAGGTATATTCCTCTTCTGTCAGACCAATCAAAATCCTTTGCTCAATATCCAGCAGAACGAGTTCTCGGAAACTTGAACCTATCCAGAAGTTGGATACGGCCAGTGGGGTATTTTCCGATTCCACCTGAATCCAACCGGCCGCTCCAAATCCGCCCAAAGATAGATAAGTAGGGATCTCTATTGGGCTGGGCTACCAGCAAGGAAAACACTCAGCCAGTCGCGGAGATCTTTCTCGGCGGACCGATGATCAATTTTCGAATCTGGATGCACATCAATCCTTGATATACTTCTCCATGCAGCGTCCGTCGAGCAGATTGACGACACATTGTCATCAGTCGAACTAACTTCTAATCCCTCCGATTCGCCGATCAGGCCAATCAATTCATTCCGCATCCTATATCGGTTCCTCATTTTGAACAATCAATGTGGCGCCGTCCTCCGACCTGCTGATATCCTTCTTCCTTGAAATCAACGTTACAAGGCCCCGAATCACTTTTTGGATGACCTACATATACATGCGGCAAGGTAGCGTTCTAGAATTCCAATATAATTAAAGCGTTGCGATCGGATTTAAGGGTCTCATTCAAGAATGGAGCGTTCATTCAATCCTTTTCACGGCCGAATCAAATTCCTCCCACAGCCAATAGTCATCATCATCCTCATCCTTCACACCCATTTTCCCCATAAGATCCTCAATAATATCAAGAGCCCTTCTAGAAAGCGGTCGAGACTCGGAAATAAATCCAAAAAGAAAACTCTGGACTGCTAAAAAATACTCTTTTGAAGACACTCCTTTTAGGACTTCAGCCTTTTCATCACTTGTTAGATACTGGCTATCACATTCCAGAAGAAGCGCGATCTTTTCTTCATAATACATATATAATTCTTCGCGATTCATACTTATCGTGGATTTCTTGGTGTATTCGTCGGATACCCCGTAGATATTTTCCCAACGTTCTTCGAATTCGAAGGGTAGGTTACCACTTCTATATCAACACCATCCCTAGTTCCCGAAAAGATATCTTCCCCCCATTTTCCTTTAGACACAGATGACGATGGATCAGTCGCTACATCTGATATTTCATGAATGATTTTGTCATCACTCCAATCCGCAGGAAATTCAGACTTATCAGGCTTCCCGGTGCCATGGCGATGACCGCCTCCTTTGTTGTCACCATCTAGAATGTGGCTTCTTCGGTTTTCTGTAAGGTCAACTGGATTACTAACCGTCTTCTTCTGATTTGCACACGGATTTACATTGTGGCTCAGAATACGTGTTTCACCAACATAGAAGCAGTGTTCATTTTCGACTTCGATATTGAACACCTGATGGGCTCCCAATTTTCGCTCAACACTCTCAATGACCACCTCGCCTCTTTGAGCTGCGAGTGTTTCACCGGGTTTCAAGTCACGTGTCGCAATCCATTCACCCCGATCCACCGAGAAGAGCCTATGGCTTCCCGTCAACTCCAACGGAATATTCTCATTTTCCAGCCTGATGACCCTCACGTCGGAATTCACATGCGTGATCGTCGACAAAACAACCCGCCCTTCCCCCGAGGCAATTTCCGGACATGGACCAACCGACTGGATCTGGGCAAACCCACTGACTCCCATTTCTTCCAGCTCGAACGGAATCACCGCTCCTACCGCGCAGCCGGTCTCCTCAATCCATTCTATAGACCGCAGCGTCACGATCTCCAGAACCTCTGAAGGACTCTCCGGGTTCACCATTCGGACCTCGATCTTCTTCCAGGTCTCAGAGTCGACCTCGGTCCACGAGTTTGCTCCGGACTGGTCGCTAGCCAGAACGCGGTCGCCAACTTCGAGGGATTCGATGGGAACCGCCGTCTCAGCAGTAAGAACGAGGGTGCCTGCTACGAAACACCCTCCCAGTGCGCGTTTCTGATCAGGGGAGAGTTTGTCGAACTGTTTGGCCGCCTTGGCGAAGCGACCCGCCTTCTTCGCGGCTTGGAAGGCCTTAATCATCTTGAGCGCCCCAGCCCCGCTGAGAACCCCAAACGCTGTCTCCCCATACGTCTGGAAAAAGCCCTCCTGAGTCTGAAGCTTGTTGTAGAAGTCGCAAAACTCCTCTCCAAGGTGCTTGGCCATCTCTTCCCGGAAATCCGGATCGTTGAGAAGCTTGTCGACCATCTCAGCCGCCTCACCAGAGGCGATAAAATCAGCGATCTCGGGAATGTTCTTGATTCCATCGACCGTGCTCTTCGCTCCATTAACGACACCTTCGCCAATGTCCTTGTAGTTCTGGCCGACCTCGCGGTAGTAGTCGGGGTCAGTGAGGGCTTCAGCGGTGGTATCGAGGTAGAACTTCGGATTCAGCCAAGTCTGCTGCCATACCTCCCAAGAATACCCACCACCGACATCAATCGAA
>CAZVMS010000126.1:0-26610 GCA_964628795.1 uncultured Haloferula sp. | reverse complement strand
GCAGGCGACGGCTCCAAGACGAAAGCGAAACTGTCCCCGCAAGATCCGCCAACCGGTTTCCAGTTGGCCCCGACTAACGGCTAATGAGTCAAATGAAGGCGACTATACATTTGAAATCACCACCTTTCCCTAAAGGCATTGAGACTAAGTCCGGCGCTGTCGGGATCAGGATTGAGGTCGTAAGCAGCAGGTGAGAGACGCCAGCCTTCTTTCGTGATCGGGGTTAAAATCTCGTAACTCAATAAATATAAGTGCATTAAGCGGTTTGGAATGCGGAATTCAGGTTCATCGAGCCCAAGCCATCAACCTTCGGGGCCTGTGGTCAGCTCTCCTTGGCTGGGCTCATCTCTTGCGGCCAGTGCTTCGACATGATGACCAAACGCCGGGCGGCGCGGGTGCAGGCCATGTAGAGCAGGCGGGTGTGGTCGGCGGCAAGTTCGGCGCTGGCGGAGTCGTCGAGACGGGGATCGGACTCGCTTTCTAACAGGCCATCCACTCCGAGGATAAAGACCACGGCGGCTTCCAATCCGGTGGCGGCATTCAGGTTGGAAACCGAGCAGAAGGCCTGGTCACGATGACCTTGGTTGGAGTTGAGATGGGAAACCGCTCCGTCGCCGAGCCGAGTCCGCAAGGCACGGACGAGATCGCCGACGGCGAAGCTATCGGCGTGGAGAATGAGCACGCTTCCCGCGAGATGGGAGCGGTCGCCGGCGAGCTTTTCCAGTTCTTCGAGGGTTCGTTTGAGTTCGTGCTGGCGGTTGTCCACGGATAGCGCGACGGGGGGCTCGCCTTCCTCCGGAATGGCGCTGAGGTCGGACTCGGTGGGTGGATCGAGATCATCGAGCGCCGAGGGATGCAGGGCGCGGCGGTGGTCGATGAGATCGCGGGCAAAGCGCAGGATCGCGCGGGTCGAGCGGTAGGGAATGGAGAGTCGGTTCGCGCGGCCGCGGACTTCGATGCCGGCGGCGCACCAGGATTCCCTGCGTTTGAGGAAGCCTTGCGTGGGATCGGCGGCGAGGAAGAGCTGACCGCCGGGCTTGAGGGCGGCGAGCACGGGTTCGAACCAGACTTTGGCAAAAAACTGGGCCTCATCGATGAAGATGAAGTCCTGATCCCGGAGGCGCTCAGGATGCTCGCGGGCGAAGTCGCGGAAGGTCAGGGCGATCTCATGCCAGTCGGACTCACCCTTTTTGACGAGACTGGCGCGGTAGGATTCCAGCCAGCGCCAGATCAATTCACGGCGTGCGGCGGAGAGGGCCATGACGCGGCCGCTGCGTTCGAGCGCGAGGTATTCGGCGAGGGTCTCGATGCCGAGGTCACGGAGATAGCCGAATTCCTCGGCGATGAACTTGGGCGATAGCGTGGTGGACTCGCCCATGAGGGCGGCGACCCGGCGTTCGGTTTCGCCCTGGCCGATGATGTTCTGCGGCCACTTGGGCAGGTGTTTTTTCGCCCAGCGGAAGAAGTTCATGGCCTGAATCCGTGATCCTTCGGGAGCCGTGGCGACGGCCCGACGGCGCAGCTCGGCGTTGATGGGTTGGTTATGGGTAAGCAGCAGCAGCCGAGCGCCACGGTTGAGGCGCGCGGCGAAAAGGGCACGATGCAGCAAGACGAGCGACTTGCCACAGCCAGCGGGACCAGTGACGAGGCGGGTATCGAATCGAGTGCTCAGGCGGGCGGCTTCCGGCGGCAGTTCGACATCGATTTTCGCCAAGGCTTCCTGATCGTAATCGAGGAAGTCGGCAGGGAGTTCGTTGCTGGTTTCCCGTTGGATCAGTGGCCTCCGGAGTGGCTGGGAATGAATGCGCGATCCGGCATCGAATCGCTCACGCAGGCGGAGCAGCATTTTTTCACTGAGCGGTCCCTCGGCGAGCGCTTCGATGTGGTTGGAGAAACGGTCCACCGGAGTTTGCTTCAAGCCGAGAAAGCTCACCCCGCTTTCCTCCGAGCGCAGCCGCTCGATCTGATCGATGGTGAGGTCATCAACGTTCGGAAAGACGACGAGACAGCGCACCGGGATGTCCGTGGCGAGTGGTTCGAATGCCCAGTCCGCCCCGAGGTCATCGACAGAAACCTGCTCGGTATCCGGGAGGAAAGAAGGACTAAGCGCCGAGTCCGCGAGCTCCTGGCTGGTCGAGGCCACACGAATGAGAAAGGCGTGGCGATCGCGCCAGAGAACGAGAAAATGGGGTCCGTCCGAAGCATCTAACAGGTGCCTCACCACATAGTCGTCACCGAGCTTCCTGAGCAGGCGGAACATCCGCATCACGGATTGCGAAGCGGAGGCCTGGGCTTTTGGCGGGATGATGACGGCCATGATAATCTAACAAGTGTGGCGGCGCAGATGATTGATCAGCGAAGCGAAGCAGGTCGCCCCTTCGTGGCCGTCGTCGGCAAGAGATTCCGCCGTTTTCAAAAGTCCGGGCGATGCGAGGACCACGGTCTTGAGCCGAGTACGGGTGACCGCGACATTCCAGCGTTCGGCTTGGAAAAGGAAATCGGCACGTAGACGGATGAAGCGTGGATCGGAAGCGGCGAGACTCACCAGGATCAGATCGCGCTCCTGGCCCTGATAGCGCTCGATGGTATCGACGGTGACTCGGCGCTGCAGGCCCGCCGTTTCATGATCGATCGCCAGCACTCGCCGGATCCGGGCGGCTTGGGCGCGGAATGGTGTGATGACTCCAATTCGTTCCGGTTCGAGTCCTCCACGGACGGCTTCGCGCACCAGGTCCACCACCAATTGGGCTTCTTCATCGGCGCGCACCGTTGTCCTTTTCGAGCCCTCGCCTTCAAGCAACACGATGGCGGGATCAGCTGCCAGTGCGGGCAGGCGTGATGGGGGTGAGAGGTGGAGGCGGCGGTCGTGGCGGCAGGTGAGGCGGTTGTAATAGAAGGTCGCCGATGGCCACTCGGCGAGCGGGCGGTTCAGACGCCATGTCTCTTCTAACAAGGTGTCGAATCCACGGTTTTTCAGGCGTCCGAAAACCGAGCGCTCACGGGGTGGTGTGGCATTATCCCCGAGCACTACCGGCGGAAGCTGGCAGTCATCGCCGAAGAACAACCACCGCTCGCCGCGAAGCATCGCCATGGCCGCCAGCAAGGGCGTCAACTGCGAGGCTTCATCCATCAGCACCGTATCGAAGAAGGTCTCCCGCAGTCCGCTGTAATTGCCGAACAAAGAGTGGGGCGTGGCACCGATGACATAGGGATCGCCACTTTCCATCAAGCCCGAAGACGCGAGATCTTCATAACATTCGAAGGTCTCGCCGGCGGGCGTTTTCATGCCGATTTTCACCACTCGTAAGCTTGCCGGCAATACCTGGCGAAGCCCGGCGAGCGCGTGGTTGATGGCGCGGTGCGTGGGCCCGGTAAGGAGGAGTCGTTCGCCACGGTCGATCAAGCGACGGGCGACTTCGGTCAGCACGCGGGTCTTGCCGGTTCCCGGAGGTCCTTGGACGAGGTAGGCATCGTTGGCTGCGACACAGGCGGCGATGGCCTCCTGTTGGGAGTCGTGCCAGCTCGGATCATCGGGATCGTCGGGTTGGTCGAGTTCGTCGATGACTTTGTCATAGGATTCGGCATTGATGGTGCCTTGGGTCTCCCCCATCAGGAGCGGCAGGATTTTTTCCCTGCCAAGTTTGGTGGTCGCCAAGGCTTCGATCGCTTCGGCGAATCTCGTGCTCATGTCGTAAAAGTCCGGATCGATCACCCAGTTGCTTCCCGATGTGGATGGCAGATCACCCTTCCAAAACATCAGATGGATGCCCTCATCATCCTCGTCGAGGTAGATGAAATGACCTGTCGGCTTGAATGGCGTATCTTCACTCAGGCAAACAAAATCACCCTCCCGGAGTGATGGCTCGGCCCATGTCGCGTTGTTGTTCGCCGGGCGCAGGGTGACCCACGGGCGGGAGACTGCGGTCACTTCCAGCGGGCCGAGGGAGTATCCTTTTTCAATGCGCTCAGCCAGCGGGGTGTTCCAGATCTCCTCGCACGCGGAACGCTGCAAGCGGATCTCTCTTCGCATCTCTTGATCGAGTTGATCCAGCCATGTTCGCTGTGCTGCTGAGGAGTGGTTCAATGCCGGGATGGTAAAGAATCCCACAACAACGGAAAGCCGGGATTCGCGTCGTGTCGGGCCTCCGTCAAGGGAGTCCTTGACGGGGAAACGTTTCAGGAAAAAAAGGGTCAGGAGAAGAAGCTTAGTGGCGTCGGCCAAATCGCTTTACACGCTGCCACCTTCGCCCCGAATTGAGTATCCCCACGCCATCTGCCACCCGCCGAGATGCCCGGCACCCCGCCCGCGCAGCCCGCATCTCCTCCACACCTCGATCGGCTTGGAGCTTCCACGCCTACCGTCCGCAAGATTCCGGAAGGATCCACCGCTACTGGAGCGGGGTGGAAAACCGCCGAGTCTTCGGTGGCAGAACGCTTCAGAAAACCCGGCGCTATCTCCGGCGAGATCAACGACTGCGACCGCTCCTTGGGGGGCGTGCACGCTTAGGGATTGGAGTTTGGCTTGGTTGCGGGCATTTTGCTCGGGTGGAACGTGAGATTGACGGCTTTGTGATGTTTTTGGCGACGGAGCGGGGGCTTTCGGAGGCGTATCAACTTTCGGTCCGGCAGTCGCTTGAGGCGCTGGCTGCATGGGTGTTGAAGCAGGGAACGACGCTTGAGGATCTGGGGACGGATGAGTTGTCGGAGTTTCTAAGGCAGCGGAAGTCTGAGGGGCTTTCGTCGGCATCGCTGCGGATTACGATGGTGCATCTGAAGATCTTCTTTCGCTGGTTGGCAGGAAAAGGGCGCTTGCCGATGGACCCGGCGGAGCCGCTGCTTTCGCCGCGTCCTGACAAAGGCCTGCCGGAAACGATGAATCGCGAAACCGTGGAGCGCTTGATTGAGGGGATCGATGGGACACAGCCTCTGGGGAAAAGGGATAAGGCGATGCTTGAGGTCTTCTATTCGTCCGGTCTCCGACTCAGTGAGCTCTGTTCGCTGAGTCTGGAACGCTATGATGCCGACGAAGGGTTTGTTCGAGTGACGGGGAAGGGGAACAAAACGAGGATCGTGCCCGTGGGCGGGCGGGCGCGCGAGGCCTTGGAGGACTACCTGCTAAACGAGAGGGCGAGCCTTGTGACCAAGCGGACAAGCTCGGAAATCTTTATCAGTGTGCGCGGAGGAAAGCTTTCGCCGGATCGGGTGCGGCAGATCGTCAAGGAGCGCGCGGCCCGTGCTGGGATCGAGAGCAATGTCTACCCGCATCTCCTGAGGCACTCGTTTGCGACCCATTTGTTAGAGGGCGGCGCGGATTTGCGGGTCATTCAAGAACTCCTTGGCCATGCCGACATTTCGACAACTCAAATCTATACCCACGTCGATGGCACAAGGCTGAAGTCGGTTCACAAGCGCTTCCATCCACGCGGTTGAATCAATCCACCTTTGGCTTGTCCTTGACGCCGTAGGGACGGATTTCCAAGCCCTTATTGGTCTTAGGTGGAGTTACTTTTGCAGGGGCTTCGGTGACTTCTTCGCCAGCGGGGACGACTTTTTCAGTGCGCACACGGACTGATTGAAAGAGCAGGTTGTAGTTGTGTCGCAGGGCGGCAGGAAAATTAACTCGTCCGGCTTCGACGATTTTCTCGCGGAGGAGTTTGGATGAAAGGTCGGCAACGAGATCGGTGCCAACTCTGACGGCACCTTCGACGCCGGTAACGCTTGCTCCGGCCGTCGCGGTGCTTTTCACGAGGTCGCTGGAAATGGTGCGGCCTTGGATCGCGAGGTTCGACTGGGCGGAAACGACGGCACCGTCTGCCGCGAAGCTGACTTCGAGCACGGCGTGGTCATCGTTGGCGAGCCAACCACGGCGGTGGTCAATTCTCAGGGAGACGAAAATTCCGCCGTCGGGCGTGGGGGTGATTTCGGGTTTGTAGGTCCGGTAGTCGGCACCTGAGAGGGAGTATTCCACTGTGGAAGTCTTTGGCTTCCAGCCGCCAAGACTTTCGCCGAGGGCATCGATATCGATGTCGACTCCCGCACGCAGGCAGGGTGCGAGCAGGAGAGTGATGGCAAAAATGAGCGGTTTCATGGGACTAGAAGGAGCGTCGCTGACAGCTCTTTATACTCGATTTTTGTCGAAAATATTCACCCGATTTTTTCGAGAAATTCGGAGAGAATCGGGAGATCGGCGGCAGCCCAATCGAGTGCGGGTAGTTCGCATGGTGGGCACCAGCGTAGTTCGGAGTGCTCGTGAGGATGAGGATTTCCCTCGGTGATGGTGCAGAGGAAGGGGATGAGTTGGATGGGGCCGCGACCGTAGTCGTGAGTGACGGGGCTGAGCGGCTTTTGGATTGAAATGGTGATCTCGAGTTCTTCCTGCAGTTCGCGAATCAGGGCTTTCTCCGGTGATTCACCGGGCTCGACTTTCCCGCCGGGGAATTCCCATTTTCCGCCGAGGTGTTTTCCTTCCGGGCGACGGCAGGCGAGGAGTTGGCCTTGGCTGTCGAGGATCAGGCCGGCAACGACGTCGATCATCACCTTCCGTCGGCAAGACGATCGGCGAGCATTTCCGGCAAGCCAGCGGCGCGAATTTTTGCCTGAGTCTTGGCGATGTCGTATTCGATGCGCCGGAAGACGACGAGCTTATGTTCGAGGTCGTAGATCGCGTAGGATGCGCGCCAGTCGCCATCGCGCGGTTGTCCGACGGAGCCGATGTTGATGAAATACTTGCAGCCGGGTTCGATGGCGACGGATTCGGCGGGGATTTCCTCGACCTTTGCACCTTTGGTGTAAACGCGGGGAACGTGGGTATGGCCGTGGAAGCAGACCTGGGTGAACTGGTAGGAAAAGTTCGACATCGCATCGAAGCGATTCGTCACGTAGTTCCAGTTGGCAGGTTGATCGAGAGTGCTGTGAACGACGGTGAAGTCGGCGATCTGGCGAACCATGCGGAGGCGGCGGAGCCAAGTCCGTTGTTCCTCGGTGAGCTGTTCGCGGGTCCACTCCAGGGCGGTGGCGGCCACTGGGTTCATGGTTTCCAGGGAATGAGAGCCTGAGGCGTCTTCGTCATGGTTGCCTTTGACGACGGGGCAGTCCATTTCACGGACGATTTCGAGGCAGGCGGAGGGGTCCGCGTTGTAGCCGACGATGTCGCCCATGCAGATGTAATCGGTGCAGCCTTGTTCAATGGAGTCGGCGAGGACGGCTTGGAGTGCTTCGAGGTTGGCGTGAATATCCCCGAACAAGGCGATCCTCTTGGGTCCTGAAGAGGGTTCCAGGGTCGCAGGGGAATCCGATGGATTCGGTGTGAGTCCTTTTTGGGGGACGATTGGTGGTGGGGGCGGGCCGTTGCTCATCGCTGCTACCAGGGATTGATCGGATGGTCTTCGAGTTCTTTGCGCTGTTTGAAGATACTGTTATCAGCAGGAATGCTGAGTCGCGATTCAAGTTTTTTGAGGATTTCGGCCACTCCGTCCATCGGGAAATTTTTTCGGATTTCGAGATAGTAGGGTGCGAGCTGGTTGTAGGCCTCGTTTTCACTGCCAAAGATGTCAAGGGCAAGCTGGTAGGTGTCCTTGGTGGGATCGGCGCGGTGTTCGAGCGCAAATGCCAAGCCGTTCATGGTGGGGACGCGGCCGCGGCGGTCGGTGCGGCGCTCGCGGATCATCTCAAGCGCTTCGTCTTCTCTTCCGGGCACTCGTGCGAGGGCATAGGCGGCTCCGTTTTTGACAAATGGTAGGGCGTTTCCCGCATTCACGGCGTTGAGATACGCCTCTGCGGATTTTTCGTAGTCGATGAGTTTGTTAGGGTCTGAGTAGAGCCAGCCGAGCCTCGACCAGAGGTACCAGCTGTCGGGGTTTTGTCTGGTTCCTTCTGCGAGGAAAGCGGTGCCTTTTTCGATCCACTGCCGCCACTCGGCGCGGCGTCTGAGTTCGGGGAGATCGCTGGAGGTTTGGTAGTAAGCGGCGGCGTTGAAGGCCATGTGCCACGACCCGGTGTCCCAGTAGTAGTCGGTATTGGGTGCGAGCTGGACGACCGTTTCGTAGGTGTCGGCGAGCTGGACCCAGCGCTGATTTTCGAAGAACGAGAAGGCACGCAGGTTGAGGACGGTGGCGACGAGGGTGCGCAAGCCACCGAGGGAGACAGCCCAGAACCCCTGACCGACCTTTTTGCGGGTCTCGATGTTGAGTGGCTTGCTCAGCATGCCCTGAGCTTGGAGGTCTTTGGTGAGAGCTTGCTCAAGTGGCATCCGCACGATTCCAGCGACCACCAGAACGGTGATGGCAGCGCTTAGTCGGCGGAGTTGGAGATTCATGGATTCAGGCGCAGGTCAGAATTCCTTCCGGGCGAAAATGATCCACGAGGTGAAGGTGTAGATCACGCAGTAGAAGAGGGTGACCCCGGTGATTTTCAGCAGCATCCCGGCTTCGAGGAGCTTGCCTTCGATGATCGAGTCGACGACGTTGTAAAGCTGGAGGTCGGGAAGGACGACCGACATGGCGCCGGAGCCGATCCGGCCCATGGCACCGGTGCCGGAGAAGTAGAAGTCGCGGGCGTCGGCCTGGAAGAAACCGACGAAGAGGATCATGAAACCGACCACTGCGGTGAACAGGGTGCTGGTGGAGAAGGTGGAGAGCAGCAGGGCAACGGCGGCCATGACGGCGGCGCGGAAGAAGACGACGAGCACACCGGCTTGAAGGTTCCAGCTGGGTCCGAGTTCCCGGACTTCATTGAGGTATTGCTCCTTCATGGCTTCGGGATAGCCGCTTGATTCAGCAAAGTAGGCGCGCATTTCGAGGACTTCGTTGGTCCGCAGGTGGAGCACGCCAACCATCAAGAGATCCATCACCAGCATCGAAATAAAGATCAGCGAGGTCACCCCAAGCAGTTTTCCCACGAGGTAATCGAGGCGCGGGACGGGTTTGGCCAAAATGGTGTAAAGGGTCCGGTCTTCGACGTCTTTTGGGAGCAGTAGTCCGGTGGCGACGACAGCCAGCACGAGCGAAAAGAGCCCCATGCAGCCTAGCGAGGTATTCTTGATCGCGTAGAGCACCTGGATTCCGGCGTTCTCGGGTGCGTTATTGGTTGGCAGGTCGAGGGAGTTCGAGCCGATCACGACGACCGCGAAGATGGCGAGGAAGTAGAACACCTTCATCCGCACGAGCTGGGTGAAGGTATTGAACGCCAGCACGGCGATGCGGCGGGGATTCAGAGGTCGGTTAGGAAGGGCCTTGCTCACGAGTCGTCGCGGTTGGTGGTTTGTTCGAGGAAGAGTCGCTCGAGGGTGGTGCGGGGTTTTCCGGATCCAAGGAACTCGCCTTGTCCGCTTTCCTCGACCATCTGACGGATGCGCTCAATCAGTTCGGGCGGAGCATCACGCAGCAGCACTTCGGTTTGTTCTTCGATGGCGAGCATTTCGTCGAGGCGACCCTCCTTCACCATCCTGCCTTTGTAGATGATCCCGACGCGGTCGCAGACTTCCTGGACTTGTTCGAGCAGATGGGAGCAGAGGAAGACGGTGATGCCGCGTTCCTTGAGGGAGAGAATGAGGTCGCGGATCTGGCGGGATCCGACGGGGTCGACGCCCGCCGTGGGTTCGTCGAGAATGACCAAGCGTGGTTCTTGGATGAGCGCTTGGGCGAGGCCAATGCGCTGGAGCATGCCCTTGGAATAGCCGCCGAGTCGCCGATCGCGAGCACCCTGGAGGTCGACGAGATCAAGGAGTTCCGAAATCCGATCTATCAAGCTCTTTCCGCGAAGTCCGCAGAGTTTTCCGTAGAAAGAAAGCGTTTCGGCACCGGTGAGGTGCTTGTAGAAATAGGGGTTCTCAGGAAGGAAGCCGACCTGCTGGCGGGAGTCGACTTCGAGCGAGTCCGCCTCGAAAATCCGGCAGGTCCCCGAGGTGGGAGCCACTAGGCCGAGCAGCGCCTTCATGGTCGTCGATTTGCCGGAGCCATTCGGGCCGATGAGTCCGTAGACTTCGCCGGATGCGATTTGGATCGACACATTGTCAACGGCCCTCACCGGCGTGCCACGGAAGCTCGGGTGGAAGACTTTGACCAGGTTCTGGATATCAACAGCTGAAGGCATGGGGCCGTGGGCAAGATAAGAGAGCTTTGGCGGAACTGGCAACGTGTTTCCCGGGATTGATTTTCACAATCTGAAGCTTGCCTTTTTGAGAACTGCTATGGAGGCTCCCGACACGATGAAGAAGATCCTATCCCTGTTTGCGGTGATGATGGCGCTGGCTCTCACCAGCTGTATTGAACACAACGTCGTCATCCGCCTGAATAAGGACGGAAGTGGCACGATCACCGAGGAAACGAGTTTCGGAGCCCAGGCGGTGGCGATGATGGAACAAATGGCCGCGATGGGTGGCGACGCAGCGGGTGATCCCCTCGCAGACATGGTCGATGAGGCGAAAGCCAAGGAGAAGGCCGCCACCATGGGAGAAGGCGTCACGCTCTCCAAAGTGGAGAAAATCGATGCAGCCGGACGCAAGGGCGGCCGCGTGGTGTATGCCTTCAAGGACATCAACACCGTGAAATTCCAGTTCGGGGAATCGGTTTCTGATATGGGTGAAGGCATGAAACCGCCGGGTGCCGAGGTCGAGAAAGCGCCCAAGGAAGTGCCGATGACCTTTGTTTACAAAGACAGTGTCCTCAAGCTCAAGAACCCGGGCGCGGGGAAAGATGCGGCTCCTGCATCGGGCGAAGAGGCTGACGAGGAACTTGATGAGCAGAGCCTGATGATGGCCAAGCAAATGATGGGTGACATGAAAATGTCGCTGAAACTCGAGATTCCAGGAGGCATTGCCGAAACGAATGCCAGCCATGTCGATGGAAACACCGTGACTTTCATGGAAATGGAAATGGGCAAACTGCTTGAGGACCCTGAGAAGTTCAAAGCCTTCTCGAAGGCCAAGCCGGAGACTCCAGCTGCCATGCAGGAAGCCCTCAAGGGAATCGAAGGCATGAAGATTGAGGCCAACGAGGAAGTGACGGTAACCCTGAAATAATGGGTTTCCGGAGATGGCCTCTGGGGGAGCGCTCCTTATGAGCGTGATGACATTGAAAGTCAGAATCCCTAACAATTTCCTTTTCATTTGCGGTCGGGGAGTTTGACGCCTACAACCCCCCAGTCGCCCGCCTAGAAACCCCTGAAGATCAGGGATTTTTAATGAATTCGTATGCTAACTCGCTATCTTTTTCTCGCTCTGCCCGTGCTGCTTTTCTCCAGCTGCGGCTCAAATCTTCATCTTGTTTCCAAAGAGAGCGCTCTCAATGGGAAGTCCCTAAGCTTCGGGAGTTGGTCAGGTGCTTCGGCGGGAGGGTATAGCACGGCCCAGCCATCCGCCAATGTGGTAAGCAGTGGCCAGTCCAAGCCAAAGGACAAGCACGGCATGCCGATGTACTCCAATGAGCGTGTCCGCCACGTCCGCACGACGGCCTACCATTGTTCTGAGGACGACCATCTTCAGTATGGTTCGATGAATGCGACCGGCACGCCTTTGAAATACACCAACCGTGTTCGCAGTGCGGCGGCGGACTGGTCGGTTTATCCGGTCGGAACGGTGTTCAAAATCAAGGGCATGTCCCAACTCTTTGTCGTCGATGATTACGGTTCGGCGCTCACCGGCACCGGTACCATCGATATCTATACACCGAACGAAGCCTACATGAGGGCATGGGGTCGTCGGAATGTGGAAATCGCGATTGTGCAATGGGGGTCCTATGCCCGGAGTGCGCAGCTCCTTTCGAAGCGCACCGCTTTCCCGCATTGCCGCCAGATGTATGTGGCGATCCAGAGAAAGACGGGCGGCAGTTCTGCCACGGCTTCCCGCTGAATTTCAAGGGTCTGAAGTCGTCATGACCAAGGCCGAACGCGCTGCGCACCTCGATCGCCGTCTTGACGAGCTGTATCCGGAAACTCCGGTGCCTCTCGATCATCGCGATCCTTACACCCTGCTGATTGCCGTTCTGCTTTCCGCGCAATGCACGGATGTGCGGGTGAATCAGGTCACCCCAGCCCTCTTTGAGCTGGCCGATACACCGGAAATGATGATGAAGGTGCCGGTCGAGAAGATCCGGGAAGTCATCCGGCCCTGCGGATTGTCGCCTCGGAAGTCGCAGGCGATTTCGACTCTTTCAAGCATGCTCGTTGAAAATCACGGCGGCGACGTGCCCTGCGATTTTACCGCTTTGGAAGCGCTCCCTGGCGTCGGTCATAAGACAGCCTCGGTCGTCATGTCCCAGGCATTTGGGATTCCGGCTTTTCCGGTAGATACCCACATCCACCGCTTGGCTCAGCGTTGGAAATTGACCGACGGGAAAAATGTGGAGCGCACGGAGCGCGATTTGAAGCGGCTGTTTCCGCGAGATCGATGGAATGCCTTACATCTTCAAATTATTTTCTACGGTCGGGAGCATTGTACCGCGCGTGGTTGTGACGGAACCGTGTGTCTTCTTTGCCGCGAGCTTTTCCCGCGTCGCCGATTGGGCATCAATGCCAAAAAGCCGTAGCCTCAGCGTGGAATTGCGTAGGTAAATCATCCAAGCAAAGAAAAACGGGTGTCATCGCGTTCCTTTTTAGAAATCTATCCTTGCTCAGAATGATCCGATTCTGAGAATGCCCCGCCAACACGTTGAGTAACCCCACGCCAATCATGATCGAAAAATTTGCATCCCGTTCAACTCGCCTCACTGCGGTTGTTGCCACCTCCTTCCTCGCCAGCGCGCCAATGCTCTTCGCGCAGGATGCTGCTCCAGCCGATAAGAACGCTCTGCAGACCTATGTGATCGCCGGTGGTCCCACGATGATCTTCATCGGCTTGGCGGTGGTGGCGCTGATCGCGCTTTGCGTTTTCAACTTCATCAACCTGACCAAGACCAAGTTCTGCCCGGAAGATCTCAAGGCAGCGCTGATGGACCACATGGCCAACTGCCGCGTCCGCTCCGCCATTGAGCTTGCCGCATCCCATCCATCCTACCTCGGCAGGATGCTTGCCTACTCGCTTCCGAATATTGACGCCACTCGTCCTGAAGACCTTGGCCGCGATCACATCGAAGACGCCATCGCGGATTTCTCGATCAATGAAAACCGCCGCTCAATGACCTGGATCAACTACATTTCGCTGGTCGCTCAGGCAGCTCCGATGCTCGGACTCCTCGGAACCGTGATCGGTATGGTCGGTGCCTTCGGGACCTTGAGTGAGTCCGCTCAGGCCGATCCAAGCATGCTCGCTGGTGACATCTCCGTGGCCCTCCTTACCACGATGTGGGGTCTGATTACCGCGATTCCCGCCCTTCTCGCCTACTTCTTCTTCAAGAATAGGCTGAACAATCTGGTTTCCGACTGCCAACACGTCGCCGAGGAACTCCTCAACGCATCCATCCAGACCGTCAATCAGGACGCATATCTTGCCAAGATTCCTGAAGGTATCGCCGTTTGAACCCGATGACGGGAGCGGCTCGCTGATCTGAGCCGCTCGGGTTTCATCTCTCACTCTTCAAACGCAATCTAACCTCATGGCATCCTCCTCCAAACTCCGCGCCGCCAAGGCCGACGAAGGCGAAGATCTGACGATCGACATGTCGCCAATGATCGACATGGTTTTCCTGCTTCTGATCTTCTTCTTGGTCAATGCGACGATGATCATCGTCAAAATGGACCCCGAAGTGGAGCCGCCGGTTGCGAAAAACTCCGTCAAAGCCGAGGACGGCAATGGCCGCATCGTCATCAACATCCGCGAGGGTGGGGAACTCTACAACGAGGCTGGTGAGGAACTCAGCGACGATGATGTGATTGATTTCGTGACCAAGGAGAAGGACATCATTGTCCAGCAAGGGTATGAGCCCAAGCTCCACCTCCGTGGCGACAAGCGCGCGGTCTTCAAGCATTGCCGCAAGGTGCTGCGTCTTTCCGCGAAAGCGGGCGTGGATAAGGTCGTCTTCGCCACCTACAACTTCCAAAACTGAGCGACCACCTCAACCATTAAGTAACCATGGCACGCCACCGACGTTCAGAAAAACCTCAAGAAGATGAGCCGAAGCTCGATATTTCCTCGCTGATTGATGCGACTTTCCTGTTGCTTATTTACTTCTTGGTCACGACGACGATCCAGCCGCGTGAGCAGGACGTGCAGATGACTTTGCCAGCGGCTGCTCCCAGCGAAACGCCACCTGAAATTGAGCCTCGTTTGATTAAAATTGATGCTAACGGTGCCATTTTCAGCGGAACCGGAGCATCCCAGCTGCCGATGGATTCCGATGTGGACGTGCGTGAGTTGCCGATGCTGACGGCCGAGCTGCAGGCTTATAAAGAAGCGGCCGACTCGACCAATAGTACCCCGCTCGTTCAGATTTATGCAGACGGTGGTGCGACCCAGCAGCGTGTGATTGACGTTCTCAACGCACTCGCCGGAGTCAAGATCACCAAGGTGACTTTCACCGATCTGATGGATGAGTAGCGATCTGAAGCCCTTTTCGGCCCCATTTGGGGCTAATCAATCCCAAGACTTTTGAGCGCCACTTCGTTCCTCCCTTGCGGAGTGTGCGAGTCGGCGCTCTTCTATTGAATCCCAGACCAATCAACCAAGACCACAGCCATGAATCCTTTCCGGCGAATCCTATCACCCCTCCTTGGCACTTTGCTTGCCGTCACCTTTGTGGCTGCGCCTGCCCAAGCTCAGCTTGATGACACACCGCAGTCCCTGAATGCCCAGGCAACCAATGAAATGCAGGCCGGCAACTGGGAGGCGGCTCACAAGCTGCTCGTCAAGTGCACGGACCGATTCGAAGCCGTGGCACTTCAGCTCTACGGTCCTCAGTTTGGCGTAACCTGGTATCGTAAAGGTTACTGCGAACTGAAGCTCAAGATGTGGGACGAGGCGATGAAGTCCTTCGAGATTTGCTACAAGAAATATGCCAACAAGAATGTCGAAGGCGGCGGCAACGTTTACAACAAGAAGGCGCTGCTCTACTGGGGCCAGGCGGCTCAGGGGGCGGAGGATTGGGCGCTCGCCATCCGCATGTACAAAAAGTTCCTCGAAGAGCGCGACAAGACGAAGGAAGCCGACAGCTATCCCCGTGGGGCATTCTACATCTGGATGTCGATCTGTCATTTCAAGCTCGAGAACATTCCAGAAGGCATCCAGCACTTCGAAACCGCTCTGAAAAACAAGGTGGCCTTTGCCACACCGGAAGCAGGGATCGTGGCGGCGTTCCAAGCACTCGTGGATGCGGTCATCGAGAAGCGTGACGAAAAAGCATTGCTCGCCTTCATCGATCAGAATCGCGCGGATATCGTCATCGAACCTTACGACATGCAGCCCTACTCGCCGCTGTTCCTCGGTCTGGCGGGCAAGGCATACAATGCCGACATGGAGCGCAGTGCTTTCGCTCTCTACCAGTTGATTCCGCCAACCCAGGTGATGCTCGAAGACGCCGAGTCACGTCTGGCCCGTCTCGGTGGTCGTATCGGCATCAAGGATGGTGCGCGAGTCATTCGCGGTCAGAACCTCAAGGATTCAATCGAAATTCTCGAAAAGAACATCAGTTCAGGAGATCCTCACGAAGTCATTCAGCTGAGCGCCACGGCATTCCTTCACGAAAAGTATGGAAACATCCGCGGTGCCTTTGCCGCCTACGAGCAGCTCGAGCTGGTCTATACCAAGAGCAAGAAGCGCGAGAAGCATCTCTACAACCTGACCCGGACCGCTTCGATGATCGGTGAGATTCTCTCGACCGAGAAGTACGGCTCGCTTTTCCTCAAGATCTTTCCGGACTCGGAGCATGTTCCTGCGGTGCGGAGGATGATGCTCACCTCGCTCTTCTATGGTGGTGAGTATGCGAAGTGCATCGAGATCGCCAAAGTGATGCTTCCCAAGTTGGAAAGCAGCGCCCCAAGCAAGGAGCATGACATCTGTCTCCACGTCCTTGGCGGAAGTTACTACTACACCGGCGACTACAAGGAAGCTCAGCCGCGTCTCGACCGACACGTTGAAGAGTATCCGGAGAGCTCGTTTGAGCTCGCCGCGCTCTACTTTCAGGCCTCGAACTACTCCCGCCTGCAGTTTTGGACGAAGTCGGCCAAGCTGCTCGACGCCTTCCTCGCGAAGCACCCCGACGCCAGCAAGAACATCTACCTCCCCTTCGCGCTCTATGACCGCGCGAACTGCCACTACGCGCTGGATGAACCGGATGCCGCACTGGCCAAGCTCAACCGCGTGGAAAGCGAGTTCGAGAATGCCGAGATCATGGACATGGCCTTCAACCTGAAGGGCAACGTTCTCCAGAGCCAGGGTAGCAAGGCCGAGGCCGAGGAATACTACCTCAAAGCGCTCGCCCTCGCCGAACGTCGTGAGAATGACATCGTCGCCGGTGAGGCTCTCTACTATCTCGTTGCGATGCTCGGTGAAAAGCCAAAGAAAAAGGATGACCCCAATCGCATGGATGAGGCGGTCCCTTATTCAGATAAGTTCTGGGAGCAATATGGCGATTCATCGCCCTACAAGGCGCAGGTCGCGGTGGCGCAGGTTTATGCGCTTGGAGCTGCCGGTCGCGGGGAAGAAGCGCTCAACCGCCTGCGTGACGTGATTGCTGAAATGGCGATGCGCCCGGGTGCTGCGGGTCTGGAAGAAGCGATTGGTTCCTACACCGAAGTCTATCTGGAAAGTCACACTCCGGATGAACTCAAGAACCACTACTACAATTTTCCGAAAATCCAGCCTTCCAACAAGGCAGCCCGTGCTCTGTTGAGAATCGCGGTGATCGGCGTCTTTGAAGATCAGATCAAGGAAGCCGCTGACGATGAGCAAAAGAAAATCAAGGCCGAAGCCGGTATCAAGGTGCTCTTCACTGATCTCAAAAATGAGTTCGACTTGAAGGACCTCTCAAACTTCATCCTCGTTCGCGTCGGTGACTTCATTCGTGCCACGAACAGCCCTGCCGAAGCGATCCCTTACTACGGTGAGGTGCTCAGTCGGGACGACAAGTCCTATAGCTTCCCGGCGCTCTTCGGCCGTGCTGCGGTGCTTGCCGTGGGTTCCAAGTCGGATCAGGCGAAAGCGATTGAGGACTTCAAGCGGGTTCTCGCCGATGCTCAGGACAGGGATGATAAGGATCGAGCGCTCTATCAGATGATCGTCACGCAAATGGCGATGGGCGACTACGAAGCCGCCAAGGAGAATGCCAGACTCTACCTTGATCGCGAAAAGGGCTATGCCACGCACAAGATGGACGTGGCGATGTTGCTGGCTCAAGCCTACGACGAGCTGGGCATGGTGAACGATGCCCTTGCTTCCTACGTCGGTGTTTGGAACACCTACAAGGGTGCGCTCCGGGTGTCTGTGCCTGCCTTGATCCGCTACATGGAGCTTCTCTGGCAGCGCAATCAGACCGGTGATAAAGTCTCTGACCGTCAGGGAGCTTACAACGCTGGTCGCTCGTTCATCGACCTGACCCGCGGAATCCTCGATAAGGCGACTCCGGAAGAAGTCGAGAAGTGGAAGGAGCTTGAACAACTGGTCGGCGAATACGTCGCGGACCCGAATGTGAAATCGAAGGAGAAACTCGCTGAAGAAGCAGGAAAACGCTGAAGCCAAAAACCAGAACCGTTATGAAAACCATGTTTCTTACCACTCTTGTCGCGGCCGCTTTCGCGTCTTCATCCGCACTGGCTCAGCGTTTCCAGCAGGAAGCGATGCTGATCCTCGCGGACAACAAGTTCGAGACCGTCTGGATTGCTGATGCAAACAAGTCCAAGTTTCTCTATTACTCGACCGTCAACGGTGTCGATCAGAACACGATGCTGATCAGCAAGCCCGTTTCGGTCTGGTTGATGGAGCCTGCTGAATACACCGAGGCGATGGAGCTCTACCAGGGTCGCAAGTACGATGAAGCTCGTAGTAAGTTCGCTTCAGTTCGTGAGGCATACATCAAGCTCAGGACGATGCCTGACAATCACTCCGCCCTCGCGGCGTTTTACGAAATGGAGTGTTTGAGAAAGCTCGGCAAGCTCGATGAACTCGCCAAGGCACAGGAGCTCTTTGTGCCGGATGATCGGAACAGCATGACTCGTAAGAACCAGCTCGCACAGTTGGAACTCTACACCCTTTGGGATGCGGCCCGAACGAAGGATTGGGCACGGCTTGAGTTGCTCTGCATCGAGAAGCTTGAGACCAAAATGCCCGGTTACCAGCGGGCACAGGTGGGTTATTGCCTCGGTCTTGCGCTTGAAGGTCAGCAGAAGCTGTTCCCGGCGATCAATGCTTACAACATCGCCATGACTGCCGATACCGGCACCTCCGAAGAGCTGACCCGGAAGGCGGCAGAGAACGCGCTGCGTCTTTACGGAACCGACCCCGCCGTGCAGCAGGCCATCCGTCTTTATGGCACGCCCGACGAGGATCCCGAATCGCTGGGTTCCCAACGCCTGGTGGAAGCTGCTTCCCTTGCCGCGCTTTATGAGATGACGCTTGGTGGTGGCAAGGCACTTACTGCGGAAGCGAAGGACTTTCTCAAGTATCTGCCCAAGGAAACGGCCGAGCTGCAAGCAGCACCTGCCGAGGTTAAGGAAGACGCCAAGTAGGAGGATAAGAAAGGCGACGCCAAGAAGGACAAGGAAGTTTCTCCAATTCAATCATCGCGACGGACGGCAGTGGGGGAATCCCGCTCCGTCCGTTTTTCGTGGAGAAGCGCGGAACGGAAGCGTTCGCGAGTCAACTCATTGGAGAGGGCCAATGGAGAAGGGCGGATTACCACGGCCGAAGAGGGAAAAACCCATTAATCTCTCTCCGACCGTGGTGGGTCATGACGAGACAATGGGTAAACCCAAGAAACCAATGTCTCGTCACGAAAACCATCCGCACCTAAACTTCAGCAAGTGTGATGCCAAGCTTGTGCTTGCAGAGACGAATCCGGGCAGAAATTGTCCGCATTTTCGCCACTTGTTCCCAATCCTGGGGGTGATGATGATCGCTGTTCATGAGGGTGATGGGCTGCCATTTGCAGCGCTCATTTCCTGCCTTTTTCGCCGCCCCCGTTGAGACCGATCGAGTCATGGGCATTCTCTTTTTGGAGTCATTCGGAGCGGCAACCCCGGCATTGCAGTGTCTTGCAGCTCGGTGCGAGTTGTCGCTTGGATCGGATCTCTATTGGGTTCATCTTTTGCCCATGCCACGCTTTATTGCAAATGCTGACTACGAGGAGAAGGACCGTCATCCGATCGACCTGAAGGCCGGTGATGAAATAACGGTTGGACCGGTAGACCGCACGTGGCCCGGCTGGGTCTGGGCGGAGGATGGACAGGGAAGGCGCGGTTATATCCCGGAAAAAATTCTCGAGCCACTGGGAGAAGGCCGCTTTGCCCTAATGAAGGATTTCGATCCCTCGGTCCTCGCGGTAAAACGCGGTGATGCGCTCGAATCAATCGAGCAGATCGACGGCTGGCATTGGTGCCGCCACGAATCGGGTGTCGAAGGCTGGGTCGCGGGTTATCTTTTACGGCCCTGTGAGTAAAATTGGCCGCAGGCTTGAGGTCGTGGCCTCCTAATGATAGCTGAGGCTCCCTTGAAACGGAGTTCGGATCAATATTGGACGGCATCTCTGGCGGCATTGAGCGCCATGGCGTTGCTTTCCTGCGACTCTCCACGCCGTCAGGCCCTCAAGGAGCTGGAGCAGCAGGGAATCGAAGCGACCGGGTTTTCGTTGCTTGCCGCGGCCGAGCGCGGTGACGCCCCGACGGTGAAGCTTCTGCTGCAGGCCGGAGTTTACAGTGGCCAGCGTGATGCGGTGGGAAACACGCCGCTGCTTCGTGCCATCCAGGATGGACACCTTGATGTGGCGTGGGCCTTGGTCGATGGTGGGGCTGACGTCAGTGCGGAAACACCGAAGAAGATCACGCCTTTGTCGGCAGCGGTGGAAGAGAATGAGGCGGCACTGGCGGATCGCTTGCTTGATTGTGGGGCCAAGCCGGATGGGCTGACTTCCGATGGATCGCGATTGCTTCCCTGGGCCATCCGGAACGGGCGTTCGGCTTTTGTTCGTCGGCTGATGGAGAAAGGCGCGGACCCTCATCAAAAGGATGCCCGGGGCACACCGCTGCTGCACGTGGCGATGGAGTCGGGGAATCGCGAATTGGCGAGGGAGCTGATCGATCTGGGGGCTGACTGCGGAGCCGCCAATGCAGATTTCGAATCGGCGCTGGTGATCGCTTTGAGAAAGGGCTGGAGGGATCAGGTAGGTCCCTTGGTGCGCAGCGGTGCGGACCCGAATCTTGAGGACCGGGAGGGATTGACGCCATTCGAGCGCGCGGTGCTTCAGCGTGACATCGACCTGGCCAGGGAGTTACTGAAACTTGGAACGTTGCCACGGGGTGGAGGGCTCGCAATGGCCTTGAATCGCGCCTACACCCGCGGTGATCGTGCGGAGTGTGAAATGTTGCTGTGCCTTGGTGCCGATCCTTCGCCTCCGGGTGGGACTTGTTTGATCCGGCAGGCAGCGATGGATGATGATCCCGGGTCGCTGCATCTTTTCCTCGGCTACCGCAAGGTTCCGGAGGGCATGCTTTTCGATTTCACCCAGCTTGGGAAATCCCACATCGCGACGCTGCTTCTCGCTCACGGAGCCAACCCAAATCCGAGTCGGGCACCCTTTCTGGCGACGCCATTCAGTAGCGCGGTCTGGTGCGGGAGTGATGAACTCGCCTGCCGTTTGCTCGATGCCGGCGCGAGTCCAGCGGTTCGGTCGATTGGTGGCCAGCCGCCGCTGATGACCGCGATCACGCTGCGGCGTGGCGAGACGGTGCGTCGCCTGTTAGAGCATGGGGCGAATGCCAATGCCGAGATTGAGACGCCGGTGTCGGCGGATTTCCTCAAGCTGGTACGCGGCAAGACGATGAACTGGCTGTTGCGCAAAGACAGCCGGATCACACCACTGATGCTGGCGGTGGACAGCGGGTCGCTGGAAGCGGTCGATGCTTTGCTTGATCACGGGGCCAAAATTAACGTCTGGACCAGGCGTTCTTCCATCTGGCCGATCAATATCGCGGCCGGGAATGAAGATATCAAAATGATGCGACTGCTGCTGGGGAAGGATCCGTATGTCGAAGAACGAAGGGTCGAAATCAGCCTGTCGGAGCAGCGGCTTCGCGTGTTTTCCGCCTCCGGTGAAGAAATTTTCGACACCCGCGTCTCGACCGGGAAAAGTGGGAAACGGACGCCGACGGGTGAGTTTGCGATCACCAATCGCCATCGCTCGTGGACCTCGACGATCTACCACTCCAGGATGCCGTTCTTCCAACGTTTGAGCTGCCAGGACTTTGGATTCCACCAAGGATATGTGCCGGATTATCCGGCGTCCCATGGCTGTATTCGTGTGCCGGCGGGAAATGCCGCGAAGCTTTTCTTCATCACCGAGCTTGGTGACCGGGTGAGGATTCTTCCGTAATCAAAGAAACTCCTGCTGCACCGATTTCCTCTCGCCAAAAGAACTCTGAGAAACTAGCCTAAGCCAGTCTTAAAAATTTCCCAATATCAGTTGGCACGGGCCATGCTGAACCGATCTCGACCATACCGCCGAACCATGAAAAAAATCGAAGCGATCATCAAACCGTTCAAGCTTGAGGAAGTGAAGGAATCCCTTGCCGAAGTAGGCATTCAGGGCATGACTGTCACTGAAATTAAAGGCTTCGGCCGCCAAAAGGGCCACACTGAAATTTACCGTGGTTCTGAGTACACCGTGGACTTCCTTCCCAAGGTGAAAATCGAGATCATCGTCGATGACGAGCAGGCCGGTGCTGTGGCAGAAGCCATCGTCAAGAGCGCCAACACCGGCAAGATCGGTGATGGCAAGGTGTTCATCTCACCTGTCGAAGAAGCCATCCGGATCCGTACTGGTGAGACTGGATCGGCAGCGGTTGCGGTGAACTGATTTTCTAGCAGCTTTTTTGTCGCCATCCCGATCGTCCTAGCAGGCGGTCGGGATTTTTTTGTGCAAGTGTGGAGCTTTTCCTACCGGTGGTGAGGAAAGCCCCCTCAGACCCGGAAGGGGGGCGCCACAGCTCTCTGGACGGCGGCGACGTGGGCGGCAATGCGGGATTCGAGCGCGGCGCTGCTGGGCGTTTCGAAAGTAAAGGAAACCGGGCAGCCTCTTTTGGCGAGGAAGATTGCTTCGGGCCAGAGGTCGGGGAGATCGGCCTCGGCGTGATGATAGATCCAGCCGGGCGCTCGGGTTTCGTGATCATCGATCAGCGTTTCAGGCTCGGGTGGGAACCACGGCCGGACGCCATCGATGATTGCCGCAGCGCGATCAGGGCGGTCATCGCCGAGATTGATTTCGTAAAAATAGAAGCCGCTGGTTTCCCAATCTTCGTGCAGGGAGAAAAACCGCTGGGGGCAGGGTCGGCTCTCGAGCCACTCGGCATGGGCGCGGATCTCGCTGGATTCGCGGCGCAGGTAGTCGCGGTTGAGGTCAATGCCCTCGGCGTTCTCACGGGTATTGGCGGCGAGACCAGTCGGATTGAGGACCGGACAGATCGTCCAGGCCATGTCTTGCTCAAAGAACCCGCAGCGGAGGAGCTCCAGGGCAGCGAGGGGGCCTGCAGGTTCGTCACCATGCATGCCCGCAGAAAGGTAAGCGGGCTTGCCCTCGAAAGCACTGACGAAAGCGAGCACTGGACCAGCTGTGGTCCGGGCAAGTTCCACCGTCACGAACCCCTGCGGCTCCGCTTCGGCGCGGAATTCACGTAGTAAAGCAGCGGGATCGAAGGCGCTCACGGCTCAGGCAGTGAGTCAGCGCTTGCTGATCGGTGGGACCGGGATCAACTCGGACGGGCCGGTGTAAAGCGTCATCGGACGATAGAGGCGGCTGTCACGCAACTGCTCAAGCACCTGAGCGGTCCAACCGGAAGTACGCGCGATCGCGAAGATCGGCGTGAAGAGATCCGTCGGAATACCAAGTGAGTAGTAAACCGTCGCCGAGTAGAAATCGACGTTGGCATTCAGTCCCTTGCGCTCATACATGATTTCGGCGATGCGCTCGGACATCTTGATCCACTTGGATTCACCGAGTTCTTCGGTGAGCTGCACGGCAAACTTGCGAAGGTGCGGAGCACGGGGGTCGAGCACCTTGTAGACGCGGTGTCCGATGCCCATGACCTTCTCTTTGCGGGAGAGCTTTCCTTCAATGTACTCGTCGACCTTATCGAGCTCACCGATTTCCTGAAGCATGTGGATCACGCCCTCGTTGGCCCCGCCGTGCAGGGGTCCCTTCAAGGTGCCGATCGCCGAGGTGATCGCCGAATACATGTCAGAGAGCGTCGCGATCGTGACGCGGGCGGAGAAGGTGGAAGCGTTCATGCCGTGGTCAGCATGCAGAGTCAGGGCGACGTCGAGCGTGCGGATGGCGCGGTCGGTCGGAATCTCGCCACCACTCATCAGGTAGAGGAAGTGGGCGGCTTCATTGAGATCCTCGCGGATCGGGGGAAGCTCGAGACCTTGGCGGAAACGGTGGTAGGCGGCGACGATGATCGGCACCTTCGCCACGATCGACATGCCGATGTCCTCATCCTTGACGAGATCCGGATCACCGATGGCGACTCGCTTGTCGTAAAGCCCGAGCATTGAAACGGCGGTGCGGAGCACATCCATCGGGTTTCCATCCTTGGGGGCTGCTTTCAAGAAATCGATGACACCTTGCGGAAGCGGGCGATCTGCTCGGATTTCCTTCTCGAAAGCATCGAGCTCGTCCTGGGTAGGAAGCTTGCCTCGGTGGAGGAGGTAAATGATTTCCTCATAGCAGCAGTTTTCGATCAAATCATCGATGTGGTAACCGAGATAGCTTAGGCGGCCTTCGACACCTTCAACGTTGGATAGAGCGGATTCATTTGCGATGACGCCTTCGAGGCCTTTTGCGTATTCAGTCATATCGGAAAATCTTGGGAAAAGCGGTGGGGTGGAACGCAGGGAAGAAAGCGATACATCCGATTTGGCGCAAGGGGGAATCGTAGCAACCTTGCCGGAATCCTCCAATGACGCTACAGCCACGGGCGTGCCGCTGATCCTTGCCATCGAATCCAGCACGCCGCGTGCGTCCCTAGCACTGCTGCGTGGCAGCGCCACCATTTTTGAGGGAGGCTTCGAAAGTGACCGCAATCACAACTCGCTGCTCTTCGAGCCCCTGCAGCACGCGATCGAGGCCTTGGGCGGGGAAGCGCTCGATGCCGTGATCATCGGAACCGGTCCGGGAAGCTACAGCGGCACCCGTGTCGGCATCGCCGCAGGCCAAGGCGTGGCAATGATCCACGGCTGCCCGGCGGTGGGGCTGAGCTCGCTGCTGGCGGCGGGCATTTCCCCCGGCGTGGCCATCGGCGATGCCCGCCGCGGTAGCGCGTGGTGGACGGAAGTCAAAGCCAGCGAGCTCCCGCAGCCGGAGATGCTGCCGACGCCCGAGCTGGCGGCAAAGCTTGCCGGAGTGGAAGAGGTATTTTCCTTCGAGGAGACGAAGTCTTTGGCTTTGCCGAAAGAAGTCGTCGTGCAGACGTGTTGGCCGACCGCCGTGCGACTGGCGGAAGCCTGGCTGGCCTTGCCCGATGAAGTGAAAGACCAACTCACCGCCCTGCCGCCCCAACCCGCCTACCTCAGACCACCGCACATCACCGAGGCAAAAAAGGGCCATCCTTTGTTGAGGAAAGGGTGAGAGCTCAACCGTGGGCTTGTTGGTTGGGTTTGAGAACGGAGAGGGTTGTTCGAGAGTGTGGAGGTATCCGGGCTGGAAGTCGGCGGGTTCCAGCCAAGATTCGGATGGGAAATTACCTCAAATGGAAAATTGCCACAAATGGAAAATTGCCAGGCAATCAGATCCGGATGCTCTTCAAGTGCTGGTCGATGTTTTGTTTGGAGGAGGCAAACAGTTCCGCGATCTCCAGTTGGGTCAGCCAGACGGTTTCGTCTTTCGCCCGGAGCTTGATCTGGCTGCGTCCGTCTTCGGTGGTGTAGAGGATCAGGTCGTTCATGGTTTTGAGTCAGTCCCAGACATAACGTCCGTCGGATTCGATGCCGTATTTCATGAGAAAGGCGCGGTATTCTTGCTGAAAGCTTCGCGTCTTGTGATGCTCCTCCTGGTTGTCCGATGTAGTGGAGCAGAGCATTCAGGTCCGATGGCCCGACGGAAAAGGCACCGTAGCCGCGTTGTCAGGCAAAGACGGCCATGGTTCGTTGGCATGTCCTGAGGCGTTGCCCCAGGCTGGTATTGCATTGCGCCGTTGGCGCTTAAGAGGGGAGCGATTACGTCTTTTGGTGCTTGTCGGATCTTCAGGGCTGAAGGCCCGATTCCATACCAGCCTGGGGCATCGCCCCAGGAACGCGGAACGCGCATTGATTGAGGGCTGAAAGCCCGGCCTATGCAGGCGGCGACCATTTTCGTGACGCCACGAAAATGGTTCGATGGGATTCTCCGCGAAAGAACCGCGCTTATCCCGCCACCTCCGCCGCAGATGGAAAAAGCTGCTGCATCAGGCCTTTCTTATGGGTCTTGAGCGCGTCCGCTTTCCGCGCCTGCGCGGCGATCAACTCGCCCACCGAACTCAAGCACGAGGCGATTTTTTGTTGTTCGGCGGACGATGGAACGCAGAGGGGCAACGGGAGAAATGTTTCAGCATGGATGCGCCTCGCTTTTCTACTGCCGCCGGCTGTTTCGCCGAGCCTTTCGTAAAAGTCCCTCCGCTTCACCTATTCTAGCAAAATGACCGGGTTCAGCCCGTCCGCGAAATCAAAGCATGGCAAATCAACCGTTGATTCGAAGTTGTCCCAACTCGGTGGAATGATTCCAAACGCTTGGTTTAGGGAATCAACTTCTTCACCGAGTCCGCATCCACGTCCTCAGTTTCAATCCGCGCCCCCTCGTGAGGGGGCGATCTCCCATTGGGGAGATCGGATGGGTTTGAAATGGTTTCAATCCGCGCCCCCCGTGAAGGGGGCGATACTCCCTCACAAACTCAGCGGATATATCACGAGGGTTTCAATCCGCGCCCCCCGTGAAGGGGGCGATTACAAATCCCCGTTGGGCAGGAACGCGCCGCGAAGTTTCAATCCGCGCCCCCCGTGAAGGGGGCGATATCATGCGGACTGCCGGGACGTGATCGGCAACGTGTTTCAATCCGCGCCCCCCGTGAAGGGGGCGATAGCTCGTCGACCAGGCGCTCGAGCGCGACCTGGCGTTTCAATCCGCGCCCCCCGTGAAGGGGGCGATGCGCCGCCCCTCGGATGGCGGGGCGATCGAGCGGTTTCAATCCGCGCCCCCCGTGAAGGGGGCGATCTTCATTTTCGCCTCACTGGCGACGGAGGATTGAGTTTCAATCCGCGCCCCCCGTGAAGGGGGCGATATATCATGTGCGGGCCGCAGATAGCCGATCTCTCGTTTCAACCCGCGCCCCCCGTGAAGGGGGCGATGCTGGCCTCGGTGCCAGCACTTAGGACCCGCTAAACAATAAACTACCGATTTAGTTTGGGAAAGTTAAATAGTTTTAGTATGGTTTTGGCATGCCGAATCCACAAGAGGTATCGCGGCTCCGTGCCAAGTATATGATTATCAAATCCGAGCTTGATGAACGGGG
>CAZVMS010000125.1:0-6390 GCA_964628795.1 uncultured Haloferula sp. | reverse complement strand
ATGGCGACGCGTGTCCTGATGCCACGCCGCCGCCCGGAGCCACTGTGTCAAAACCGCGTGTCGTGTCCTCCCTCCATATAATCGCGGGCTTTTTCACGACTTCACCGCATTTTCAGCAGCCATCATGCCGAACACTTCTGCGCTGGTCCAGTCTCTGAACGACAGTCGAAGTTTTGAAGAGGTGGCCGAGTTGCTGACGACTCAGCTGCCGCAGCAATTCGATGGTGATCACGCCACGATCGCAATGGTCGGCGTCGGGCCACAGCTTCTGGAGATCTTTGGAAATAGCCCGAGTTCCGAGGTTGCGCGGGCCAATTTCGATCAAGTTGCTGAGCAGATTCCCAAGCATCCCTTGCTGGGTAGCGTGGATTTCGGGAATCCGGGGAACCTCGGCTTTGCTGCGAGTGATTATCTCAGTGAGGGTGAGTATGTCGCTTCCGAATTCAATCTCGGCTTGCCGGAATTGATGCATGCGCGAGACAGCCTCGCCGGACGCTTGTCGAACTGTTGTAGCCGAAGCACCCTCCTCTTTGTCTGCAGGCAGACGGGGAACTTCGGAGAGGAAGATCACGAGGTCTTTGATGCGATCTTGTTTACGGCAAGAGCGGTGCTTGAACGAATCGCGGGTCAAAGTATCGAAGCTCAGTTTAGAAAATTTCTGTTGAGTTCTGGCGCTGGAGCTCCGATTTCGATGTTCTCTCTCGCGAAATCCAAAGAAGTGCTGCCGATGAATTTCCTCTCGGTGCACCTAACAGAAAAATGGTGGGGGCAGGACGAGCCGTTCCGCAAGTTGGACGATGCGGTCTATGCGACGATTTTGCAAGAGATGTGTGAGGCGTGGGTTGACCCGATTGTTGCCAATTTCCGTCCCGTTCCATTCGATCTTGGAGGAGGAGAAATGACCTTCTACGCGCTGCCGAAGCTGGATGGAGAGATTTTTCTCGTTGCTCCGATTTCGGAAGGCGCTCCTGTCAATTCTGATGATGCGGTGAGCGCGGTGCTGACCAAACGTCAGAGGGAAATCATGGACTGGATTGCCGAGGGCAAGACCAGTGCCGAGACGGCGATCATTCTCGATATCAGCCCACGCACGGTAGAGAAGCACCTTGAAGCCGTGTTCCAGCGACTCGGTGTCGAGAATCGGATAGCGGCGGTCCGGCGCTTCCTTGATCTTAAGGCGGGGCATTCGATTTAGTCCGCATAGCCGAGCCAGGGCCCAAGCCATTTTTCGGCTTCCTCGATGGACCAGCCCTTGCGCCTTGCATAGTCTTCGATCTGGTCTTTTTGCAGTTCGCTGACCGCGAAGTAGTGGCTTTCCGGATGGGAGAACAAAAGGCCGGATACGGCAGCACCGGGGTGCATGGCACAGCTTTCGGTCAGCGTGACGCCGGTCTTCTCCGCTGCTCCTAGTAGATCGAAAAGGATCGGTTTCTCGGTGTGATCGGGTTGTGACGGGTAGCCGGGTGCCGGGCGGATGCCGCGATAGATCTCTTTGATGAGTTCGTTGTGATTGAACTCGTTCGGCCGTTCGTAGCCCCATTCGACGCGGGCGCGGTGGTGGAGGAGTTCGGCGAAAGCTTCGGCAAGGCGGTCGGCGATCGCTTTGATCATGATGCCTTTGTAGGGATCGGTTTCGGCCTTCTCGACTTCCTCGGCCCACTCGTGCGCACCGTGGATGCCGACGACGAAGCCACCGATGTAGTCGGTGGCTGTGCCTTCCAGGCTCATCGCCGAATTCGTAGGTTTGGCCATGAGGCTGGAAGCCTCAGCCACGGGCGCAACATAGTCAGAAAGCGCGAAGTGGGGCTTGTCGCTGCTTTTTTCGATCTGCTGGCGGAGGGTGTGGAAGGTGGCTCGCTTGGTGGTGCGGGTTTCGTCGGTCCAAACAGTGATGTCGTCGCCTTCTGAATTAGCAGGAAAGAATCCGTAAACTCCGCGGGCGGTGAAACGCTTGTTAGAGATGATGTCTTCAAGAAGCTCTTGAGCATCAGCGAAGAGTTCCTGAGCTTGTTTGGCTCCTTCTTCGTTCTTGGTTTTGAGGACCTTGGTTTCACGATCCCAAACGCCACGGAGTTCCCAGGCGTGGAAGAAGGGCGTCCAGTCGATGTAGTCGGCGAGCTCGCGGAGGGACTGATTGTCCATGACGCGGGTGCCGGTGAAGGAAGGCTTGGCGGGCGTGTAATTTTCCCAGTCGAAGGCCGGCTTGTTAGAGCGGGCTTGTTTCAGGGAGATCGTTGGCTTGTCCTTCTTGTTGAAGTTGGCGCGGAGCTTCTCGTGCTTTTCGTTGTTCTCGGCGACGAATTTGTCTTTGCCGTCTTCGGAAAGCAAAGTGGTGGTGACGGGCACCGAGCGGGAGGCATCGAGGACGTGGACGATCGGGCCGCTGTAGTGCTGGGCGATCTTCACGGCGGTGTGGGCGGCGGAGGTGGTGGCACCGCCGATGAGGACCGGGAGGGTCATCTTGCGACGCTCCATTTCCTTGGCGACGTGGATCATTTCATCAAGCGAGGGAGTGATCAGGCCGGAGAGACCGATCACGTCGACCTGCTTGGCGATGGCGGTGTCGAGGATCTTGTCGCAGGGAACCATGACGCCCATGTCGATGACTTCGAAGCCGTTGCAGGCGAGCACGACGCCGACGATGTTCTTGCCGATGTCGTGGACGTCGCCTTTCACCGTGGCCATCAGGACGCGGCCGGCGGTGAGGGTTTTCTCGGCCATGATGCGCAGGTGGGCGTCGTCTTTGCCGGGGTTCGCTTCTCGGAGAGATTCGATGATGCCGAGAATCTTGATCTCCTTTTCCTTGGCCATGAAGGGCTCGAGGTAGGCGACGGATTTCTTCATCACCCGGGCCGATTTGACGACCTGCGGGAGGAACATTTTGCCAGCACCGAAGAGGTCACCGACCACGCCCATGCCGTCCATCAGCGGGCCTTCGATGACTTTGAGTGGCTTGTCGTATTGCTGGCGGGCTTCCTCGGTGTCTTCGACGATGTAGGTATCGATGCCTTTGAGCAGCGCGTGTTCGAGGCGTTTCTCGACCGGCGCATCGCGCCAAGCGAGGTCCTGCACGGCGGCTTCCCTTTTGACGCCTTTGTATTCCTCCGCGATGTCTAACAGACGCTCGGTGGCATCGGGGTCGCGGTTGAGGAGGACGTCTTCGACGGCTTTGAGCAGCTTTGGTTCGATCTGGTCGTAAACTTCGAGCATGCCGGCATTGACGATGCCCATGTCCATGCCGGCCTTGCCTGCGTGGTAGAGGAAGGCGGAATGCATTGCTTCGCGGACCGGGTTGTTGCCGCGGAAAGAAAAGGAAACGTTCGAGACGCCGCCGGAGACTTTCGCGCCGGGGAGGTTCTCCTTGATCCACTTGGTGGCCTTGAAGAAGTCGACCGCATAGTTGTTGTGCTCCTCGATGCCGGTGGCGACGGTGAGGATGTTGGGATCGAAAATGATGTCTTGCGGGTTGAAGCCAACTTCATCGACGAGGATGCGGTAGGCGCGTTCGCAAATGCGGATCTTTTCTTCGTAAGTCGCGGCCTGGCCATTTTCATCGAAGGCCATGACGACGGCGGCGGCCCCGAATTTCTTGATCGTGCGCGCGTTTGATTTGAAGGCCTCTTCACCTTCCTTGAGCGAGATCGAGTTGACGATGCCCTTGCCTTGAAGGCACTTCAGTCCGGCTTCGAGAATCTCCCATTTCGAGGAATCGACGGTGATCGGCACCTTGGTGATGTCGGGCTCGGATTGGACGAGGTTGAGGAAACGAGTCATCATTTCCTTGCCGTCGATCAGGCCGTCATCGAAGCAGATGTCGATGACCGGTGCGCCGTTGTCGACCTGTTGGCGGGCGACGGCGAGGGCGTCTTCGAGGCGGCCTTCCTGGATCATTTTCCGGAAGACGGGGGAGCCTGCGACGTTGGTCCGCTCACCGATCATGAGGAAGTTTTTGTCGGTGGTGTGGTTGTAGGACTCGGTGCCGGAGAGTCGGAGGAGCTTTTCGTTGCTGGGAATCTTGCGCGGTTCGACATCGCGGACGCCTCTGGCGATTTCTGCGATGTGCTCGGGGGTGTTGCCGCAGCAGCCTCCGGCGAAGTTGATGAAGCCGGACTTGGCGAAGTCATTGAGGTGGCCATACATGTCCTTCGGCAGCATCGGGAACCCGGTGGCCGAGAGCGCGTCGGGCATGCCGGCATTCGGGTAGCAGGAGACGAAGGTCTCGGCGACTTGCGACATTTCCTCGATGAAAGGACGCATCTGGTCGGGGCCGAGCGAACAGTTGAGGCCGACGGCGAGTGGTTTCACGTGGGCGACGGCGTTCCACAGGGCTTCCACTTTCTGGGCAGAGATCATCGTTTCACCACCCATGCCGACGGCGGCGGAAATGATGATCGGGAGCTTGAAGCCATCTTCTTCAAAGACGTCCTGAATCGCGACGAGCGCGGCTTTTGAGTTCAGCGCATCGAAGATGGTTTCGACCATCAGGATATCGACGCCGCCTTCAACAAGCCCGCGGATCTGGCGTTTGTAGTCTTCGTAAACTTGATCGAATATGACGCTGCGGAAGCCGGGGTCGTTGGCATCGACGGCTGAATTGTTGAGGCCGACGGTCATCGGGCCGATCGCACCGGCGACATAGCGGACGATGCCGGTGTCGTTGGCGATTTGATCGGCAACGACGCGGGCGAGCTTGGCAGAGGCGATGTTGATTTCGGCGGCGAGGTCTTTGAGGAAAGGGTTATCGAGGACGCCTTGATAGAACTCGGGGTCCTTGCGGCCTTTGCCGGATTCGCGCGGGTCTTCGACGAAGAACTCACTCTGGGCGATCGAGGTGCCGGAAAAGGTGTTGGTTTCGAAGATGTCGGAACCGGCGTCGAGGAAGCGTTTGTGGATGTCGGCGATGACGTCCGGGCGGGTCAGCGAGAGGATGTCGCCGTTGTTGAGCAGGTCCTTCTGGGTCTTTTCGAAACGCTTGCCACGGGCGTCGCTTTCTTGAAGCCCGTAGCCACGGATGGTGGTGCCCATCGCTCCGTCGAGGACGAGGATGCGCTGTTCGAGGGCTTTGGTGAGGTCGGCGGTGGCGTCGGGGCGCGGCATGGCGGAAAACTAGCCAAAAGATACCACTCTTCAAGAGTCAAATCATCATATCGTGATTTGTTGATGGGAAAGGCTAAAGGGGTCCGCGACGCCACGATGCGCCCTGCCAAGAATGGCGCTTGGGCTCGGATGAAGATCAAGGGGCACTCTCCTATCCTTTTTTCCAAGGTTCATGGGCTCGCGGATGTGGCTCCTCGATTTGACAATGCCGAACCGTAGTCTCGGGTAACTGAGGCACGGGTGAACTGAGACTTTGCCCCTCGAAATTGAAACAGGCTTGGAGCCTCATCACTTCTTTCGAAAAACCGCTCCCTTCCATCGACGAAGACCAGGTCCACGCCGCCCTCCTCCACATACTTCTGTGGTGCCGTCACATAGTTGTCCAGTTGGCTTGGAAGGTAGCGCATCGGGCCGTCGCCCTCACGTAGCGGAAAGGGCTCGGCGAGGTGGGTGATGATGGCTTCAAATCCTCTTCATGCCAATGCGTCCAGAACGTTCATGCGTCTGTTGGAGTTGGGCATGGGAGCACGAAGGGATGGGCCGCTAATTCCAGATGAAGGTTTCAGAAGATTCGCTTGGGTTTCGGCCAAATGCAAAATGAAAGGACCCCAGACCTGAAAGGACCCCTTCCAATTTGGTGCGTAACACTTCACTTCGCGAGCAATTCCTCAGCATACTTTCTGAAGTCAATTCCTTCATTAGATTTATTCGACTTCTTGTAACTCTCAACGCTTAGTTCTCTAAGAATGCTCAAGGCGCTTGAATCCGCAGGAATCATATAACCTTTTCCTTCCTTTGGTCCGAACTGGATCATGCTATGCGCTAACTGAGTAACTAGCTCACGCTTCTCATCATCTCCCGACTGATCGAAAAGAGAGTTTTTCTCAAACATCTTCCAGTCTATCGAACCTTCAATAAATTTCAACATAAGTTTGGCAATATGCTCGTTCCGGCGAGACGCGCTTCTATAGGGAGCGATCAAGACCATCTCCCCGCTCCTGTTTAGCCAAATTGAAATACCCACTACTCCCCCCTCCTTAGAGTCGCCTTTCTTGAAATACGAGATGGAGGCTCCATTGCCATTTCTATCTATAGAAACATCGTACCCTTCAAACGATAGGTCCATAATACTTCGCAGAGAATTCAATTTCTTTCACACTACACGACAAAATTTAAGATCGCTTAACAAATGGCAGCTTGGGGTGTAACCTGTTGGTTGTGAAAACAAAAGAAAACAACTCCCAAGCTGCCGGACACACTCTGCACGCACTTCGCGAACTTTTCAAACCCCAT
>CAZVMS010000124.1:0-3488 GCA_964628795.1 uncultured Haloferula sp. | reverse complement strand
GCGAAGCAGGTTTTGGCGAAAGGAGGGCAGCTGAGTCTTTCGGAACTGCTGAGGTGCCGGGTGCGGTATTTCAGCGATGGGGTGGCGATTGGGAGTCGGAGTTTTGTGGAAGGGGTGTTTGCTGAGCGCCGGGAGTATTTCGGAGAGAAACGGAAGGACGGGGCGAGGAGGCTGAAGGAGTCGGGAGGGCTGGCGATTTTCTCGCTGCGGGCGCTGAGGGTGCGGGCGGTGGACTAGTGGGCGAGGTTTGCGGGTGACGATGCAAGAGGGCGGGGATCTGCCGAATCGTCATGCTTGGATTCTGTTAGAGCCCCGATCTCCACGCGGTGATCGCCAAGGCGATGCCGCCGATCACCACGCTGGCGAGCACGATGAGGGCGGCGAAGAGATAGTTGAACGATGCGAGCATGACCGACATCAGGACCATGCCGATGGCGGCGAAGGTGAAGATCCGGGTCGTGGACATCGCTTCTATCGAAGGTCAGATCATTCCGAGCTTCATCTTTCCTTCCTCGGAAATCATGTCCTGATTCCAGGCGGGATCCCAGACGAGTTCGACTTGGGCGTCCTCAATGCCGTCGATGGTCATGATTTTTGACTGGGCATCCGCAGCAATCGCCGGGCCCATGCCGCAGCCGGGGGCGGTGAGGGTCATCTTGATGGCGACGGTTTTCTTGCCGTCGGCTTCATTGATGGCGCAGTCGTAAACGAGGCCGAGGTTGACGATGTCGACGGGGATTTCAGGGTCGTAGACTTCCTTGAGCTGGGCCCAGACTTGCTCTTCGACCGGGGCGTCCTTGAGACGCTCGGCTTCGGCCTGCTTCTGCTTGTGCTCGGTAAGGTCGATGCCGAGGGCATCGGCGTCTTTTGATGAAATGCGGGCCAAGCCGCCGGAAGTCGCGACGGTGAAGGTGCCTCCGAGGCGCTGGGTGATGAAAACGGGGGTGCCGATGGGCAGGGTCAGGGTGTCACCGCTAGGGATTTGGATGGCCTCGACGTCGCGGGTGAGTTTGATTTCCTCTTGCATGGGCGGGAGTGTAGCCGGGGAGCTGGCGGGTGCAAGCGGCTTGCGGACTCGCGAGAATCGCGCATGCTGTCAGCGATGAGTCGCAGAGCAAGACGTCGCCGAGGTGCCCCGAAGTCAGGAGGAAAGTCGTGGTGGATTCGTGGGCTGGTGGGACTAGGCCTGCTGCTGGTGGTCTCGGTTGCGGGCGCTTATCTGTGGTTGCGATCATGGTTGCACAGCGAAGACTTCAGGCAGATGCTTTCGAATGCGACTGGCGAAGGCTTGGGTGCGAGGTCGGAGTTCGGGAAGTTTCACTGGGATGGGGCCTCGGTGGGCAGCGATTCGTTCGATGCGCAGGGTGATGGCATGGTTGAAAGCCTCCGCGCCGATGGGCTGCGTCTTGATATTGGCCTGGGAAAGGTGAGTAGCGGGGTGGTCGAGATCAGTGGGGCGAGGCTGAATCAACTCGATGTGGTGCTCGATCTCCGCGATGAGGCCAAGGAGCGGCCTTTGCCCGGACAGTTGGAGGGAACGCCGGACTTGGCGGAGGTGACCAAGGAGCGCCCGGCGTGGTATGCCGAGTATTTGCCGAGTGAGGTGAAATTACTGGATCTTCAGGTAGCGCGATCGTCGCTCAAGGTGAGGCTCGAGCAGGGGGATATCGACTTTGCAGGAACGCGCTGGGAAGTGAGTCCCAACGGAGGCAAGCAGAGCTATCGAGTGGAGGCGAATGGTGGTAAGGTGGATTTGCCGTGGGACTTTCTTCCGTCGCTTCAGTTAAAGCAGGCTCGTCTTCTCTATCAGGATCTGAGGGTGTATCTAACGGAAGCGGAGTTTTCCGTCTTCGAATCCGGTCGGCTCGGTCTCACCGGTGAAGCGGCGCTGAGTGGTGGAGGATTTGCTTTTGAAGGTCGGCTTCAGGATGTGATGGCGGGGGAAGTGCTGTCGGAAGACTGGAAGCAGCGACTTGAGGGGAGTTTGGAGAGCGAGTTTTCGGTGGGGGACTCGGGGAGTGGCTTGGCGGTCGATGGATCGCTAGAATTGCTGAATGGGACTCTAACCGCTTTGCCGGTGCTGGATCATCTGGCGGCGTATGGCGGGAATCCACGCTTCAGGAGATTGGTGCTCAACGATGCTCGCGCGGATTACTACTTGAAGGATGGTGTTTTGACCGTTTCAAATCTGGAACTCGGCAGCGATGGGCTGATCCGTCTCGAGGGCATGCTGAGGGTCGATGCGGCGGGTCAGCTCGATGGTCGCTTCAAGCTGGGATTGGCACCGGGCACGCTGGCGCGGATTCCTGGCGCGGAAACGAAGGTCTTCTTTCCCGGTGAGCGTGGCCTCCTTTGGACCAATCTGCGGGTGACGGGAACGGTGGATGATCCGAAGGAAGACCTCACGGATCGTTTGATCGATGCTGCCGGTGAGCGGATGTTCGAGCTTTTGCCGGAAACCGGTGACCGAGTGCTGAAATTCACCCGCCATGTGGTGGCGGGTGATCTGGATTCGGCGGTCGGTGAAGGCAAGGCGGTAATCAAGCAGGGAGAGGACCTGTTAGAGACCGGGAAGCTGCTGCTCGATGGCGATGGAAATACCGTCGAGCAGGCGGGCGAGGTCATCCGGCAGGCGGAGGGTGTCGTCAATGGATTGGGTTCCTTGTTTGACTCGATCCGCGGCAAGGACGTGCCTCCGCCGGTAGTACCTGCGGAAGAGAAGGCGGCGAGAGAGTTGCCAGTGCCTGAGTGAGCTTTATTTGATCGTCAGCTTGCGACCTTTGCCGGTTTCCCAAGCCCTTCTGAGACTTCCGTAAAGAGCGTCGAGGTCACGTTTGTCAGTAAGACGATACTCGATCGTTCCCGCATGGGTGGTGGCCGGGTAGGTCTTCTGCGCCATGTTGTGGGCGTCGGTGCCGGTTTTCTGGCCGGCGCGGTCGAGGAGTTCGCGGCCACGATCGACGACCCGGGCGATTTCAGCCCTGCCACCCGCATCGGTGAGCGGTTCGATGTAGTAGAAGCGGGCGAGGGCACGTCCGGTGGTATCGATGGTCACTTCCGTGACGATCAGAGTGCCATCCAGCAAGTACTCATGCATGCTGATATTTGAGATGCGATCCAGGGCGACCATGTAGTGACCGTTGGAAAGACTGGCTTGCCAGAAGCGGCGAGGCCCGTCGGATTCGGTGGCGTTGTTTTCCTCATCGCTGTTGGAAGTCGCGTTGGGATTGGCGGTGTTTCCCCCGGTCACCTGAGCATGCGCGGGGAGTGCGGCGATTAGGAGAAAGGCGGCAAGGAATGGATGGATTGAGTGCATGGTGGGAGATAAGATACCACGAAAACGCTCATGGCTAGACCCTATTCGAAAAGCCGCTGACCGACCGAAAACACGTCGCAGCCTGCGTATGAATCATTCATTGAAAATAAAATAAATACCTTGAAAAGGTGTGACGCAACATGTTGTAATTCAATAACTTAATTTCACTCAG
>CAZVMS010000123.1:0-2458 GCA_964628795.1 uncultured Haloferula sp. | reverse complement strand
GAGGATGAGCCGCAACAGCCTCGTGCATCGGGCGATGACCGACGCGTGGCTTCACAGCCAAGGGGTTCCCGATCTTGAGAAGATATGGGTCGCCATTCGCTATCCCGACGGGCCGCAAGGTTCGACGGGAATGGCATGACGAATTGGAACCGCCGTGCTACGGATCCTTACGGCCGGTGGTGTGGGGGGCGGGGGATAAAATCCCCCGCCTACCCGATTCGCTGTTTCCTTTGTTCCGGAGTTTGTTGACGATGGCGTTCACGGCTTGTGGATCCAGTTGAAGTGCTGCAGTGCTCTTACGAACGTCCGCTAACCACTTCTCATTGTCTGGTGGTGGCCCACCAAGAAATCCGGTGTCGTCAAAAACCCAAAGCACCTTGGCGAATCGAAGTGCCAGCTCCGTGCGGTCTGTTTGATCCGGCAAGAGGGCGGCCTGCTGTATAAAGTACGTTCGTGCCCCTTCACCTCCTATAAAATAGCTGGTGCGGTTGGAGCGGTATACATCCATCCCGTGAAGCACTGCCTGCCCAAATTCCTCTCGGCGAAACCCACTATATGACTTCATCCACCGCCACGCGGAAGGAAAGTCTCGAGCAGCCCAATAGCCAGCTGCGCTTCCGAGGTGATTACGCTTCTTCTCCTTTGCAGCCTGTTGGTGTTCAGCCGGGTTCGTATCTGATGCAAACGGATCAAGGTCGCCAATGGGCGGTTCGACATACGACCAATGCAAGTCCTCGACATCGCCCTCTGAGAACCACTTCTCGGCAGTTTTGGGGGCATCCCCGAGCCAGCGCCCCATCAGAGCGGTTCGGATCTCAGCATAGATGTAGCCGTCATCCCACTTGCGCTGCAGCAACCGATCCGCCTCCTTGCGCCAATCCCGGCCACTAGGGGCGCCATGGAGATAACCCGCCAACATGCTGGCGGTGAACATCTCCTCATACTCGTCAGCACGGTATTGAATGAGTTCGTGAAACGCAAGATCTGGATCGACCTTCGCAAGGCGATCAAAAAGCACCTGATAAAAGTAGTGAAGGTAGTCTTCGACCACCAACGACTTGGACAAAGGTCCCTCCCGCTTCTTGAATGATTCCCAGGCTGCCTTGGGTGCGACTTCCGACCAACCATCAAGCGCACCCAAATACATCCCGAAGATCCAGCCTGACACCGCATCGCCCGGACCTCCTTCGAGTCCGGTTCCGGCGAGTCGGATCTCCGCGGCGTTGGAGTCCTCGACCGCTCGGACGGCCTTCAGTGCCCCCGCCGGATCGAATCGAGCCCATCGCCGGAACGCCTCCTCCTCGACGTCGAGGGCGTGAACATATCGGGCAACGAGGCGGATCTCCTCCTCACTCAACGAATCAAAGATCTGTCGGACTATGTCATCGTAAGGAGGCCGGGTGAGCTCTGGCTTACTTGACCAATCACCCAATGCCTTCTCGATGCGTGCTTCAATCGTTTCAGCGCGTTGCTCCTCTGGACTCTGCTTCTTTTCGGCACACGGCGCAAGACACGTGACGGCCAGAATGATCCCCACGACTAGGGGAGCGCGTGCCTTCATGTGCTTGCGTGTTTTCATTGGTTTGGACTCTTCCAGCGAACGTCTAGCTCATCCACGGCGGGGATGGAAGCCCGAATTCAAACTGGAGCGTTACCCGCCGTTGGATGGAGCGTCTTGTTCGATTCTTGTTTTACTAGGCGCTTTTTCAGTCTCTGAAACGGTGCCTCGAGCAGCTTAAAGCTGAGATGAGACACGATGATGGCAAAAATGAAAGCACATGGCATGGCAGCAATCAAAGGCCAGTCAGGAAAGAATCTGTCAAACCATCCAAAACACGTTCCATGATAAACATAAAGACCGTAGCTGATACCTCCAATATAGACGGCTGCTCTGCTTGATAGCAATCTGCACGCAAATGACTCTGGGCGGGAAACAACTATGTAGGCCATAAGGAAGAAGTAAAATCCTGCAATCAGCGGATACTTGATCAATTGAATCATGAAAGCTGCACTTCCAGTGAAAACTACGTAGGCAAGAAAGAGCGGGACAATCCAAGCCGCCAGTATCGCCGGTAGAACTTTGCGTCCGACGTCAGCATGAAGTCGCAATTTTGGCTCGATGAGAGCCAAAATTGTCCCGAATGATAGTGCATCTAATCTTGTTAGCGTAAAATAAAAGAGGCTCCAATCCTGAGACAAAAAGAAGAATCTCAGTCCAAACGAAAAAGCCACCATCGAAACGGCGGCAATCATAAGGCAGCGCTAAACAATAAACTACCGGACTCACCTATTCATTTGGATGAATTTCATAATTCCACTCACCATGGAACTTGTTGCGCTTGATGGTTATTTCGCCGAATTCTTCAGCAGTGATTTTCCGCCCCTTCATGTATGATTTTCCGTCTAGCCAAGCATGGACTTCCAAGCCCTCTCCGGTCGTGGTCGAGCCAATGAGGTT
>CAZVMS010000122.1:0-4487 GCA_964628795.1 uncultured Haloferula sp. | reverse complement strand
CTGTACGGAGGTATTTCGAGCGCCACCACTGGATCTGAAATCGAAGCTCCCGGAGCCGCGCGAATCCATGAAGGGCCGTTGCCGCCGCCGGGCGCTACCAGGCAATGGCAATCTCCCGCCTGAGTTTTCCACACCGATCTGCCATGAATATAATGCCAGGCAATTAGTTGAGGCAATCAGTCGGCTCGTCACGAGGTAGTCATTCGATCAACGGCAACCCTTTCCCCCGCCGAAATCCGCCCGGTGTAAGAGCCTTTGGAAGCCCTGCCGCCTTCTTGGTTCGGGCTTCTTTCTTGTTGATATTTAGGTTGTTACTGAGTTGTTGGGGGGCTTGGTTCGGCTGTCAATCAACTGTTTGCCTGGCAACTTTTTTGTTTTTCGTCTTTTGCGGCTGTCGACCAACTGTTTGCTTGGCAACTTTTTTTGGCAAATTTTTTTGAAGACACCATGCAACCTCGTCATCCTCGACAAAGACAACAAAGTCATCTCCTGCCCCGGCGGCGCAACTCCGCTTTATGAAAACGGAACACTCAAGGCTCTCATGAAAGAAGGCGACCTCGTCAACAACCGCCACGACGTCTGCGTCGACACCAATGAAAACCTCTACCTCTGCCAGTGGAACTCCGGCAAAGCCCCTCCCTACAAACTCCACCGCCTGCCAAGCTAACACCTTATCCTGCCCGTGAACATTTCCATGAAGACGCTCCCCATTGCATTTCGATCCCCTTCACTGCGCAACTTGTTGTGCCTACCCTTCCTGCTGGGCATCGCTGCAGCGGCGAAACCCAATATCCTGTTCATCGCGGTGGACGATCTGCGGCCGCAGCTCGGCTGCTATGGCGAGTCGTGGATCAAGTCGCCGAACATCGATCGCCTCGCGCAAAGAGGCCTGCGCTTCGACCGGGCTTATTGTCAGGAAGCGATCTGCATGTCGTCGCGGGCCAGCCTGCTGAGCGGCTATCGCCCGAATCACGGCAAGATCTACAACAATGGTCCGCTCTTCGAGCATGTCCCCGATGCCTTGACGCTGAACCAGCACTTCCTCAACCACGGCTACGAAGCTCTCTCACTGGGAAAGATCTACCACCACTCCGGTGACAAGAAAAAGGGGTGGAGTCAGCCCGCCTTCGATCCGAAAGGCGAATGGTTTGGACGCAGCTATCTGGCCGAGGCATCGCGTCGCGAAGTAGAGCGCTATGAGAAAGAAAATCCCACGGAACGTCGCCAAGGCATGGGGCCGGCTTACGAAGCTCCGGATGTCGATGACAACGCCTACCCGGATGGCGTCATCGCCACCCGTGCGATCAGCGAACTCCAGCGACTCGCAGGAAGGAAAGATAATACGCCGTTCTTCCTCGCTGTCGGCTTCATGAAACCACACCTCCCTTTCAACGCGCCGAAGCGATATTGGGATCTCTACAACCCCGAAAAGCTCCCCCTGGCCCCGGAGCGCGCAGCACCGAAAGGAGCGCCCAAGCCAGCGCACACCGGCTGGAATGAACTGCGGGGCTACCATGGCATGCCAAAGTCCGGGCCGATGCCAGCGGACGAGGAGCGCAAACTGATTCACGGCTACGCCGCCTGCGTGTCCTACGTCGATTCGATGATCGGCCGCGTGCTCGACGAAGTGAAACGGCTGGGATTAAAGGAGAACACGATCGTCGTCCTCTGGGGCGACCACGGCTTCAAGCTCGGCGATCTCGGGATGTGGTGCAAACACACCAACTTCGAGCGCGACACTCGGGTGCCGCTGATCGTCAGTGCGCCGGGCATGAAGGCTTTGGGGAAATCGACCGCTGCCCTGACCGAGCTGGTCAATCTCTATCCAACCCTCTGCGAACTGGCAGGCATCGAGCTTCCCGCGCACCTCCAGGGAACGAGTTTTGCCCCGCTGCTGGATGACCCGTCCAAGCTCTGGAAGTCTGCCGCCTTCAGCCAGTTCCCGCGAGGCGAGGTGATGGGCTACACGATGCGGACCGAGCACCATCGCTACACTGAGTGGCGGAGACTCGCCGACGGCAAAGTGATCGCTCGCGAGTGGTATGACCACCGCGAGGACCCCGAGGAGACAAACAACCTGGCCAACAAACCGAAATTCGCCGCGCAACTCGATGACTTCTCGGCCCGAATGCGCGCTGGCTATGCTGCGGCGGTGCCCCGGTAGGATGAACCATCGGCCGTGCAGGATGTCCCTTATGCCAAGCTCAAAGAACTACTCGTGAACCAAGTGCAGGTATTGGAAAAAATCGGCCCAATATGGGCGTTGAAAGATGCGGTCTCAGGCAACTTGGAAGCCTTCTCCTCGGAGGGCAATGGCTTGACCGCACCATCCGACTCCAAGCTTCCGACGAAGAACCACAGAGCTGCGTTCTACGAGGAGCCATCACCCCTCACCGCTTTATGAAACCGCTCATATTCCTCCTGATTGCCTTGGTTGCCACGGCAAGTTCTGCCGTGCCTCAACGCGACCACGTCCTGCTGATCACCATCGATGACCTCAACGACTGGATCGGCTGCCTGACGGACAAGGACGCCCCACAGAAGGACGGCCAACTGACGGGGCGAGGGCATCCCCAAGCTTCGACACCCCATCTGGACCGTCTGGCCAAGCGTGGCGTGCTGTTTGCCAATGCCCATTGCCAAGCACCGATCTGCAGGCCCTCGCGCACCAGCTTCATGTCCGGCTTGCGCCCAACAAGCTCGGGGATCTACGGCAATGAGCCGCGATACGATGCCAGGGGTAAACTCAAGCCGGGTCACGATCTTCCATGGCTAACGCAGCGCTTCGAGCAAGCCGGTTACCATGTTTTCACTGCGGGCAAAATTCTGCATGGCAGTAAAAACAAACCCCTCGGTGGCACTCCCTGCTTCGATACCAATCAAGGTCCCTATCCTCCTCAAAAGCTTGTCGTCCCAAAAAGCATCACGCCCGCCAGCATATGGGACATCGGCGCCTATCCCGAGTCCCAGGAGCGCTACACCGATTGGCGCATCGCCGAATGGACGGTCGGAAACATTCAAGAACCCCTTGAGGCGGGCGACAAACCGCGTTTCATGGCGCTTGGCTTCTACAACCCTCACCTGCCGCTCTTCGCACCAAAGAAGTGGTTCGATGCCGCTCCAGCCCAAAAGGATGTCCTGCTCGCTGCAACGCGTGCCGACGACATGAACGACCTGCCTGCCATCGCAAAACGCATCGCCACTCGCGTCGGGTATCGGGTCTGCGCGGACTGGGCACTTGGAAGCGAAGCGAACCTCCGCACGCTGACCCAGGCATACTTGGCCTGCACCTCGGCGATGGATGCTGCGCTTGGCCACGTGATCGACGCGCTGGATCAGAGTGACATGGCCGACAACACTTGGATCGTAGTGCTTTCCGATCACGGCTGGCACCTGGGCGAAAAGGACCATATCGCCAAGCAGACACTATGGACGCGCTCTACCCGGGTACCACTGATGGTGGTACCTCCCAGACATTTGAAAAACACACCACGCGGGGTTCGCTGCGACCGCCCCGTCGAGCTGCTCGATGTCTATCCAACCTTGGTTCAAGCTACCGGGCTTGAAGCCAAGCCAAGCGACTCGCAGCTCGACGGCCTGAGCCTGCTGCCCTGGATCGCGGACCCTTCCGCCAGCAAGGAGCGCCCGGCCATTACCACCATCTACGCCCACAACCACAGCGTCGTCGACACCCGCTACCGCTACACCCGCTACGCCGAGGGCAGCGAGGAATTCTACGACCGCCAGACCGACCCACATGAGTTCAACAACCTGATCGATCAGGTGAAAACGGACGAAGCCCTGCAGGCCATCGTCAAACAGCTCGCCGAGCACATTCCGAAAGACGAAGCGGGCAAGCCCGACTTGGTCGATGACCGGGTCGACCCGTAGCCCAGCGCCAGATTGAAGCACCCTTAAACTAACATATCACCCAGTCCCGCCAGTATCTGAGTATTTACGCAACTTTCCCCCAACTAACTGGGTAATCTTACATTCTCTTGCACGCGCCATGAACGCCCTGCTCGCCGTCAAACTCATTCTCATCACTGTCGTGAAATAATGCCTGAAATAATGCCAGGCAAACAGTCGATTGGCTCTAGCGGCAGGTTTTTCTTTGAGGGTGTAAGATGTTGAAGAGCAATGGGAAGAGGGTCATTGCGGATGGGTGTGATGGGGTTTTAATGGTTTTTCGTGCCGGGCGGATTTCGGCGTTTGGGCGGACTGGGGCGGAGGCAGATCCTGGGCTGGGTTGGAACTGACCGTCCTTTTGAATCGCCGTCCGTTTATGTGGGAATCCCACCCGCTGCCCAGGGCGATCAAGCTAGACCCTATTCGAAAAGCCATTCGGGCAGGGTGATTTTCGAATTTTTAGTTGAAGCGGGCGGTCTGCAGAGGGTGCCGAGGGCTTGCGGGAGGTGCGCAGCGCCTTTCACTGGGAAAAATGGCCCAGCACCCTGCCTGGATCTCAAGTTTTGGGCGCAATTCTC
>CAZVMS010000121.1:0-8217 GCA_964628795.1 uncultured Haloferula sp. | reverse complement strand
CAGAATCGACACCAACAAAGTTCCGATTTCTCATCGAGTCGTTCAGACATTCAGAAACCTGTTTCGAGTGGCAACACGAGATGGAAAAAGCACCTCGCATCTGGGACCCAGATTCAACGCATCCGAAGCGACATCGTGCTTTTACAGCCCTCCTTGCGGCACAACAGACCCGAATAACCCGGCCACCCTCATGCCACCAGGCGAGCTTCCGGCAAGTCCGTAGACTTTCGGCCAAACGGACGCAGGCTCTGCTGGGGAGCAAGCTGCCGAGGGATCACCGAAATGGCGTGCGACCGATGAAGTCGTAAACCAGAGAAAACGGGCGTGGCCGAGCATTTCGGCCACGCCCGAACTCATCATAAATCCTCATCGGGAGCCGCCACTATGCCTCCCGAAAACCCTACCCTCAGAGCCCGCAGCTCCCCCTCTCCCACATTCACCGGCACATTGTACTCCGGCAAAAATCGTACGACGGCAGTGGCAACGAAAGTCGATGACAGCGTGGAAATCAGACCAAAATCCGTACAGTCACAATTTGGCAAACTAGTACGATATCAATTTGGTGCGCAACACCTTGTTTGCTTGGCAGGTTATTGGGACCGGGCGGTGCGGAGAGTGAATGATTCGCGTCAACTGAGACGCACGGCAGGGGAGCTGGAAGGATAACTTTGAAAGCCAAATGCGAAATGCGAGGACCCCAATCTCCTATGCACGACCCCGCCCCGGACGAACTCCCGTCCCTACTGCCCAAGGTCTGGATCACAGACCGGAAGCTCAAAAAGGAGAACCCGGCAGACAAGGCCGCATAGATGCCAGAGCCGCTAGAACTCTGGCACAAATGCGAGAGCGGCTCTGTTGGGCGCTTACTTTTCTACGTGTGAGACCAACCTAACAACTGCGCATTTCAAGGACCCCAGACCTCGCACCGCCGTCTTCTATGGCGAAATAAGATTGATCGACAACATCTTCATTCAAGCAACCTAACAGCTTCCCGATTCAAATCCCAAAAGCCCCATCGGGGAAAAGCGAACTAAACAATTTGGAATTCAGGGAGATCCGAAGCCCACAATGAGGAAATCCGGTGGTGCGTCGATCTGCGGCAAAGCGTGACCGATTCCATACCAGCTGTGTCCCCGGTGAATTATGGAGCTCTTGGCGGAGTCCTGCGGTATTAGGGCCGTAAAATGCGTGATCGACCCAAAATTTTTTCTGGAAGCGTCAAAAGTTCGTGAACGCCTCTTCTGTCCTTGTCAGACCTTGAGCAATGCTTCCATGTTCGGCTCATGAAATTGCTCGGATTAAGACCCTCGGAGGCGACTTCCTCCCGCTCGTTTGGGTTGGGGGTAATTGCTGAGTTTGTGGCGGGGTTCATGATTCTAGGAGTCAGCTCACTTTTCGCCCAAGAGGAAACCAGGAAAGAGGGCGATGCTTCAGTTAGTGCAGGGATCCCGGTGGTTTCGGACTTCGTGCCTCCAGTGGAAAAGCCACGCGTCGCACCCCGATCATTCAGGCCGGTGAAAAATCTCGAAGTAAGATCAGCCGGTCGGAGCATCCGCAGCCAAGTCGTCAAGGATCCCAAAATTCCAAGACCGCCTTCTCCGCCACTTCCACGGGACGTTACTCCTATTTCAGATGAAGCTCTCGCAAAGCTACTAGCTAGATTTCAGCAGACCGTTTACGTGGGTATAGGCGCGACAGTTTACAATGGAGAACGCTCCAAGGTCCAATGGAGCTACAATGGCGAGCGCTACGAAGCCTGGAGCAATGTCGATTTCAGGTTGTTTCAGGGCATTGGTGAAGTGAAGCGAAATGGGAGGACTTTCAGCTACATGCTAATGGCCTCGGGCTTGGATTATCATCCGTTGGACAGAGCGAAACCGTTACCCGTGCCAGAACACCCCCAGCTACCGGAACTGGATGTCGCATACGTCGTTACCACTGGCGATGACGAAAATGAAGAAGCCCTGGCAGTCATTACAGCACTCCATGAACTTTATGCTGATCGCAAAGATGAACTTGAGGCGGCTTACGTCAAACGCGTCAAATACGCTGAGGATGCGAGTGCCTGGCGAAAAGCGAATCCACCGCAACCGAGGGACATCAAAGTGAGCTTCTGGCGCCGATAGATTTCCATCACTTTTGACATTATGAGTAAGCTCACTCCCGTTTTTCTTTATGTGGCCCTCCAGAGCTTCGCTCAGGCTGCCACAATCCCAGACGTCGATCTTGCCCCTGGGTTACTGGATACCGTCGACATTAGCTGGTATGGCGAGAACTCCCATGTCTACTTCCTTCAGTTCTCCGATGATCTTGCCGAGTGGGTTTATTGCCCTGACATCCGGGAGGGCTTTGATGAAATCATCACCTACGGGTGCTGGAGCGACTCGCCACGTCTCTTTTTCAGGGTGCAACTGACTGATCAGTCCTACAGCAACCCGCTTCTAGACGATTTTGATTCCGACGGAATTGCCAACTGGATCGAGGTGGAGTTGATGAACTCCAACCCAATGCTCGCGGACTCGGATGGCGATGGGACTGGAGACGCAATGCAGGATAGCGACTCCGATGGCATTTCGGATGTCAATGAAGCTCTATGGGGCGTGAGCAGTATGTTTAGCAGCGATAGTGATGGCGACGGACTAGATGACGCGACCGAACTCGCTATTGGTCTCAATCCGTTTCTTGCCGATACCGACGGTGACGGCATTAACGATGACGTTGACTTACTCGGTCTTGTGGCGAACGAGAGTATTCCTGCAGACTCCACTCCTTCGGCAGGCCCCGGCATTACGATTCTCACTCCGGGCGTGACCCTTCTTCCCTGATTTTGACATGAAATTCATTTCGATCCTTGTCGTCATATTGGGCCTTGCTGTGCCCACTCTTGCGAGGCCGACGGCCTCGGAACTGAAGACCATCGGTCTTTCGGAAAACCCCTCTCGTGAGGAAATCCGGTATCGCTCGATTCTTTCAATGCCGCATTTCCTTGAAGGTGGTGAAGCAACTAGCGAGGAATCTGAAGACCTGCTCACAGCCATCGTTGCCTATCGAAAGGGGGAAGTGAAAGACAACCGTTTCGAGCCCCTTGAGGAATTCATCAAGGATCACCCCTCCAGCACCTATCGTCTGTGGGTTGAGGCATCATTGGCAAAGGAGCTTTATCGTTCAGGGCGCTACAGTGCGGCGCTCGCCAACTGGGAGAATGCGTGGAATCGAAGCAAGGAGATGTTTGCCCGTGAGCCCCGCCGACGGGCATACGCGGGAAAGATCGGGGTGGAGCTCGGCGGACTATATGCCCGCCTTGGAAGAAAAGAGCAGCTGGCGGCCCTGCTTTCCGAACTCGATAAGATGCCGCTGCTCGCTCCTGACACAGAGAAGCGCCAACGGATCCGCGAGAGCTACAGCCAGATGGGGCTGCATCCTGAACGCTCCTTCAATTGCGGTCCCTATGCCTTTGCGAACGCGCTGCTGAAAGCGAAGGCAGATCCGGAGATAATTGAGGCGATTCGTCGGACCCGCGGGGATGGAGGAGGCTTTACCCTTGAGGAAATGGAGAGCCTGGTCTCCGAGCGCAAACTCGACTGGCAAGTCGGCCTCCGATCTGATGAAGGCGAGTTGGCTTTCCCGTGTGTCGTTCACTGGAGATCCGATCACTATGCTGCCGCTCTTCAATCGAAGGGTGATAGAGTGCTCGTCGTTGATCCCACTTTTGAAGTCCAGAAGTGGATTCCTAAGCGTGAGTTTTTTGCTGAAGCTAGCGGGTTTTTCCTGATTCCTGGAAATGTTCTTCCTCCTGATTGGAGAAGGCCGACCGAAGTGGAAATGTCCGAAGTGCACGGCAAAGGGGCTCCAGAGGCAAAGGAAGACGATGACGACAAATGCCCGACATTGTGTGTGAAAGAGCCAGGAATGCCGCATTACGGTTACGACGACTTCCTTCTAGGAGTGGTTATCGCGGACACTCCGCTTTTGCTTGAATCACCCTTTGGACCGGGGCTGGCGTTTTCGCTTGGTTATCGGGAGAATTCCAAGCTGCGGGATGATCCCAATATGCCATTCACGAATGTCGGGACTAAATGGAGTTTCAACTACCTTTCATTTATTCGTGAGGACGCGGAGGAAGCGGACAAATTTCGACTTTACCTTCCTGGGGGACGACAGGAAACGCACGTTCACAATGGCACGGATTTCGACATGAACCGAATGTCGATGGCTCAGCTCACTGAAATTTCAGGAGGATACAAAAGGACTTCAAACGATGGGGCGGAATTGATTTACACGAAGCTTTCCGATGATGGAGATCGTCACTATTTGACCGAAATTGTTGATCCCCAAGGGAATTCCCTGACTCTGAATTACATCAGTGGCCCGGGTTCGGTGGGAGATCGGCTCGATTATGTGGAGGACGGTTTCGGGCGGAAACTGGAATTCAAGTACAATGAGTCCGATGGTTATCTAGTCAGTAAAGTGGTCGAGGATATTGGTGGAACCGAATTTCGCGAAGCCATCCTTGGCTATTCAAATGGGGAGCTGTCCAGTGTCACGGATGTCGAGGGGATCCCCTCAACATTTCAGTATCTGTCTGCCGTGGACCCAAGTGCAGTCACCTCAATGACGACTCCGTACGGGACGACGTTCTTTGAAACACGATCATTTACGAAGCCTTATAGCGGTCAGACTTTGAGCGAGTTTTACTACACGGCGCTGACAATTACCGATCCTGAGGGCATGCAGGAAAAGCTACTCTACGGTCCCTTCTTTGCCTCTGATGAGTTCGTAGAGCTAAATGAGGCCGGCGGAATGTTCGGATCAAGCACTGTGTATGTTGGTGATCTTTCAAGCGACGAATATCCCTCGAATTCATGACATAACTGGCGCTACGAGCTCTTGATGGAAGCGGTGACTTTTCATTGGGATAAGAAAGCTAACAAGTATCATCCGCCAGACTACGAAACGGGGAAGAATTTTGAATTCGCCCGTCTCAATGTGTGGATGCTTGGCAATAATAATGATCTTATGATCTTTAAGACATGGCCATATTTGGAGACCACTCACGCACCTGGTAGTGGCTGGCAATTGCTAAGCTATCCCAACAGTTATCCCGCAACTGAGGTTCCAAACAATCCTCTGGATTTCCTGCCTGAAGCTGCTGGTCAAAGAATCCAGAATGAAAATGGGGTGCTCGCCGATAGTGTTTTGAATTACACCTACACGGATACCGGACTCCCGAAGGTGGCTGTCGATCCGCTTGATCGCCGGATAGAGAATGTTTACGATGAAAACGGCATTGACCTTCTCGAAGTTTGGGTGGGAGAACCGACTTCGGGTAATCCGGGTGAATTCCAATTGAGCGAGATGGTTTACGGCGGAAGCGTTCCCCACCTTCCCACCGAGATCTACGATGCCGCCAACAATAAGACCGCCATCGCCTACAACTCCAAAGGTCAGGTCACCAAGATCACCAATGCCCTGAATGAGGTCTACGATTTCACCTATGGCTGGCCGGCCAGATTCAACGATCCGACTCCGGGGTCGACGCCGGCGGACAATGATGGATTTCTAACCGCAGTCACCGTCACTGATCCGGTTTCAGCGAACGGGATTACAGGGGTCCAGATCCTCACGATCACCTATCACCCCAACACGGGATATATTAATGAGGTGACTGACAATCTCACAGGAACGACGACGACTTACAACTCCTACGACAATCTCGGCCGGAATACAAAAGTAACCCACCCGGATCAGAGCAGCGAAGAGTTCTTTTTCGAGAAGGACGGCGTGAAGTATCTCGACCTGATGCGGCATCTTAACCGCGAAGGTCAGAGTTCCCACTTCACTTACAACGGCAACCGCCAGATGACTTCGGTCCTCGATCCAGAACTCCGCAAGACGCGATTGAAATGGTGCTCGTGCGGGCACCTCGAAAGCTTGGTTGACGCCCTCGGCCGTCACACCGAGTGGAAGCGCGACCTGCTGGGGCGGGTCACCGACAAGATCCTGCCAGATGGCAAGAAGATCAGCCATGCCTACGAACCGGAGAGTGGACGATTGAAAAGGATCACCTACCCGAACGAACAGAGCGGAGCGAATGCTTCCGTCGAGTTCGCATGGTATCTCGATGGCTCGCTGGCGGAGAAAAGCTATCCCGGAGATACGGACCCCTTCTTTTCGAAATTCACCTACGGAAACTTGCTCGGGCGAGTGGCCACTGCAAAATGGCATGACCAAAGCGGAACGGAGCGGACAACTTCCTACGGTTATTACGATTTGGACGACGAATTGGGAACAGGAGTGAGCGGAATGCTCGTTGCCGGCATGCTTCACACCGTTGACGGACCTTGGGCGAACGACACGGTCGTCCGCTCTTATGATGCACTCAATCGTCTGATCGATACCGATATCGCCAACGATGGTTCTCCATGGGGGAGTCCGACTTACAGTGACGCCGTAACCAGCGTCGATGCCCTAGGGCGGGTCAAGACGCAGGTCAACAATCTCGCGACCTTCACGACAGCTTATGTGGGGAATGACTCGCGCCCCGACTACACAACTTCATCGGGTTTCAATTTCAAAGTCGACTTCGATTACCATCTTGCCGCTGATGGCGGCTACCTGAAGCAGATCCACAACACACGAAATTCAGCGACCGTTTCGAAGTTCGACTACACCTACACAGAAGATGGCAAGATCGAGACATTGACCAAAGAGCAGAATGGTTCCGTGAAGTTCATGAAATTCGTCCATGACCTGGCCGGACAGCTCAAGAAGGCAAGCACCCAGCAGACCAATGGCAGTGGAGCCATTCTCCAGACGCTATCCTACGGATATGACCGTGCAGGAAATCGCACATCGGCAACCGAGGACAGCAACCCGTTCACCGCGAATTTCAATGACCGCAACCAGCTTTCTACCGGTGACTTCCTCGGTGAGATTCCCTTCATCGGAACGACGACCGAATTTGCCGAAGTGGAAGTGACAGCGAGTGGCGAGACGAAACCCGCCCGCGTCCGTGAGTTTGGTAGCGAATGGCTCTTCGAAGCGGCGGTCAAGCTCGAGAGCGACGGGACTACCCAAGTCGATGTAGACGCGACGGACCTGAGCGACAACACGACCAGCGAGAGTTTCCGGATTGATTCAGGCAGTGGCCAGTGGGCCGATTTAACGTATGATGATAGCGGCAACACTCTGACTCGTAGTGTGACGAAAGGTGGCGTGACGACGGTCACCACCTATACGTGGGACCGGGAAAACCGGATTCAAACGGTGACAGTAAGCGGGAGCACCGACCGCTTCGTCTACAACGCGTCGGGCGAAAGGGTGAAGATTATCCATGACTGGGGCGGAACGTCGCCGGTGGAACGGCGATTCATCTGGACGGGCCGAAACCATTTTTCACAGGAGCGGGACTCAAGCAACGTCGTGACACGAAACTTCTTCGATGAAGGAGAAGAGCGGCTCGGAACAGTTGCAGGCTCTTGGGTCTACGCTCGCGACCACCTTGGCAGTATCCGGGAAATGGTAAGCACATCGGGAGTTACCGCCTGCTACGACTATTCGCCATTCGGAATTCGCGAGACCTTGGGCTCCTCGACATCAGACACATCCTTCGGCTTCTCTGGTCACTTCCATCATGAACTCTCGGGAGACTTGCTGACGTTCTACCGCGCATACGATCCGGAGTTAGGAAGGTGGCTATCGCCCGATCCGTTGGAAAGCATCACGGGGGAGATGGCCGAAATGCTTCCGGAGGGATCGAACCTTTATGCCTACGTGGGGAGTGATCCTGTGAACTGGATTGATCCTTATGGGCTTTGCCACGGCTGCGGAATTCAGGCATCGAGGATAGCAAATGCATACTCCAGAACACCGCATGGGATTAGGATGCTTCGGCAACTTGCCTCAGGAGGGAATAACGCAGCGAGGTGTAGGCTTGGACATTTTTCTAGAATCAAAAAGGCTTTCAAAGCCCCCACCGCACCAGGAGCGAGAGGTCAACTTTCGAAGCTGATATCTCCGGAGCAAAGGACGCTTCTTCACGATTTCGTGGGGACTGGTGTCAAAGGCGCGAAGAGTGCTCTAGCAGTCTGTCGGACTTAGATCTCGATCTTATAAGCAGATCCTTTCAAGCTCCCGCATGGCAGCGAAGTTCGTTCATATTGATCACGACACCCCATTGTTGCTCCCGCCCGATCTGCGGGACTGGATTGCCAAAGA
>CAZVMS010000120.1:0-48104 GCA_964628795.1 uncultured Haloferula sp. | reverse complement strand
TCAGGGTGCTGGGCCATTTTTCCCAGTGAAAGGCGCTGCGCACCTCCCGCAAGCCCTCGGCACCCTCTGCAGACCGCCCGCTTCAACTAAAAATTCGAAAATCACCCTGCCCGAATGGCTTTTCGAATAGGGTCCAGCTAGGGCCGCGAGTAGCAGGGCGAGCATGGAAATTTTGGCGAGGTGGAGACTGAGTTTGGCGGTTGGCATGGTGGTTGGCATGGTGGGTCGTTGGTGGGTGTCCCTTATGATGTCGAAAGGCGGGGCTGTGCGACGAATTTGTCGATGACTTTCCGGGAGGGCTGGTGAGTCGTACTGAAAACCACGGGGTTCATCAAGGCTCGTCCTTTGGCGGTGGAGCGACTTTCACCTTCACCATCTTCGTGATTTTATCCTGCCACTCGTAGAGATCGGAATCGTGGGGCGGTTCAGTTCCTCCCAAGGTGAGTGTGATCCAGTTGGTTTGGATCTTGATGGTAGCCACAATGGTATTAGAAGAGATTCGGTTTGGGATTGTTTCGACCCGCTTCTTTAACAGAGTTGCGGCATCCGCCTCGGCGAGCCACGAGTCTGCCGGTGGAGCGACCATTATCTTTTTGGAAAGATCTTGAAGAGCGTCGAACACTTCGGCCCAGCGTTCGGCCTCGCTCCGGTCTCCGAGATCGATTTTGTAAGTCTTCTGCTGCTTCCTTTCGCCAATACGGATTTCAAGTTGACCTTCGCGGCGGATGATTTTCACCAAAAAGGGTCCTCATTCCGAGTCTGAGGTATAGAACCAATAGAGTTCGATTTCGACTTGAGGGTGAGCGAATAAGTCATCGACGATTTTCGTTTCAGGACGACGGAAACTTGCCAGTTCGCGCTTACTAAGGGCGATTAGTTCTTGCAGGTGCCCGATGGCCTCTTCTTCGGTAATTTTCCCTGCAAGTTTCAGGGTGGCAATCTGGTCGGTAAAGTGATCCGTCGAAGTCCCGCCGGAACTGGGAGTGGTCGAAAGCAGCAGGCTTCCTAGTACGGCAAAGATCGATGTTAGAAAGCCGTAGCGTTGCATTGGACGAACCCTAGCGTTCTCAGCCGTAAACGGCCATCTTAATCAAGGTCCCATCCGGGGATAGACGATTGATCAGCGGAACTGCTTCTGCTCGGGCCGGTAGTCGTATCCGGCTTCCGAAAGGCGGCTCACCAAGCTATCCTGATCGAGTCCGTGAGTCTTGACGAGGTCCTCGAGGGATTCGCTTTGATTGCGGAGCTCGGTATTGACCAAGCCCACTAGGAGATGAGGGTCCATGGTCTGGAAGCTGGTGAGATTCATTCCCGCCTTAGGTAGAACATTTAGTGGGTGACCCGGTCGCGACCACTACCGGAGAGCACGCGGACGCGCTCACCCTCGGCGAAGGGTTCGCGTGGGTTTTCCTGCTGCACGATGGAAACGGTTCCACCTTCATCGAGCCTCACCTGGATTTCGATGCCTTGCTTCGAGGTGATGGCCTTTCCTGCATAGGAGCCACCGATGCCGCCTGCGAGTGCCCCACCGACGGTGGCGGCGGTGCGGCCGGAGCCACTGCCAATCTGGTTGCCGAGGAGGCCGCCTGCGGCGGCGCCGACGATCGTTCCGGCGGTCGAATCGCCTTCGATCTTCACGTAGCGGATGGAGGTGATGGTTCCCGTGCGGACGGTCTGAGCCTGACCGGCGCTGTTGCGCGAGTAACTGTCTCCGGTGAGGGAATCTTGGGCGCAGGATGCGAAGAAGAAGGGCACGGTGGCGATGACAAGGAGGCGTTTCATGGTGAGTTGAGCTAAATTCGGATTTTATGAAAGTAAAGTGGGGAAACGATGTCCTGTTCAGTATCCACGCATGAAGGACTCCTCCATCGGGGCGTCGGTGACTTTGGCGAAATCGACTTCGAGGACGGGCTCGTGGCCTTTTCCTTCATCAGGGTAGGTGATGGTGCCGGAGAGGCTGATCCAGGAGTTCGGCTCGACGTCGGGCGCGCCATTTGGGAAGCGGGCGATGATCGGCACGGGGCGACTGTCGGCGGCGCAGCAGGTGATGAACAGGCGGTAGAGCCGGAACTGCTCGGGCTTGTCCGGATCGGGAACAAGGCGGCCTTCGGTGACGACTTTCATGCCACCGATGAGATCGCGCATTTCCGGATCGGCGCTGCTGAAGAAGAACTCCATCAGCGGGAAAGTCCGATAACCATCGGAGTTCGCGGGGTGCTGGGCCTCGATGATCTCTTTGGTCAGAGGAGGCAGGACGGAAGAGAGGAAAAGCGAGCCGGCTTCGGCGGGTGAGTCGTTGAGGCCTTTGCGTGTGAGGGCCGCGATGGAGAAGCCATCGGTGGTCCAGCTGACGCTCATCCAGACCGGCAGGATCATGATGGCAATGGCAGCGATTGGATGGAGGTCGAGGCTTTCGTGATCGTGGGGGTCTTCAGGACCGTGGTCGTGGCCGCAGGTGGCGACGATCCGGCAGGTGAGCAGGTTGAAAAGTCCGACCACCATGAGTCCGAGACCGCCTGCCAGAGCAATGAGACGGAAGTCGGGGGCGAGGTATTTGACGATCCGACCGGTGTAGTAAAAATAGACCAGTGCGACGCCCCATGAGACCAGGGCGAGGGCGAGAAGACTGCGCTGCAGGGCGGGATGCTTCATGGCTGGAGGGCGAGGATGCCGGCTTGCCAGGCGATGCAGGCGAGGCCGATGACGAGGAACAACCCGAGTGCGAGAAGCAGGATGAAGCGGCGCTTGAGGACGGTCTGATAGAGGAAGATGAGCTTCACATCCATCATCGGCCCAAAGGTAAGGAAGGCGAGCTTGGCACCCCAGGTGAACTTATCGAGGGTGGCGGCGATAAAGGCATCCGAGGTACTGCACAGGCTGAGGATGAAGGCGAGGGCCATCAGCGCGGCGGGTGCGGCGGTGGGGTTCGAGGCGAGCGTATCGAGCCACTCGGCACCGGGGGCGATGCCGGTGTTGAAGAGCGCGGTAATGGTGACGCCGATGACGAAGTAGACGCCGACATCGACGAAGTCACGCATCGAGGAACGCATGGCGGCCACAAGCTTCTGTCCCGAGTCCTGCGCGTGACCATGGTGGTGATGCTCGTGGCCGTGGCCGTGACTGCAGCACGAGTGATCGTGGTCGTGATCATGATCGTGCCCTTCTTCCTTGAGGGATTGGAGAAGTTTGGGACGCAGGATTTTTCCCAAGGGAATGCGGGCGACGACGAGGCCGACGAGCACTGCGACGAGAAAACCGAGCCCGAGGCGCGAGGCGGTCATGACCGTGCTGGCGGTGGCCGTGACGCCGTCACCGAGTGCAACGACGGGGCCCTTGAATGCCTTCCAGGTGCTGAGCGCCGTGATCGGATTCACGATCGGTGCGGCGAGCATGTAGGTAAGGGCGCAGGAAACGGGCAGGCCCTTTTTCACAAGGCGGCGGATCACCGGGACCACGGCGCATTCGCAGACCGGAAGGATGATGCCGAGCAGGCCGGCGACGAGGATGGCAGGCAGGGTCTTCTTCGGCAGCAGCCGATCCATGGTGCCGGGTGGCAGGTAGATATCGATGATTCCACTGATCAGCGTGCCGAGCAGGATGAAGGGCGCGCCCTCGAAGAGGATGCTCAAGAAGGCGAAGGCGAAGTCCTGTTGGGCGTCGGGCGACACGCTGAGAAAGATGGAGAAATTCGAGACGCTGGCAAGCGAATGAGGACTGATCTCAGCCGCCAACCAACTGGTCGTCCTGCTGTTCGGGATTTCCGAGGTGTCGGACTTTGAGCTCACTGAGATCCAGTTCAGCGGTCTCCACGTAGGGACCGACGAGGCCGCGCGCGAACTTGGGGTCGGCGAGGGAAAGCACGATGAAGCCGTCGATCGAAACCTCCAGGTAGCTGCCGAATGCCAGAATCGAGATTTCGGCTTCGCCCCGAGGTTCCGCGAGCCAGTACGCGCTCTGCAGCGATTCGAAGGCCATCATGTGCTCGCCGGTCTGGTCGGGAGAAGTGCCCCATGCGCGCAACTGGGCCACACCTTTGATAAGATCGAGGGAGAGATAGTAGCCGTCGTGAGACTCTGGATCCACGCGCAGGACAAAACCGCATTTTCCCTTTCCCTGAAGCTTCATCCGGCAATCGAGGCGGAAGCTCTCAAGTTCCTCTTCTAGGACAAAAGCTTGGAATCCGTAGTCGCTTTTGAGTTTCCACCCGTTTTCGTCTGCGTGGCAATACTCCCCTTTTCCTTCGGGTTTGAGGCTGCGCAGGGCGCGGGTATCGATCCGGCCACCGAGCCATTCTTCAAACACCTCGAACGTCTTCACACGCAGGAGTCCGTCCTTATCCTGAACGAGGCGCTTGGGAGGAGGCATCATGTTGTTAGCGGTGCGGTCTTCGCGGTTCAGGGCGAAGAAACACCAGAGCAGCAGGCCCTTCTCATCCCGACAAACCCGGCCGGCGTAGTTCCCCTGCGGCATGAGGACGTTGTCGTGAAAACTTTGCCATGGTTCGCCGATCCCGTCGGCGTGCCAGTAGCGGATTTTTGCGTCCTCGCGGATGCTGCCGATGAGATAGTTCTGCCCACCGATCTGGAAAACGTTCGGGACCTCGAGGTCATCATAGAGCATCGGGTGGTGGAGCGCCGGGTGGGCTTCGAAGTGACCGGCTTCACCCTCTTTCATCAGGCAGACGCAGCCACGGCGGACGATTGGTCCGGTCTTGACTCTGCCAGATGCGAGAAGCCAGTTGCCGATATCGCAGGAGAAGAAATAGGGGTCGCGGAAACTGACCCAGCCGCGGCCTTCGGAAAGCTCGGACTCGTAGTATTTCGGGTCTGGTTCGAGCGGGAAGCAGCTGTTGCGATCGATCACTGGACTGGTGACTTTTCCCTGACTCTGCTTCCGCGCCTCTTGGACTCTTGGCGGATCATGGGGACCCCGGTTGTCTTCCCAGTTCACGGGCTGCTTTTCCCAGTGGTAGAGGTCGTTGCTCGTCGCCAGCCCGATCCTTTGAATGCGGCCGCGATCTCGCCGGGAGAGCCCCGTATAAAACATCCGCCACCGCCCCGCTTGGTGCGGATCGGGGGTCACATGCATTGTCCAAAGCATGAGGTCGTCCCAGCTTCCGGGGTCTCCGATAAAAAGCGCGTTGCGGACGCGACGCCAGTTCACGCCATTCGTCGAGACGGCATGGGCGATGAAATCGTGGTTGGGAAGCACCAGATGAAAGAGGTGATAGAGACCATCGTGAAACAGCACATCCACATCGCCTATGGCCTTCCTGCTATCCTGAGTTTCTGAAAACATGATAAGTGGCGTGAACCAGCACGCAAGTGAGTCCTCTCCAACTGCCACAGCTCATCCGATTCCGCAAGCAGCGGTGAGATTCGTGATCTGAATTTCCGATGAATGGGGATGGCTGTTGGTCGAGTCCGTGCCATGGTAAGCACGATGGATTTATTTGGGAACCAATCAGGAGAGAATCTGCTTCCGCGTGATGGAGCGGCCTACTACTTCGGCACGATTTTTGATGCTGGGAGCGAAGCGGGATACTTCGCGAGCCTGATGGATGAGGTCCCGTGGGAGAGCGATGAGGTGATGATGTTCGGGAAACGGATCGTCACTTCGCGCAAGGTGGCGTGGTTTGGCGATGAGGCTTTTCCTTACAAATATTCCGGCACGGAGAAGGTCGCGTTGGCTTGGTCAGCGGTACTGTTAGATTTGAAGAAGCAGGTAGAGGAAGCGAGTGGTGAGCGCTTCAATTCCTGCCTGCTGAACCTTTATCACGATGGCAGTGAAGGGATGGGCTGGCATAGTGATGATGAGTCATCGATCGTAAGGGACTCGGCAATTGCTTCGCTGAGCTTTGGGGTGGAGCGGAAGTTTACCTTCAAGCACCGGGAGACGAAGGAGACGCTCTCGCTGATGCTTGAAAGGGGAAGCCTGCTGGTGATGAAGGGGGAGACGCAGAGGTTCTGGGTCCATGCCTTGCCGAAGACGAAGAAGGTCGATACCGCGCGGATCAATTTGACGTTTCGGCTGATGAAGGAGGAACTATGACCCCTTGTTGGCGAGCCGTAGATCGGCGAGGAAACGTTTCCACTCGGTGACTTTCTCGGTCTGGGTTTTGAGGCGGAGGAGATAGGAGGGGTGGACGGTGAGGATGGTTCGTGGTGCCAGTTGGGGGGCATCGATGAGGCCGCGGTCATTGGTGACGGAGACACCCGGGCCCAACAGTGAGTGGGCGGCGGTGCTGCCTAACAGGATGAGGACGCGCGGGGCGATGCTTGATAGCTCGCCGAGCAGCCATGGCTTGCAGGCGTCGATTTCGCCGGGCGAGGGCTTTTGGTGGAGGCGTAATTTGCCGCGTGGCTCCCATTTGAAATGCTTCACGGCGTTGGTGACGTAGGCATGGTTGCGGTCGATGCCGACTTCGGCGAGGGCTTGATCGAGGAGCTGTCCGGCGGGGCCGATGAAGGGTTTTCCGGCGAGGTCTTCCTGATCGCCGGGTTGCTCGCCGACGATCATCAATTCGGCTTTTTGAGGACCGGCCCCGCAGACGGCGTGGGTGGCACGCTCCCACAAGGGGCACTGGCGACAGCCGGGAAGGAGCCGCGCGATTTCATCGGGGTCGGTGGCTTCGGATGGCGCGCGGCTTTCCTGAACCGAGAGCGACTTGAGCTTGGCGAGGTAGGGAACCTGCGGTTCGCGGAGGACCGGGCGCGGTTCGGTTTCGATCATCTCGGTGACGCGCGGGCGGGTGTTGCGGATGAGGGATTCGATCAGTTCGGCTTCGGGCAGGTTTTTCCAGAACTTCTTCGGCATCTCGCCCTGCATGGCCTTCAGCTTGATCCGTGCGGGGTTGTAGATGCTTCGGTAGTAGGTGAGCCAGGCCTGCTCAAGCACGTCGGTCTGCTCGAAGGGATCGCGATCGATGCCGGCGGTGAAGCTGAGGACGGAGCCGTTCCAGTGCGCGCAGCCTTTCGGCGTGAAGATCGACCAGTCCATGTTCGCGAAGCGCTTGCGGAAGAAGGGCGTGGCGGCCTCGACGATGAAATGATCGGGCTCGAACCACGCGACGAAGCGCTCGCGTCCGTCGTCGTTCTCGCCGATTTTCCGGAAGCGTACGAAGGCGTGCATCTTATGGATCTCGCGGCCGACGGCCTTTGACATGCGTGTGGCGAGCGAGACTTCCATGTCGCTGGCGATGGAAAGGAGGCTTCGTTCGTTTCCCCTAACAAGTCGCCAGAGGATCGAGTAGAGCAGCGGCCAGCGACGGGGGTCAGAGTGGCAGGAAACGGAGCGGGCGAGCTTGACGAAGGCGGCACTGACTTTGAGTGAAGGGTCTTTTGCGGGAGGCAGCTCGGCTGTCGGGAAAAGAGCGTCTTCGTCGTTCCATAGGATCTCATCTGGTGGGATGGCGGCGGCTAGGGCACGGCGAGCGACGTCTCGCCAGGAGTCGAAGTGGGTGCCGGGGGCGACGCGATACATGACGATCTAACAGAACAACTCAAGCTGCTCGGGCTTCGGCGCGTAGCGTGCGAGGATGCGGTCGCTATCGAGCTCGGCGGTGGCGGGGCGATGGTCGGCGGTGATGAGGAAGGCGCGGACTTTGTCCAGTGGGACACGGATGCGGGCGAGGTCGGCCAGGCGGATGGCGGTGTGGCGGCGGATGGCGATGATGCGGTCGACATTTCGCGGTCCGAGGCCGGGGACGCGGAGGAGCTCGTCGCGGGTGGCGGTGCGCAGATCGAGGGGAAAAAGCGCCCGATTGCGCAGGGCCCAACTGAGTTTCGGGTCGATGTGTAGGTCGAGATTGGGCTGATCGGTCGCGGTGATTTCCTTTCGGTTGAAGCCGTAGAATCGCATCAGCCAATCAGCCTGATAAAGGCGGTGCTCGCGGACGAGAGGGGCGGGCCTCGCGGGAAGAATCGCTGAGGGTTCCGGAATCGGACTGAAGGCGGAGTAGTAGACGCGCCGCATCCGGTAGGAGTGGTAGAGTTCTTCCGAGCGTTCCAAAAAGTCCGCATCGGTTGATGAATCGGCACCCACGATGACTTGCGTACTTTGGCCGGTGGCGTGGCGGACTTTGCGATCGCCGCCTTTGCGGCGCTCGTTGGCTTCATCGAGTTTGAGACGGATGCCGCCCATCGCCTGCTTGGTGCGGTGGAGGTTTTTCTCTGGGGCGAACTTCTCGAGACTCTCTTGTTTCGGCAATTCGAGATTGATACTGATGCGATCGGCCAGCCGGGCGGCTTCATCGATCAGGCCTTGGGAGGCTTCCGGGATGGTCTTGAGGTGGATGTAGCCTCGGAAGTCGTGGTCCTCTCTGAGGGAACGCGCGACTTCATTGACCATTTCCATGGTGTGATCGGCACTGCGGACGATGCCTGAGCTGAGGAACAGCCCCTCAATGTAGTTCCTTTTGTAGAAATCGAGGGTGAGTTTGACGACTTCCTGCGGCGTAAATGCGGCGCGTTGAACGTTGCTGGAGCGGCGGTTAATACAGTAATGGCAGTCGTAGAGGCAGCGGTTGGTGAGGAGGACCTTTAGGAGTGAGATGCAACGGCCGTCTGGCGCGTAGCTGTGGCAAATGCCGGCCCCGCCGGTGGAGCCCACGCCTTTTCCTGAGGTGGAATCCTTCCGGTTCGCGCCCGAGCTCGCGCAGGAGGCGTCGTATTTGGCGGCATCGGCGAGGATTGCGAGTTTCTTCTGGAGCTCCATGGTGTTCGCTCGGACAGTAAGCGCAAAGGCCGGAAGCGCCACTGAAAACATTTCACAGCACGCCGCCGTCGGTGCTGACATGACCAACTTAAAATCGGCAATTACTTTGCGTTTGCCGAGGTCTTAAAAAGCGAAGGTTTGCTGGATACAGTCTGTCACGAGGCGCTTGGGTTTTGCGGAGTCATCGATTTGATTACCAGCACCTTACCTCAAAGACCCAAGCCTTCTCAACGCGCCGTATGACAAAGGTGGGTTAAGCTCGCGAATCGGTATTTCGCTGGGTAGGATCGTCGGGCGATGGAGTGCTTGGGCATTGATGGAAAATTCTTGCGGATCGGCGACCGGCGGGTATTCCTGCGCGCGGTGACCTATGGGCCATTTCCCGGTGGCTGGCCGGAGGATTTCGGGGCTGATTTTCAACGGATTAGGGACGCGGGTTTCGAGGCGCTGCGTCTCTATGAATGGCCGGCCTTCCAACTGCTAGATGCGGCGCAAGCGGCAGGCCTTCAGGTCTTTGCGGGGTTGCGCTGGGCGCAGTCGTGCGACTTCTTCCGCCGCGATGAGCTGCCGAAAGCCGAAGCCGCGATCGCTTCGGGTCTGGCGACCACCGGCGGGCATCCCGCGCTGGCCGGGGTCTTTGTGGCGAATGAGATTCCAGCCGATCTCGCACGCTGGATGGGACCGGCAAGAGTGCGGCGAGCGCTGGAGGATCTCATTGCCCTCGGCAAGGCGTCCTGCCCAGAGCTGATCTGGTGCTACGGAAACTATCCCGGCACCGAGTATCTGGAACCCGGCAATGCCGATCTGACAGCGATGAATGTCTACCTCGAGAACGAGGAGGATTTCCGAGCTTACTTGAAACGGCTTCATCACATCGCGGGAGATCGCCCGGTGCTGATCTCCGAGTTCGGTCTCGATTCCCAGCGCAATGGCCAGGAGGCCCAGGCGGCCACTCTGAGTTGGGCGCTTCGCGCGGCACACGAAGCCGGCGCAGCGGGGATGGCCATCTATGCTTGGAGTGATCGTTGGTTCAATGCGGGAAGTGAAGTGCTTGACTGGAGCTTTGGCCTGATCGATCGGGAGGGTAATGATAAGCTCGCGCTTGCTTCTGTTAGGGAAACGAAAACGAAGCTTGGAAGCGCTTCTGGCGGGAGTTCTCGCTTTTCGGTGATCATCTGTACCCGCAATGGCAGCGACCGGATCGGGAGCTGTCTGCGGGCGGCTTCCGCACTTCAGGGCGTGGATTTCGAGATCATTGTGGTCGATGACGGTTCGGATGATGGCACCCCAGAGTTAGTAAAAAGGGACTTTCCGGAAGTGCGCTTGGTCCAGATCGAACATGGTGGGCTCAGTGCCGCTCGCAATGCCGGAGCCGAGGCGGCGAATGGTGAAATCCTCGCTTTTACCGACGATGACTGCGAACCCGACAGTCAGTGGTTGGCGGAGATTTCGAGGTGCTTCGCGGACGGCTGGGACGCAGCGGGTGGCCCCAACCTTCCACCGCCTCCATCTAACAGAACCGAAGCGGTCGTCGCGGCGGCCCCGGGGGCAGCCAGTCATGTGATGCTTGATGACGTCGAGGCGGAGCACGTCCCGGGATGCAATCTGGTCGTACGGCGTTCGGCGTACTTCGCGATCGGAGGCTTTGATCCGGCTTATCGCACGGCGGGTGACGATGTGGATTTTTGCTGGCGGCTTCGAGATGCCGGGTTCCGGATTGGTTTTTCGCCGATGGCATTCGTCTGGCATCACCGACGTCCGACGCTTCGTGGATACCTGCGTCAGCAGCGCGGATATGGTCATGCCGAGGCAATGCTGAGGCGCAAGCACCCGCAGAGGTTTTCGCCATCGGGTGATGCGCGGTGGCATGGCACGATTTACAGCGGCGGACCTGTGAGAGTGCTTGAGGAAGCGGTCATCTATCACGGGCCGATGGGAATGGCAGGTTATCAGGGCGTGATTGCCCGGGTGCAACCGCTCAGGGATCTCGATGATTGTTTTAACAAGCCGCCGGCCCGGATATTGTTAGAGCTGATCACCTGGCTTGCTCCACGGCTGCGTGCATGGGAGAGGATTCGCCGTTTTCGCGGTCCGGTGCCCCCTGAGGCCGCCGTGCTTGGCGCTCCGTATGCCGAGTTTGCGCTCTGGACGGGTGAGGACCGTGAGGTGATCCTGCGGCGACTGCTTGAATCCGGCTGGCAGGTTGGGGGGGCATCTGACGCCTGGGATATTGAGAAAGATGGCACTCGCGTATTGGTCGCGACGGAGAAGGGAGAGGGCATCGAGAAGTGCACGCTTTTCCGGGTGTGGGGCGATGCGTCGGCGGTGGAGGTGTTGAAGGAGGCAGAGGAGCTTTCTTGATTAGACGGACCAATAGAACGTTGATCCTCGGCGGTGGGCGGGTGATAAGCTGCGGCTGTGAGCCTGACGACCCGAGACTTCCACTACGATCTCCCCGAAGAACTGATCGCGTCCCATCCGCTGGAGGAGCGGTCGGCATCGCGCATGATGGTGATCCACCGGGAAAGCGGGAGGATCGAGCACCGGATGTTCCGCGAGATTCAGGAATACCTGCGGCCCGATGATCTGCTCGTGCTCAATGATACGCGGGTGATCCCTGCGCGCGTTTTCTCGGATGACGGGAAGATCGAACTCCTTTGTCTCGATCGACTTGGTGAAAACCAATGGCGTAGCTTGGTGCGGCCCGGAAAGAAGATGAGAGAAGGGAAGACGGTCACGGTTGGCGGAAGTACGGGAACTGTCGTAGATGTTTTTGAGAATGGTGATCGCTTGATCAAGTGGGACAGGGAACCGGATCTGAATGAAGTCGGTCACCTTGCCTTGCCCCATTACATGGGTCGCGATGACGAGCTCGAAGACCGCGAACGCTACCAGACGGTTTACTCGAAAGAGGAAGGAGCCATCGCCGCGCCGACCGCCGGTCTTCATTTCACGCCGGAGATTCTGGAAGCGATTCCCCACACCTTTCTCACCCTGCACGTCGGAGTCGGAACCTTCCGGCCAGTGAGCGTGGAGCGCCCGGAAGAACATGATATGCATTCCGAGCGATATGTCGTCTGCAGCCAAACCGCTCGCCGCGTGAACCAAGCGGGCCGCGTGGTCGCGGTGGGCACCACCGTCACAAGGGTGCTCGAATCCTTGGCGAACGAGGGGTCACCCAAGCTTGAAGAGAAAGATCATCGTGGTGAGACAAACATTTTCATCTACCCGCCGTATCAATTCAAAGCCGTGGATGTCCTCCTCACGAATTTCCACCTGCCCGAAAGCACGCTGATCATGCTGGTCAGCGCCCTGGCCGGCAGAGAACTCGTGCTGAAGGCATACAACGAAGCGGTGAAGGAGAAATACCGCTTCTACAGCTACGGCGACTGCATGCTGGTGGTTTGATTGACCAAGCGATTCCCGACTCGTAGGTGGTTCCCGGCTTCAGGCCATCGAGACGCACGCGGATCGACTCGTCTCCTGCTGGCCGGAGGCCCCATCCGTTGTTTCGCTGGACGGACCCCAGTTCTTTGGTGAGTCCGTATTCGATAAATCCCTTGGCCAGTTGGCGCGTGCACCAGATGATTTCGATGCCATCGTGACGCGGAGCCATGGCAAGCGGCAGGCCGATGGGTGGGTGGGGCTTTTCTCCAGACTCGGCGGCATTGGCAGATCCGATGACGGTGCCTGCGGTGGCGATTTTAAGAAATGAGCGGCACTCCATGCTGCAGTGAACGTTTTGTGAGGTGGAATTCTCTCAGGATCATGCGGGTGATTCCTATCTTCATTCTCAGCGAGGAATTTCGAAACCGGCGCATGGAAGGACTTCGCAGAAAAACCATTGCGTAGAGGTGGAGGGGCGTGTTGACTTCCGCCGCTGTCAGGGGCCGTGGATCTTCGGCAGGTGAACCCCGCCAGGCCTTAATCGGAGCAACGGTAACTTGTCCGGATTTGCCGCGGTTCCCTGGCAGCACTTTTTTACTCCTGAAGCTCGCCAAGCTTCTCCGCTCCTTCGATTTCAAGCGTGTTCCAGAGCGCCTGTCGATCCAGCGCGATCGGCAGCATGGAAGGAGCTGGCCGATCAGCCGGCGCTCCACGCAGTTCGGCGACGGTCTTTTCTGGATCGAGACGATTCATCGGGAGCATGCTGTAGCCGCCACCGATATCGACGCCCTTGCTCTCGCGCACTTCAAAATGAAGATGGGCGGGATAGTAGCCATTGGCGGTGCCGACGAGGCCGATCTTCTGCCCACGGCCGACCATTTTTCCCATGGGGACATCGATGCGCAGCAGGTGGGCATACATGCTTTGGAGCAAGCGGCCATCGGCGCAACGGTGGGCGAGGACGAGGATCTTTCCCCAGCCGGGTGAAGGTTCTCCGGAGTAAACGACGAGGCCATCAGCCGTGGCAAAAACGGGATCACCGAGGTCGGTATCCATGCCACCGATGCCGTTCAGGTCATCGCCGGTATGATGGCCGCCGCGCTTTGCGTTCATCTCCCAGAATTTTTGCGCGTTGTAGGTCAGCCCGCCGGTTTCCGAACCCATCGGAGCGTCAAATCGATGCGCGGTGGGAATGGTGGCGAGCTGCCAGGCATTGAACTGATGGAGGCGGTGGCGGGGTTGGCCATCGTCCGGGAGAAACAGCGGAGCATCGGCACCCTGCATGCTGTTGAGGTTCTCGACCGGTCCGAGCTTGTGCGCGGACTCGCGCCACAGCACCACGGCAAGCATGACGGCACCGATGAGGATCAGGACGAAAGTGGTGGCGCTGAAGATTTTCAAGGAGCGAAGGGTGGCGGGTGAAGCGAGCGATTAGAAATCGAGATAGATCTCGGTGCGGCGATTGGCGCGACGGCCGGAGGGGTTGTCTTCTCCGGTCTCGGTGAAGTTCGGTCGGCGCGGTTGGCTCTGGCCTTTCGCGACGGTGACGATCTGGCTCTCCTTGACGCCGAGACGGACAAGTGCTTCGAGCACGCTCTCGGCACGCTGCGATGAGAGTTCATCATTGTATTCCTCGGTTCCGAGGGCGTCGGTATGGCCGGAAATCGTGAGCTTTTTATCAGGATCGGTCTGGAGGATATCCGCGACGATCTGAAGTTGTCTCTGGGTGCGTTCGGTGAGTCCCCCTTCATCGAAATCAAAATAAAGCACGAGCGTGTCGCCGCCTTTTGGGTTCTTCACGAGCGGCGTGTAATAGACATCGCCACCGGCCACGCGGCGGGCGTAGTCGGCCAGCAGCGCGTCGAGATTGATTTCGGCGAGTCGCCAGTTTTGGGTGTCCGGCTCTTGACGGGCGGTGACCGAGAACTGAGCGGCATCTTGGCCGTCTGCCGACACGACCTGGACGAGGAAGCCGGCGGTATCACCCCTCTGAAACATGGCGCGGAGAGGTTTTTCGCGGCGTAGGCGGTATTCGCCTTCTTCGAAAAGGATGCACAGTCCGGCGATCTTGGCGTCGGAGACTTGAGTGGTATCAACGAACTCCTTGGCCAACTCAAACTCTTGGCGCAGCGCGGCTTGGAGAAAGGCATCGACGATGCCGAGCGAATCAACGAGCTGCGCGTGGGGAATCGCCTCGCCCGGCGCCGGGGGTAGGACAAGCTGGGTAACGCCCCACTTTCCTTGCTCACGTTTCAGGTCGAGAAAGATGCGCTCGCGACCGGGTTCGGCATTGTCGAGATAAAGGGCCCAGCGGGTGAGTTGGTTGAGCTGGAGCTCGCCGACTTCACCGGTGGACTCGGGCTTGCGCAGTTTGAGATTTCCGGAGGCTGCGAGTTCGGCGAGGCGCTTCCGCGCATCGGGCGTGAGTGCCTGTGATCCGACTAGGCGGCTGAAGCTGGCGAGGTCGCCCTCATCAAGAGCCTTGCTGATTTGATCAACCAGCTCGATCGGGTGACTGCTGCGGTGTCCCTCACCGGGCTCCTCAATCACCACAAGCGGGTCCGCAGCGAGATCCACCGGATCCGGGGCCAGCGCTGGAATCGGATCCGGGACTTCGACCGGCTCCTCTTTCACCGTGCGTTCAGCTACGGTCGGAACCGGCTGTTCGGCTCTTTCCTCATTGCGGGCGCTGCGCATCAGGAAAAAGAAGGTCACCGCTCCGCCAAAGATCAGGGCGGAGAGCAGGATGGGCCAATGGGAGCGGTTCATGTGCAGAAGGTAGCAGAGAAAGGCCGAGAGCAACAACCCTACCCGCTGAGAGTTCAACGTGCCACGGCCTCCGAATTTATCGAGGAGTCGCTACGGCATCAGCGGGTGCCTCCGGCTCGTCGGGCATTCCGCTTTCCTCGGCATGGCGGGGTGAGGGAGCCAGAGTCACCCGGCCGCGCTTCCGCTGGCGGATCAACTGAATCGATGTCGCTTGGGCCGCCGCAGACGCTGCAAGGTGGCGGTAGAAATCGACGCTGTTCATCACGTTGATCTGATTCACCGACTCGATCAGATCGCCGACCACGAGCTTTCCGGAGGCCAGACCTTCAGGCGCGACCTTGGTGACGACCACCCCTTGATAGCCTGCGATCAATTCCGGGCGGGACAGATCGCGGACGGTGACGCCCACCGCTTTCAGGACCTCCTCCTGATTACCGGTGCGACCTGGGTTTTTGGTTTCAGGCCGGGTGACGAGATCGATTTCTCGTTCGGTGATTTTCACGGTCAGCGTGCTGATCTCGCCTGACCGCCAGACTTCGATGGGGATCTCCTGGCCGACTCGGCTTTTTTGGACGAGGGTAAACAAAGCGGCTCGGTTCTCAATGGCCTCGCCATTGTAGCGAACGATCACATCATTGGCCCGGAGCCCCGCAAGCTCCGCTGGAGAGCCCTCGATCACCGCACCTACCAGAGCACCCGGACCCTCATAACCCACGGTGAGCTTTGCCATGGGGCTCGGCTGCATCTGCACGCCAAGGTATCCATAGACCGGACGGCCCCGGTCGAGAATGGCGAGAAGAGCCTCCTTCACATCATTCGATGGAATGGAAAACCCAACCCCCTGAAAGCCGGAGTTCACTCGTTCGTCCGGACGATAAATGGCCGAGTTGATACCAATGATTTCGCCCTGAAGGTTGACGAGCGGACCGCCGGAGTTGCCCGGGTTGATCGCGGCGTCGGTTTGAATCAAGTCGCGCTGGGTGTCCGACAGCGAACGTTCCACGGCCGAGATGATTCCCTGAGTCACCGTTTCACCGAGGCCGAAAGGATTGCCGAAAGCGAAGGTGATCTGGCCGCGCCGAACTTCATTGGAGTCCCCGAACTTGAGGGGCTGAAAAGGGCCATTGCCGTCGATTTTCAGCACCGCAATGTCGAGTAGCGGATCTTCACCAATCAGTATTGCCGCCGAGATCGTACCATCGTGCATGGTGACCTGGATCTGCTGCTGACCTTTCACCACGTGATAGTTGGTGATGACATGACCTTCGTGAGTGACGATCACGCCTGACCCCTGCCCCTGAGTCGGCACCGCGCGGTAGTGCTGGCGGCCAAAGCCATCACGTAACCTCTCCGCCTGCACGCCGCTGGTATCGATGCTGATCACCGAGGGAACCACCGCATCCGTGAGCATCGCATACTCGTTGTTCAGACGGGTGAGCAGCTCCACATCATTCACCTCAAGTGCAGCTTTTTCTGGAAGCGTGAAATCCTCAGGGCGGTAGGTCTGGCCAACTTTTTCATGGGTAAACCAGCCCCGTAATCCATCCGTGCCATTGCGGATGAGGTACACAGCGGCAAACATCACCACAAAAACGGTGATCAATGTTAGGAGACGGCGGATGCCTTCAGTCATGGGGTGGGTGCGGGTGGACGCAAGCCAACAGGGAACCGCTGAGGCGGTTTTTGCAAGAAAATCCTCCGGTAGGGATCACTCAGCCGGTGGTGATCTGGGAACTGCGTTCCGCGTGATAGATGCCGGTTTCCCTACTGCGCACTATGAGCGACGAAGGGCAGGCAAGCCGACTGCCCCATCAATCCTCGTCGTCCTTGGCTCCCTTGACGCGGACTTTGCTGCGCATTTTGGCTTCGATGAAGTTGTCGATATCGCCTTCCTGCGGTCTCTCAACTCCGCTCTTCGGCGCGCTCGGCGTCGGTGATGATCTCCGACCCGTTCGCCCGCTTGCGCCGCACCTCGCCGACCAGCACGGCACCCCAGGCGCGCAGCTTTTCGAATCCGACCAAGCAGAGGATCACCGCGAGAATCGAGAGTCCGACCCCCGTCAAACCGAGTGCCTCGCGCTCACGCGTCAAGGTCCAGAGCAACTGCCCGACACACAGCGCGGCCACCACGAGCAGCGTCGACTTGCGGCCGATCAGGCCGACGATGAACACCCCGAGGGGCGCGCCCAAGGCGACCACCGGAGCCGCCGCCAGCCAGTTTTCGAAGACCTGCGGCTGCACGCCGGTGAAGGCGATCTTGGTGAAAACCCCGATCACCGAGGAATACGCCATGATCACCACTGAGGTCGGGATCGCGATCTTCAGGTCCGCCCGGCAAACCAGCACCAGCACCGTGTAAAGCACCATGTCGATCCCTACTCCGGACACCGACACCACGGTGGCGCCTGAGAGAAACCCGACCGCCAAGCCGACCCGCGTGTCCCAATGTTCGTCGAAATCGGTCATGCCCTCGTGGCTGGAAATTTCGCCGATCCGCCACAGGTGCAGGATCCCGAAGCTTCCCCAGACCACCGCGAAGATTACCTTGATCCACAGTGCCGGCACCCACGGCGCGACCAGGAAAATCCCCAAGGGCACTCCGAGGGTGGCCCCGATGATCGCGCCCTTCAGCATCGCCCCGGCGAGCGGCTGACGTCGTGCGAAAATGAAGATCGCCGCGCTGGTCATCCCGATCGATTGAATCGCGAAGCTGAAATCCCGCCCGAGTTCGGCCGGTTGGTTGAAGAGCAGCACGAGGATCGGAAAGCCGACCGTGCCGCCGCCCATCGGCGTGGAGCCTGCGGCGTAGCTGCCGACGGCCATCGCCGCCGCCATCGGCCAATGCGCCTTCGCCTCGTCCCACCAACCCAATCCCGCCACCAGAAACAGCCAGGTTCCGTAGAAGACGGTCAGCCACAGGAACCAGATCCAGAGGTGTTGTTTGGGCGGATTGAGAATCGACATGATGGTCTTGCGGTGCGCGGGACACACCCTAGGCGGATTTCGACTTGTGATGGAAATAGACTTTCGGCATCGAAACCATACTTTCCCGGCATACATGGACCTCCGTCATTTTCGCTACTTTCTCGCCGTCGCCGAAGAGCTGAGTTTCTCCAAGGCCGGCGAGCGCCTCGCCATCGCCCAGCCCGCGCTCAGCCGGGCCGTCGCCGAGCTGGAGGACGAGATCGGCGCCACGCTGTTCGACCGCTCGCGCCGCCAGGTCCGTCTGACACCCGCCGGCGAGGCGATGCTGCGCGAATCGCGGCTGCTGTTCGAGCGGATCGAAGATGCCATCCGCCGTGTCCGGGAAACGGCGCGCGGCGAGACCGGCGAGCTTCGCGTCGGCTACATCGGCCCACCCACCCAGCCTTTCCTCGGCGCGCTGCTGAAGGAATTCCGCGAAGAACACCCCGGCGTGAATCTCCTGCTCGAAGAACGCACTCCGGAGCGCGTTTGGGAAATGGTCTCGAAGGGGCGTCTTTCCATCGGCTTCACCCGGCCAGTCCGCTCGCACGACGACGACAGCGGCCCGGAGTCGCGCCTATTGTTCGAGGAACGTCTCCACCTCGCCGTGCCCGCCGATCACCCGCTCGCCGCCCGCAAATCCCTGCGCTGGCGCGATCTTTCCCGTCTGCCGCTGATCCTGCTGGCCCGCCGTGAAGGCGCCGGCTCGCACGACGCCATCCTCGCCGCGTGTCAAGAAGCGGGCGTCACCCCGGAAATCGTCCGCACCCCCAGCCTGATGGGCACGCTTCTCCAGTATGTCGAAGCCGGCACCGGCTTCGCCGTCGTCCCGGACTGCGCCCGCAACGAAGGCAGCAGCGCGGTCCTGATCCCCCTCACGCCCCGCCGCACGATCCCGCTGGTGCTCGTCTGGTCGCGCGACGCCGTCAACCCCGCCGCCGATGCCTTCCTCCGCCTGGTCCGCGAGTGGCATGCCGCCGGCAGGCTGGGGAAAAGGACGCAACGTGGTGCTGATCCGAGGCCCGGCCAAAAGTAAACTTGGCAAACTGGCTTGGGAGAATGCAGTCCGCGCACATGGAAGTGCACAACCCCGGTCCCGGGAATTGGGGCTCCATTTCTGCTTGCACCCTGCATCTGGATCTCGATGGAAATTGAAAGACCCTTGGCAAAAAGCCTTCGCAAGTGATTTTCAACGAATCCTTGCCCTGCTGGCACGCCGCCCACCGCGCGGCCGATTATGCGGCAGAGGATCTTCCACGGATCCTGCGGGCGAAGGCGACGGGCGACCCCGTTCCACGGCGGAAAAGTTCCGCGCATCGATTAGATCGACCTCGGCCATCGGAGCGCTAGAGTCGGCGTATGAAAGTGCTCGCCCTTTGGTCCACCGGTGCCGTCATGGCCCTTGCTTCTCCGACTGACGATTTCATTGCCGCCGCTGGGGAGAAGCACGGAGCCTTCGGCGAAAAGGCCGCGCGTTTTCTCGTCGAGAACATGCCCGAGCGTGACAAGAAGTCCCTCAGCAAGGATTTCCTGATCGAGAACCTCGATCTTGCCTTCAAGGCTCGCGAGACATTCCCCTGGGCGAAGCAGGTGCCCGAGGACATCTTTCTCAACGACGTGCTGCCCTACGCGGTCTTCGACGAACCCCGCGATCCGTGGCGCGCCGAATTCCTCGAAAAAGTCACCCCGCTGGTCAAGGACGCGACCACCGCCAGCGAGGCTGCCCAGGCGATCAACCGGGACTTTTTCAATCTGATCAACACGCACTACAATACCAAGCGGCGGCGCACCAACCAGAGCCCCAAGGAGTCCATGGAACAAGGCAGGGCGACCTGCACCGGGCTCTCGATCATCCTGACCGACGCCTGTCGCGCGGTTGGCGTCCCGGCTCGGGCGGTCGGCACGCCGATGTGGACCAACGGCCGTGGCAACCACACCTGGGTCGAGATCTGGGACGGCGGATGGCATTTCGCCGGGGCCGATGAATATGATGAAAAGGGGCTGAATCGCGGCTGGTTCACGGGTGATGCCGCCAAGGCCGACGCCACCCGGCCGGCGCACGCGATTTACGCCACCTCCTGGAAAAAGGACGGGCTGAGTTTTCCGATGATTTGGGCGGAACGAAGCGACTCGGTCGCCGCCGTCGATGTCACCGCCCGCTACGTCAAGGCCACCGAGGTCAAGCCGGTGCTTGGCATTCGCTTTTTCGATGGCGACGAGCGTGTCGTGATCGAGGGTTCGCTGACCACCGCGGGCGGGCGCACGCTTGCCACCTTTGAAACCAAGGCCGGCACCGCCGACCTCAATGACATGCCGCGGGTCGGGGTCGATCCGGGCAAGAGCTACCGCTTGAGGTTCGAGATCGACGGCAAGGCCTTTCAGACCGAGGCCTTCTCCGGCAAGCCCGGCGAATCGACGCTCGACCTCCGCAAGGCCGATCTTCATCGCGTTCCGCCGAACGAGGATGAACGTGCTTCCAGCTAATCTGCTTGCCGCGAAATTTCAGAGAATTAAAGTGGCCGAAAGCTTCCGATCAGATAATTGACAAACCTGGGAAAAGTGTTCATAAGAACAAAATGAAATCCAAAAACAATCCAAACAAGAGACCGGTTGGAGTGGATCTGTTTTCAGGTGCCGGTGGAATGTCACTGGGTTTTGAGCAAGCGGGATTTCATGTTGCAGCGGCGGTCGAGATCGATCCGATCCATGCCTGCATTCATCACTTCAACTTTCCGCAGACCACGGTGATTCCCCTTTCGGTTCAGGATTTGACGGGGGAGGAAATCCGTAGAAGAGCTGGGATCACGCGCAAAGTCGATGTGGTTTTCGGCGGTGCCCCTTGCCAAGGATTTTCGATGATCGGGAAACGGATTTTCGACGATCCACGCAATCGGCTCGTCGGGGATTTTGTCAGAATCGTGTGTGAACTCGATGCGGATTATTTCGTTTTTGAGAACGTCAAGGGACTGACGGTCGGCGCACACAAGAAGTTCCTCGAACAGTTGATCGAGACTTTCGGGGAAAAAGGCTACTCGGTTCGGATGCCTTGGTCGGTTTTGAACGCAAGCTCTTATGGGGTCCCGCAGGACAGGAAACGATTGTTCCTGATCGGTGCCAAGAAAGGGCTGCCGGTTCCGGTTTATCCCCACCCCTTGAGTTTTCGCCCGGATCGCCCGGCTGAAATCGGACTGGTGGCGGCACCGACCTGTGCCGAAGCTTTGGGTGACCTCCCCGATGCGGATCGGTTCGCCACACTCACGAAGACGGATGAAGTCCGCACCACCGGCCATGGGAAGCCCTCGGCGTATGGCCGGGAGATGAGATGTGTGGAGGAAGCAGCGTGGCATTTCGGACAGCGCCGTGTTTGGGATCCGGCGGTTCTCACTTCAAGCACCCGGACCTCACATTCCGAGATCTCCAAAGTCCGCTTTTCGGAAACGAAGCCCGGCTCGGTCGAGCCTATTTCCCGATTCTTCAAACTCAGTCCGGATGGCGTCTCCAACACGCTTCGGGCGGGAACGGATGCTTCGCGAGGTGCGTTTACGAGTCCGCGCCCCATACATTACCATGAGCCGCGCTGCATCACCGTGCGGGAAATGGCAAGGCTCCACGGCTTTCCCGATTGGTTTCGCTTTCATCGAACCAAGTGGCATGGCGCACGTCAGATTGGCAACGCGGTTCCGCCGCCGCTGGCCAGAGCCGTGGCATCCGAGGTAATGAAAGCCATCGGCTTTTCTCCCGCAGCGATCATCGATCCGATCGCTCTTGGGGACCCCTCCCTCTTGTCCTTGGAAATGTCGAATGCGGCGAAGTTCTGGGGAATCGATTGCCCGATCCAGAAGCGTGACAGGAAAAGCGGAGCCAGGAAGAGGACCCAGCAGGAGACGGAGCGCGAGCGGCTTTCCCGCATCGCGATTTAGACCGAGATGAAAAAGCCAAACCGCTATCAAAGGCTGATCGCTGATATTTTCGAAAAAGGTTACACGAAGGGGAAAACCGTCGTCGCGTTCTCGCGCGAGCAATTGGTCGAGACCGCGACGCGGCTTGATATCAAGGTCCCGAAGAATCTCGGAGATATCCTCTACTCGTTTCGCTATCGCAATCCCTTGCCGGATGGGATTTTGGAAACCCAACCCGAGGGGAAGGAATGGGTCATTGAAGGTTCCGGACGGGCGGAATACGAATTCAGGTTGGTTCCGATCAACCGGATCGCCCCGAACGAGAACCTCATCACGATCAAAATCCCGGATGCCACTCCTGAGATCGTGTCCTCGAATTCACTTTCCGATGAACAAGCCTTGCTGGCGAAAGTCAGATACAATCGCCTGATCGACATCTTCCTGGGTGTCACCGCCTACTCACTGCAAAACCATCTGCGCACCACGGTGAAAGATCTCGGCCAGATCGAAATCGACGAGGTCTATGTCGGAGTTGATCGCATGGGCTGCCAGTATGTCATCCCGGTTCAAGCCAAAGGTGGGAATGACCAACTATCCACCGTGCAAGCGAAACAAGACATCGCTTGTTGCGCTGAGAAGTTTCCCAACTTGGTCTGCCGTGCGATCTCCGCACAGTTCATCGACCATTCGCGGATCGCGATGTTCGAGCTTCAGCTTGACGAACAAGGTCTCGTTAGAACAGCGGAAGAAAGGCATTACCGGCTCGTTTCCGCTGATCAGATTTCGGAATCAGATCGGGCGATGTATCGCCAGCGCTCGAATTCGTGAGCCCGTGAGCCGATGGGGAGAAATGGCTTGGAGTTCCCTATCAATCTTCAATCTTCGTCGTCCTTCGCACCTTTGACACGGACTTTGCCGCGCATTTTGGCTTCGATGAAGGCGTCGATGTCGCCGTCCATGACGTTCTGGATGCTGCCGCTTTCCTCGCCGGTGCGGAGGTCGAGGACCTTCTGGTAGGGCTGGAAAACATAGGAGCGGATCTGGCTTCCCCAGCCGATCTCGCCTTTTTCGCCGTAGGCTTGCTCGGCGATGGCGGCGCGCTTGTCTTCCTCGATTTGTAATAACTTGGCCTTGAGGATCTGGTAGGCGAGTTCCTTGTTGGCGCCTTGGGTCCGGGAGGCGGTGGATTTGATCAGGATGCCGGAAGGAAGGTGGCGGAGGAGCACGCCGGTTTCCACCTTGTTGACGTTCTGGCCGCCCTTGCCGCCGGAGCGCATGGTGGTGATTTCGACGTCCTTCGGATTGATCTCGATCTTGATTTCGTCGTCGATCTCCGGCGTGGCATCGATCGATGAAAACGAGGTGTGGCGTTTCCCGGCGGAGTCGAAAGGAGAGATGCGCACGAGGCGGTGGACGCCGCGTTCGTTCTTGAGGAAGCCGTAGGCGTTCTCGCCGTTGATTTTCACGGTGGCGGAGCGGAGTCCGGCACCATCGCCATCTTCGTAGTCGATGGTTTCCCAGGTGAAGCCCTTGCTTTCCGCCCAGCGGGTGTACATGCGGTGGAGCATCTGGGCCCAGTCGCAGGCCTCGGTGCCACCGGCTCCGGCCTGGATGACGAGGTAGCAGTTGGCGCTATCGGTCGGCTTGTTGAGAAGGGTGAGGAGCTCAAAGGAACTGATGTCCTTGTCGAGCTGCTTGGCCTGGGCGAAGGCTTCGGCGGCGGATTCCTCGTCGTCGAATTCCTTGGCGAGCTCGATGCCGCTGAGGACGTCAGCGAGTTTTCCTTCGAGCGCTTGGAAGGTCTCGAGCTTCTTTTTCATCGAAGCGACCTTGGTGTTCATTTCGCGGGCACGGTTCTGGTTGTCCCAGAAATCGGGGGCGCCCATGGCCTCCTCGATGGTGGCGATTTCGCGTTCCAGGGTGGGCAGGTCAAAGATACCTCCCGAGCTGGGTCAGACGCTTTTTCAGCGCGCCTGTGTCCAGCGTCGTGAGGTCGACGGTATGATGTTCAGCCATAAGGGTGGGCGGAGAGAAAGGCAGGATGGCGGGGATTTCAAGGACGGAAGGTCCCGGGATCGTCATTCGCTAGGAACTTCATCGACTCGGAGCCGATAGTAGAAATGCGGTTCGGTGGCAGGGGCGTAGTCCAAGAGGCGGATGAACAGGGTTTCTGTGCCGTCTCCGTGATCTTCGGTCCATGGCTCGGTGTTGAGCATTTCGGTTCCCGTCCAGCCGTTTAGGTCCCTGCTGACGTCAAAGGCATAGCGCAGGTCGGTGATTCCGATGGGGCGCGTGACGCTCAGGACGATGAAATCCCCATCGCGATTCATCGAGTATGGAATGGGCTCACGGTCCGCGATCAAGGGATGACTGCCGAAGGCTCTCTCGAAGAAATTGCTTCGCTGATCATGATCGGGGTCGCTGGATGGGGAGGCGTCGGCGACTTGGGGATTTAGGAAAAAGCCAGCGATCCAGTCGGAGTAGCCTGCAGGATCAGCAAATATCATGAAATCAAGCAAACCCGATGAGCTGTCAGACTGCTTGTCAAAGACGATCCGGTAGCTCGTTCCGCCGACGGCATGGAATCCGACTTCCGCCACTCCTTCAGAGACGGGACTGAGGCTGGCGATGCGGTTTCCTTCATAGACGGCGATCCGGAAGGCTCGGTTGGCGTTCGAAAGAATTTGAAAGTGACCGCTGTGCGGCGCCGTCAAGTGGATCCAGGCGGAGGCCACCGGAGGACCGCCGGCGTGCGGAGGCTCCAGTTCTTCCTTACTGAAGTCTTGAAGATTGAGGAAAAGGGCATGCCAGTCGGTGGAAGGAAGGATGATGGGATCAGAAAAGTAGTCACCCGTCGGGCTCATTTCCAGATTCACGCTGACCTCGGATGGAGAAGAATAGGTGCTCACCGCGAGCTGGTATGAAGTATCCTTTTCGACGATAAAGCTTCTGGTGGCGTCTGCTGCAAGTCTTACGGGCTCGAGCTCGGAAAGCACGGCACCACAGTAGAGTGCCGGGATGCCGTTGGTGGAAATTTTTACGGCACCGCTTTTTGGCGCCGTCCACCGCCACCAAAGCGAGCGTGAGTGACTTTCCGGTTCACCCGGCTCCGTGCTGGCTCCCCAGTTATGGCTGGTGGAGGTGGCGGTCGAACCACTCAAATTCAAGGCATTGGCGAAGTGGTCATTCACGGGTAGCTCTCGGGCTGGAAGGATCTGAAAATCGACCGGCGGGGCTTGTCCTCCGCGAGTCGTCGCCACCAGAATACGATAGTTCACGCCCGCCACCGCCTGGAAGCGGAAGACGCCCTGCGCCGGGATACTTCCGGCGACGGGTGCGAGAAACGGCATCAGGTCGCCGGTGAAGACCGCAGATTTGAGCCCAGTTGAGCTGCTGCCGAGTATGAAGTCCACGAGTTCATCGGTGGATGGCGTCCATTCCCACCAAAGAGAACCCAGCGACGGGGGACTTGTTAGATTCGGCTCACCAAGTTCGACCGTGGCTCCGGCAGTTGAGCTACTGACACTGGTCGGTAGTGAAGAGGGAAGCGCGATGGCATCGGCAAAGTTGTCATTTGCGGGAATCTCCATTCCGATTTCAAATTCCACTGGCCCCGTCGCATAGGGGGCATCTGCTCCAACAACCAGCTGGTAGGTGGTTCCTCCGATGGCATCGAAGCTCAGATATTTTCCGCTGCCTTCGGCGACCACTGTGAGTGTCGTGAAATCGGTCCCGGTGTAGGCTGCGATAATGATGTCGTCTTCGGACGGACTGGCATCGATGAAGGCGCGCCCGCTCGCTGGAGCGGTCCAAGTCCACCAAAGCGTTCCGCCCGCATAATAGTCGAAGTTATGCTGCCGTTCTCCTTCTTCACGGGTTGCTTCGAAAGTCGTCCCGGAGCCCCGAGCGCCCAGCGCACTGCCGAGATCGATCCGGTTGGCGAAGTCATCATTGCTGGGGCGGCTCACCCTCTGGATGGAGAGGTTGAAACGACCAGGAGTGCCTGCTTTGGCGACCGCAATCCGGTAGGTCAGTCCCGCGATTGCGCGGAAGCGGAGCTCGCTTGAGTCGCGGGCGATCAGGTTGAGTAATCCAAACTGCTCACCGATGTAGATGCCCATGCCCGTGCTGCCGCTCAAGTCGTGCTCGACGTCGTAGTCTCCACTTGTCGGGCAGGTCCATTCGAACCACACGCTCCGAGGAGCATCGTAGGACGAGGTGATCCCGTGAGAGGGTTCGCCGGGCTGCATGGATGCTCCCACCGTGCTTCCTGCGGCCACCAGATGGGTCCCGCTTAGCTCCTCGGCAGCGGAAAAGTGGTCGTTCGCGACGGTGTTTGTGAGGTAGCCGATGTTGAGATCGAAGGCTGGCGATGAGCCAAGTACGGCGATGTGGTAGAGGGCTCCTGCGTCGACTTCGAGGCTGATTTCACGATCGGCGTGCACGAGCAGCTCCAGGTCTTCAATCGTGTTGCCTCTGAAGATCGCGGTTCTCGGATAGGGATAAGTGCCGTCGCTGCCAATGACCGCGACACCGTTCTGTGGCGCGGTCCAGCTCCACCAGACCGATGCCAAAGTGTTGGAACCGCTGGCCAGAGCTTCTCCCTCTTCGAGGGTCGCCATCGTCAGCGATCCGGACACCGCGACATCGGTGCCGGTGATCGCGATTGAGTCGGCAAAGTGATCATTGACTGGTGGGTCTGAAGGATCGACAGGCTCGGCGATTTCATTGATCCGAATCGAAAACTCCGAGGCCGACGGACGGTCAAGGGCGATGGCATAAGTGACACCTTCAAGTCCCTCGAACTCTACAGGATCGGTGCCGCTGGCGACTTCGATGAGAGAGTCAAGCGAGTCACCCGTGTAGATGCCCGTCTTCATCGCCGCTCCAAAAGCGTTGACTACGAAGGTCCTAGTAGATGGTGCCGTCCACGCAAACCACACACTGGCGTCCGGTCCGGCACCGGCGTGGCTCGGTTCGCTCGGCTCGGTGGTAGCGAGGATGTTGTGGCCGGCACGAGAGACTCCCAATGACTCCCCAAGGTCCTCCCGCCTCGCAAAGTCGTCGTTCGCGGGATAGGAGGGTGCAGGTGCGATCTCGAACGCTGCCAGACGGTCGTCTCGGGTGCCTCGATCAAGATAGAAACTGTCGATTCGCTGGGTAATTTGATAGGTCACTCCCGCTTGAGCTCGGAAGATAAGCTTGGAACTTCCACTGGCTTGGCTGGTCAGGCTGCCGACTGCCGCTCCGGTATAGATGAAGAGGCTGCGTGCGTTGGATGTCAGGGAAGTCAGCTTGAAGTAGCCACTCGATGGCGCGGTCCACGACCACCAGACCCCTCGATCCCAAGTGCTGATGGGTTCTCCGCTTTCGTTGGTCGCCCCTTGGAGATCGATCAGTGAACTGCGCAAGGTATCACGGCTATCCAGAACGATCCGATTGGCAAAATTGTCGTTTGGGGGCCTTTGAGTGGGATTACCTGACGGAGTTCCGTTCAGGGATGACATGCGGAAGGCAGCTCCACCGATTTGTCCGGTGGATGGGGTTCCTATCTGGAAAAAATAGCGCGTGCCGGCCTGAACTTGGAGTCCACCTCGAACCTGGGTTCGGGACCCGAGATACCGGAGGTCCAAAGGATAGCCGTTTCGATAGGTGTAGGCATAGATGATGGTCGGGATTCCCGAAAGCTGCTCGAATTGGATGAAGTCGTCGCTTGGCGCGGTCCAGTCCCACCAGAGAGTTTGACGGGCAGGCACGGGTTCATAGGGCTCGTTGCCTGCGAAGGTGAATTCGCCGTTGAAACTGACCGGCAAGCTACCAAGGACGGTCCGGTTTTCGAAATTGTCGTTGCTGGAAAGCTGGCTCGGCGAAAATGAGAGTGTGAAGGCCCCAGGTCCATCTGCTCCCGAATCCACGGCGATCTGGTAGGAGGTGCCCGATTCGACCAGTAGTGCTAGCGAGCCAGTGCCGGAGATCAGCTCGTCGAGGGCTTCCAGCGTGTTTCCGTGGTAGACTGCGATCCTGAACGAATCAGGCACCTCAAGCACGAGGCCGCCGTCTGTTGAAGCTGTCCATTCAAACCACACCGAGTTTTGTGCCGCCGCCCCAGTATGGGCAGGTTCGCCGGGCTCGGCGCTGCAAGCCAGGTTGTGGCTTTCCAGTTCTAGCGGGGTGCTTGTGGAAATGACGGTCCGCGTGGCGAAGTGATCGTTGCTTGCCGGAGCTTGAGCCTGCAAGGAAAGGCTCAGAGCCCGCCATGCGCCACCGGTGGATGTGATCAGGAAATGATAAGTGCTTCCTGCCGCAGCCTCCCAGACGAGCACGCCGTTGGGCGAACTGGCCCATTCAACGAGGCTTGAAATCCTGGTTCCTTCATAGACCGCCATTCCGTTCCCGGGACTCGTGAGCCGGTAAATGCCATCGGAAGGTGCCGTCCACTTCCACCACAGGGATGGCGCTGGCGCGGCGAGGTCGAACGGATTGGGATCCCCGGCTGATCCGAGTGCACCGACAAATGACGATTCAAGGGTAAACGCCACTTGTTCCGGAGCGGCGGCCGCATTCTCAAAGAGATTGTTAGAGGCCTCATCCACCATTTGGGCAAGCACCGCGACGGGGCCTCGGTTTTGGGTGCCGGTCACCCCGACCGAAAACCAGCAGGTTTCGCCAGAGTCGACTTCGATGGCGAGTGCGGTTCCTCCATCGACCCCCACGGCAGTTGCATCTTTCGGAATAATTCCTCCTGCGCCGTCGGACTTATAGACTCTAATCACCTCGCTTCCACTGCTTGCCTCGGCGATGAAGGCGGCGGTGCCATCACGCGGAGCGGTCCACGACCACCAGATCGTCGCCGCACCTGCATTTTCGCCTTCGGATAGATCGAGTGAAGCACCGACGTTCGAGTTCGCGGCGCTCGCGTTCTCACTTGTGCCGAGGTCAACCGCTCGGAACCAAACGTCGTTGTCGGGAGCATCAATGAACTCAAGCTGGAGGTTCACCATTCCTTCGAGGCGAGCGTTCTCCACAACCGCAGCGAAGTGGAGCGTTTCTCCAGAGGAAACGGGAAGATAGGTTTCGTGGTACCAATGATCATCGATCAGAAGGACCTCAAAGGTGTCGAGGGCCGAACCCCTGCCGATGACCACCTTGTCGCCATAGAAATTCGAATCAATACCGGTGCGAATGCGTAGGACGCCGTTGCGCGGAGCGGTCCATTTCCACCAAACCGATCCGGGATTGAAGGGAGATCCTTGCTCGGTCACCCACTCCGGTTCATTAGCATCAAGCGTTGAAGCATAGATTTCCACGGAGTCGCTGGCGACCTCCGCCGAACCGAGGTCGGTCGCATCGGAGAATCCATCGTTGGAGGGGGTCGCATGGAACTTGCAACCAGCACTTCCACCTTCTTGTTCGTAGGTCTGATGGAGAATCATGATCTCTTCACCCTTGGTAACCCAGCGGCTCCAGCCGTTAGAGATTTCCTCGGTAGTCAGAGTGTCGAGGTCGCTGCCCTCGGTGACCCTCCATATGCCGTATCTCAGCCCTTCCTGGAATTCGAACAGCCCGTCGGCGGGGGCAATCCACTTGCGCCAAAGGCTGACGTAATCCGGGAAAAATGGAGTGGGTTCGCCTGCTTCCAAGCTGGCACCTTCATAGGTGCCGGGGAATGGCTTGAAATAGCGTTCGTAGCTGCCCTCGGTTAGAATCAAGGGGTCCCCGAAGCGGTCCCCAGGTGGAGGCGTCCACGAGCGGAGAGCCAAGTTCATTTCGCCGGTGCCACCACCTGCGACAATACGATAGGTATGCCCGGCGAAGGCGGGGAATCTGACGGCAATCTCGTCGCTACTCGTGACCTTGGTGACAAGCAGTTGAAGTGAATGGAGAGTGTCACCTTCGTAAACCCCGAGCAGGTAGCTGTAAGGTGATCCATTTGCTCTGCCCAAGGAGATTTCAACGTTTCGGTCTTCAGTGGCTGTCCATGTCCACCAGCGGCTACGGCTGATGTAGTAGTTGTCACCGGGATCGTGATCGGGTTCGCCTGCCTCAAGAGTCGCACCGACCATCGTCAGCCGTTCCAAGTGGTCGGCCATGGATCCGAGATCGGTGGCGTTGGCAAAATGGTCGTTGCTATGGGGAAGCGGGTAAGCATGGAGCTGATAGTCCGTGATTTGTGGATTGGCCTCCGGATTGCCGATCAACGAAAAATGGTATTCCTTGCCTGCTGGGGCAATGAAGTGATCGAGATAGTAGGGATTGAAAACCGGAAAGATGGCCGTTCCCATTTCCGACAAGGTGTTTCCTTCGTAAACTCTGATTCCGTTGTAGTAGGTATCCGGGCCTTGGTTTCCCCACGCCTGACCCTCCATGAAAACGACAGCCTCCTGAGGCGCAGTCCACGACCACCATCGCGAGGCCGATGCGCCTGATGGCTCCGAGGCTTCGGCTGTCGCGGTCGATTGGTCGCCGAAGAAGTGACTCGACCAAGCTGATCCGAGATCCTGGGAATCCGCGAAGTCGTCGTTGTCGGGCGTGGCTTCCACGAACGCCATCAACAAGTTGGTATTCACTGGATCGCCGAAGGTCACCCCTTGGGCAAGCATCAGCGAGTAGGTTTCGCCTGCGGTCACAAGCCAGCGCCCTTTCTTTACGAAATCGCTGACTTCTGTTAGGCTGCTGAGTTCGGTTCCCTGGTATAAGCCGATCTCGTAGTAGCGAGGCAGGCCTTCGATGATCAGGGCACCGCTTGCGGGTGCGGTCCATCGCCACCAAAGAGTCGCTGCCGAAGGGTCGCCTGGCTGCCCGGGATCGGGACCTGCGTAGAATGCATTCAACCCATTGTTTCCGACCGCGAGGGGAGTCGCGTTGCTGAAATCGTCGTTTGCTGCCGATGAAAGAAACCCCAGGTCCACCGCAAACTCGCCCGCAGAAGAATCGCTCACTTTGAACAACAAGGTGTCGCCGGCATGGCAATAGGGATCAATGTATCCTTGGTCGATCTGCTCCGGGTTTTCATCCGCCAGGAGTCTGTAGGCGGTGAAGTCGATACTTCCAAAACTGCTGCTGGCTTCCGAAAGCCTGAGAACGCCGTTATTTGGAGCTGTCCATTTCCACCATAGGCTTCTTCCACTGCCGCCATCTTCAGCGGTCGCGCCACTGAGGTCGCCTGAGAAACTGCCAGTCGTGATGTTCCCCAAGTCGACGGCATTTTCGGGTTCGTCATTGTTAGGTGCTGCATCGAAGTCGAGGTTGAGGGTGACCTCGCCCTCGGTGCCAGCGGTCCGACGGGCGGCTGCGAAAGAAAGACGCGTGCCCGCATCGACCCGGAAAACTCTCGTCGTATCGTAGGCATTATAAATGACGATCGATGCGATTTCCGTGAGATCTGCGAGATCGCTGCCGAGATAAGCATTCACCACCCAGTTGGGAACGGTGGTCCCTTCGAGATCGTAGCGAAGGATGCCATCCTCAGGTGCGGTCCACTCCCACCAGATGGAGCCACCTTCCGCGGAGTCACCTTCGTGAATGGGCTCGCCGTCCTCCCTGGTCGCGACAGCCGTTGATCCGACGACCGAGATCTGGTTGGCGCTGCCGAGTGATTCCGGCGAGGCAAAATGGTCATTCGCGGGCGGGGAAATCAGGTTGGCTTGGAGGGAAGACCAACCATTGTGAACGACGACGAGCTTGTATTGCTGACCCGCCACGACATCGATCAGCAGTGGCTCTGAGTAGCTGCTGGCGACCTCGACAAGGGAGCCGAGGCTGTCGCCGGTGTAGGCAACGAGACGTTGACTTCCTCCAAACGACTCATCGAACTCGACTTTCCAACGTCCGTTCTTGGGTGCGGTCCATTTCCACCACGCGGTGCCGGTGCTGGCATTGTTCGCGTGGCTTGGCTCACCGCTCTGGCGTGTGGCGAAGCGAGTATCGATACTTTCCGCAACAGACTGCTGACTTCCCCAATCGGTGGCGTTGGCGAACTGGTCATTTGGAATTGCCGTGGCGACCTCCGCCAGGAGCAAGGCAAGTAGTGGCAGGGCTGTTGCGAGGTGGAAGCGAGGGCAATGCATGACGTTAGTAGACTTGATGACGCCACGTCACTTCTTCCGGGTGACGGTCCAGAGGTAGCGATTCACTTCTTCGACAAGCGGACTTGAAGATCAATTTTGCCGTCCACAGCAGCAGTAGGAAGAATGTTGATCTCGAGGCGCTTGAGTCCCTCGATTCGCTGATCCAGTTTCAGCGGCGGCGGGTCCAAGGAAACCACCGTCATTTTCACTTCCGGATGAGAAAGGTTTTCGACGCGTAAGATCTTCCCATCCTGATGAAGCAGGGCCCCACCCGGGATCAGTTCGACTTCAGAGGTCGTTATCACTTGCCAAGTGATCTGCTTGGTCTCTGGAGATGGCTCGATGAGGTCATGAATCAGCAGGGCAGCAGGCCCATCCTTAATGAAACGACGCGTCACCTCGGTCGCATTTTTCCCGTAGAGCGCGGTCAGATCAAAGGCTGCTTCAGACTGTGCGCCATTCTTGAAATCAATCAAGGGAGCGAAGCCATCGACGACATAGAACTCATGGTTCAGTGTGAGTCCGCTATGCCCGAAGTTGTTTTTATTCAGCAAGGTCCAGCGCTCGCTATCCTGCTTTTTCCCCCACAGATCGAAGCCGGTTTTCTCCAATTCATGATAGCCCTGCATCCCTGGATCGATCACCCAACGGACGCCATCCAACTCAAAGATGAACGATCCCGCGTCCATGTTTCCATGGCTGGTGGTCGCCGCACCTCCTTTGCCTCCGAAGTAATAGTGGTGCGGATCGTTCTCACCTCCGGTGAAAATGACGATGGGGTTGACCCCATCTCCCTTCCATGCCGTCGGCATCGTGGTGCCGGTCTTTTCCTCGTATTGGGAAAGCCAGGCCATGGCGACTCCGTCGATACGTGAGAGCGTTCCCTGCTTTCTGGGTGAAAGCATGAATCGCTCCTTTTCGAAGAAGGTTCGATCACCGGTTTTCGCTGCGAACCAAGCAAGCAAATTGTCGCCGCCCTCACTGCGAAACTCCCCGCAGTCGGCAAAGTTATAGTATCTTCCCGATGGCGCATTGCAGAGGAGTCGGAAGACAGCGCTTTCCATAAAGCCGGGTGAGGCGGCAATTCCGAAATCGGAACCGAAGGCGCTTTCCAACATGGCGATGGTGATGATGGAGTAGCCCGTGCCATAAGCCCAGTAGCTCGGACCTTCTGGGTAGAGTCCATCCGGTGCATAATGTGCCAGTGCCTTCGGCATTTTATCCAAAGCCCGCTTGATGGCATCCGCTGCGAGTTCCGGATGAGTCTCCGCAAGAGCGATCGCCGCCGCAATCATTCCTCCGTTGCAGACCTGGTTCCAGTTGTTGCTCGAATCGACAATCCGCGTCTTCCCCCTTCCATCCGCATCCAGACCTTTGTGAAAAAGTGCCTCGCGGGCCTTTTCGGCCGTCGCCTTCGGCAGGTCCTCATGAGTCCAGTCGAGCGCGAGGGCCACTGCTAGCGACATCTCCGCCACGTCAAGGTAATGGCTTGGATTCCAGTCAGTAAATTCGCTGACCGCCAATAGTTCATCATTGATACGCTGAAGCGCCTGCGGATCGTTTTCGACCAGATAAACCAGCCCCAGCATATTGACGCGATAGAGCATCGCTCTGGAGGTGTGCAGCAAACGCCTGCCCACCATCTCACGTGTTAGAAGCGGCTCTTCGTAGATGCGCTTGGCATTCAGCTGGATGGCTTCGTAGCGGTTCTGCAGGATAGGGTCGGTTTTGAGCCTTGCTTTTAGATTCGCCAAAATCGAAGGCGTGAAGACCAGCCGCGGGTGCGTTTTCTCAAGATGCTGCTCCAGATAGGTGACCGATATCGGGTTATCGAGTTTCGTGGGCTCTGCTGCCGTCGATGCCGAAGCGATGAGGCAGGCGAGTAGGATGGAAGTCGTCTGTAACATGGGTGCGTCTCGTTGCCTGAATTCCTTCTTCGCGCATGGATTCCAAGCATCCATGCGTTGGCTTTCACCGCTTATACGACGTCACAAGGGCAAGGCTTTCGTTTCCGAAGCAAATGAATCGACCCCATCGGCAGGCTGTGAGTTCTCGGCTACTCGAAGGATTTGAGGATGTCAGAAAGCTTCTTCTCACCTTCCTTGCGCCACTCGAGAGATTGGGCCGCCATCTTCGCGTGATAAGGCGAAAACTTCGCGTCAGAGAGCTTGGTGGTGCTCTTCATCGAGGTTCGCAGGATGTCGTCGTAAACCCCAGTGATACGACGGTTCAAGTCGGCTTTGGAAGCTCGCTCGCCTCTTTCCTTCAGCCATTGATCGGTGCTGAAAAGCGATTTCACAGCGGCCACCTTTTTATTTTCCGCCAGGATCTCGCCTGCCGTTGTCGAGGCACCTACGCTGCCACTCGTATCGATGCCGCTACTCGATGGGCGGGTCGCGGCAAAGGCGAAGACGAGACGGGTGAGGCGATCAGCCGAAGCGAGGGTCTTTGCCTCTTCCATGAAAGTGGAGATTGGCACGGCGGCCCATTTGATGGGGCGATCCATGCGCGAGACCTCGTAAACTTTGAACTCCGCGGTAGGTCGCGGCCAGAGGGAAGGTTCTGCATGGTTCGCGACGACGAGGATACCAAACAGCTCGGTGGTTTCCCCGGTGAACATCGGGGTGCCGACGTCGGATTTGTCGAAGCCGCGCCCGGGATTCATCCCATTCGCCTGCACCTCGTACGCGCGGCCTTCGATGATCGTGCCGGATTCTCCAAATCCAAGCACCGTCGCGCCGTTCTCCATTTCGACCGATTCAGCAATCCTGAGAGCGCCTTCGACCTTTTCCTTGATTTCAAGACGGACGAGGTCGGCATCGGAGGCCACTTCGAAAGCACCGAACTGCTCCAACTTCGTTCCTTCTGAGGTCGTGATCTCAAGTCGCGAGTTTTCGATCATGTAGCTGGCGGGAAAGTAGATCCAGAGCTTTTCATCAGCCGACACCAAGGTCCCCGACCCACTCGTCTGATCACCGGAAATGCTGACCACCGAGTTCAGATGTTCGGCGACAGCCTTTTTGGCGGCCTCACGTTTTTCCATGGTGGTCGGCTCGCGTTGCTTGACTTCCCTTGCTGCCAACTCCCGCGCCTTGATCCGTTCGAGCTCGCGCTCGGCGGACTCGGCACGACGTTTGAAATCACGCAGCTCGCCTTTCAACTTGTCATTCTCGACGGCAAGCTCGTTCGCTTCCTCGGTTTCCGACTTGAGACGCTCCTCTTGGGATTTTAAATCATGGCTGACCCGCTCCAATTTCTCGGTGAGAACGTCGATTTCCACCTGCTTCTCTTCGTCTTCACAGCCAACAAGGGTCAGGCAAGCGACCCCAGTCGCGAGGGAACAAAGGATGTTTCGTGCTTTCATATCATTCAACATTTGATTGAAAGCCATTTCTATCGTCCCTCGATCGTTAGTCAAGAAGCCGGTCCCGGCGTGAACTCGGGGCGCTCGCAGCAGAGGCGACCGATCGCACCGATTGAGCTGGATCGCCATTCATCTTCTTTTTATTGGCAACTTGGAACGCCCTAATCGTCATACATTTGCAATCATCGCCCCCATCGCCAGAGCGAAAATTCATTTTCATGTCGAGGCCCGCTCCAGTCGTCATCCGTCCAACTTGCGACTGTTTGCCTGGCATCGATTTGCGTGTTGACGACGTGCGGGTCGAACTCGCCGCTGAGTCCCAGCACGATCATCGTCAGAATGCCGTGACCCATTGAAGGACGCGGACTGCCCCAGCAACTTTGAAATGGTCCAACGGTGGTTAAACCACCGTTTTTCCTCTGACCATTTCCATAATCGACCCCGGTGTCAGGGATCCCGCACGCGCCTGGATCTCGGGGAGATATTTTGCATGCATCTCGCGAGCCTGGGCACTGAGACTGGTGAACTGCTGCTTGATCTCCGGCGTCCCCAATTTCGATCCACCGGCATAGTATTTTTCGGCGAGATGCCCGATCGCGTAGGTGGAGGCAAAGGAGAATGCCGAACCAGTGGCCTGACTGGCCGCACTGCCGGCGAGTTTGCCTCCAATCTTCTTCCCGAGCTGACGCATCAGCTTGCGAGCGAAGCCTTCCATCATCTGGGAGCTGGCTCCAACGCCCGCCGCAGCAAGGAAGACCATGATGCTTGAGCGATTCAGTTCGACGCCGTGAGACTTCCCGATCCGATAGACCATCTTCACCTGCATGGGGATAATGGCCATCGTCGCCAAGGTTTCCGGCAAAAGCTCGAGGGCACCATTGAGAATCGAGTAACGAAGGATCATCCCACTTGAATCGACGCCGGAGGAATCCGAGGCGACCGACTCGACGGGAGCCAGTGCGCAGGCATCGACCTGATCATTGAGGGCGCGAGTCTCGGTTTTACCCAGCTGCATCAGTTCGCTCAATTCACCCAGGAATGCCTGTTCCTCATCAGAGATGGAGCCATTTGCCTCGCATACCGCACGCGCCATTTCGTAGGCGAGCATGCGATCCGAGCGGCTCTCGATGCCGTCAACTGCGGTGGCAAGCGAGAGTTTGCCCATCAGTATCTGGCGGGAAAGTGTGGCAAGATCGACTGATCCGAGTTCCTCAGCAAGCCGCCGAACTTGCTCGCGCTCCGCATCGGATTTCTCGCCATCTGAAAAAGCGGCAAACAGGCAGATCGCGATCAGGGAGTCGGCAGCAGGGTTAAGAGTCATCATAGTCACAGGGCCATCATTCATAGGGCCAGCATCGACCAGGGTGGTGGATTGTCAGTTGGAAATCTGCGTCGAATTTTCAACCGCTTTTCTGGCGCGTATTCCCGTGATCAGTGAGAAGCCGACATCGTCATCACGCATGAAAAAAAAGGGGTGCCCGACCTACGGACGCCCCTCGGTCATGCGCTTGGATCTCACACAAACTTCTGAACCGCCCACCAGTAGACCGGGATCCCGATGATAACATTCAAGGGGAAGGGCTCGATCGCCTCGATCTTCTTGCCGACCACCGTGCCCATGTAGAGCAGGAAAAAGACGAGCATCGCTGTGAATAGGTCGCCTCCAATAAAGGTCGTGAGCGGGGAGCACGTAGCCGATGGCCATCCTGGGAGTGCTGGGAGAAGAGCTGATCCTCAGCGCTCAAAAGTGAGCTGCTCAGGATTTTCAATCAAACTCAACTCTTGACCCAGCCTTTCGATTTCGCACTTTCGCCAAGTCATGCCAGCAGCCACCGAAGACCGTCGCATTGCCGTGATCAAGGCCCTGGCGCATCCGACGCGCCTGAAGATCGCGGAAGCCCTCGCACCGAAGGCTCTCTGCGTGTCGGAAATCCACGCCCTCATCGGCGGTGACCTCTCGACCGTTTCCAAGCATCTCACGCTGATGCGTGAAGCCGGCTGGCTCTCGTGCGAAAAGCAAGGCGTCCACATTCACTACCGACTGGCCTGCAACTGCCTCGACGAGTTCCTGCGCTGCGTCGACACCCTTGCCAACTCTTCCACCTGCTGCAAACCATGAGCGGCTCTTCTTTTCTCGAAATCAAAGTCGACACCATGATCTTCCACCTCGCCCACAAGCAAACCGACGGCCTCGCAGAAGATCTCTGTCTGCTCAACTTCACCCTCCCTCCTATCTCCGGCCAAAACCCCACTTGGAAACCCACCACCGGCTACGGTTAAGGTTCCAAACTCGGCCTTCCCTCCACTGACCGCTCGTCCCGGTAGCGCCCCACGACGCTAGACTCCGCATATCCTGCGGCAAAAAACGCACCATCCTCCGCACCTTATGCGGAGCAGGTTCCCCCTGCTGAGGCCACATTCCGGACGTCCGAATGTCCTCACCCTCCTCCAAGCATCCCAATCTTGATTCGGTCACCACGATCAATCAGGACGGCTCCCGGTATTTTCTCCACCCCGCCGACGTCGAAGGCAAATGGACCTTGCTCCGGCGGATCTTTGGCTTCCTCTTGATTGCCATCTACGTCGCCCTCCCTTGGATCCCCATCAATGGTGCGCCCGCCGTTTTCTTCGACATCGAAAATCGCCGCTTCCATGTCTTCGGCCTGACCCTTGTCCCCCAGGACCTCTGGGTGATGTTTTTCGGCATCACCGGACTCGGCTTCACCCTCTTCTTCGTCACCGCCCTGCTCGGTCGCCTCTGGTGCGGCTGGTCCTGCCCTTACACCGTTTTCCTCGATCACATTTTCCGCCGCATCGAGCGCCTCATCGAAGGGGACGCCCCCGCCAGGAAAAAGCTCGCCGCCGCGCCTTGGACCGCAGGCAAGGTCACGAAACGTGTGATCAAGCACACCCTCTATGCCCTGTGCTCCACCCTCATTGCCCACGTCTTTCTCTCCTACTTTGTGTCCCTCGAAAGACTCTACGGTTACATGCAGGAAGGCCCGCTCGCCAATGCCACCTCCTTCGGCATCGTCGCTTTTCTAACCTGTGTGCTGTGGTTCTGCTTCGGCTATTTCCGCGAACAGTTCTGCGTCATCATGTGCCCCTACGGGCGCCTTCAGAGTGCCCTCAGCGATGACGACACCGTCAACATCGGCTACGACGAGGTGCGCGGCGAACCTCGCGGAAAAAAAGGCACCACCGAAGGCGACTGCATCGACTGCCGACGCTGCGTCACCGTCTGCCCCACCGGCATTGACATCCGCAACGGCCTCCAACTCGAATGCATCGGCTGTGCCGCCTGCATCGACGCCTGTGACGACATCATGCGCAAGATCGACCGTCCCACCGGCTTGATCCGCTATGACTCTCTGAAAGGCCTCGCCCACCAGAAGCGCCGCTTCCTTCGCCCACGCGTCATCGCCTACACCATCCTCGGGCTCCTCGGCCTTGGTGCCTTCGGCTTCGCCGCCTCCAAGAAAGCCCGCCCCTACACCGCCCAGTTCGCCAAAATCGCCATGGCAGGCATGCCATTTCAAGCCGATGCCGCCGGTGTCCGGAACTTCTATCAACTCCGTTTCTACAATAAGCGAAATCAACCCGCCTCCTTCAGCGTATCCCTCGTCAATCCGCCCGAAGGATTCATCCTCAGCGGCAGCGAACAGACCATCGAAGTCGCCCCCGGCGAAGAAATCAGCCGTCAGTTCGTCGCCATCGCCCCCGCAGATGCCTACAAAGGCCGCACCTCCATCACTCTCCGCCTCACCGCCAATCCCGGCGATGTAAACATTGAGCAAATCGTCACCTTCCTTGGACCCAATGCAGACACTCACAATCCCTAACCACTCAGATCCCATGATCGTCAAACGCCCCTGGCTCCTCATCGTCTTCGCCTTCCTGCTCCTCATCGGCGCTTGGTCGGCCCTCATCACCATCGCCGTCAAACACGCCCCCGAGCGCATCGAAATGACAACTCCCACAAAGTAGCAGAAGGTCTTCCGCCTCCAAACTTCCGCTTTCCGCTTTTCAAAATGACCACCATCACCACCTTCGGTGCGCTCGCCGTTGGCCTTGCCACCAGTCTCCACTGTGCCGGCATGTGTGGTCCCATTGCCTGCGGAGTCGGCACCATCGCCAAGACCGAGTCCGAACGCCTCACCGCCGCCTCGCTCTATCACGCCAGTCGGCTCTTTGCCTACTCCGTCATCGGCGCGATCTGCGGCGCGCTGGGAAAAGAACCGCTCAGCTGGTTCTTCGATTCCCCCGCCGTGCTTCTTCCCTGGGCCCTCGTGATCGCCCTGCTGCTGCTTGCCAGCGGACTCGATAAAAAGATCCCTCGCCCCAAGATCCTCAATCGCCTCACCGCCCGCGCCCGCCTCAAGGCCAACCGCTTTTCCGCCATTGGCGGCGCCGCCACCATGGGCCTGCTCACGCCCTTCCTTCCCTGCGGACCGCTCTACGCCGTCTTCATCGCCCTCATGGCCTCCGGCTCCGCCGCCCGCGGCGCCGAAGCCGCCCTCGCCTTCGGCCTCGGCACCGTCCCGCTCCTCTGGCTTGCCCAGCACCAGTTCCACCGCCTGCGGATGAAGCTCACCCCCATCCGGCTTGCTCAAATCCAGCGCGGCCTCGCCCTCGTCACGGCCCTCATCCTCGCCTGGCGCCTCCACGACACCCTCCCCGACTTCTCAAAATCCGAAGTCACCCCCGCCGAAGAAACCCAAGAGCTCCCGAGTTGCTGCCACTGAGCCGCAGCAAACCGTGGCTGGAGCGTCTCGCTCCAGTCCGTGGTCCGGGCGTCTAGCCCAGACCCTCCACATCCTCCGGGCAAAGACCGAGTCCCGGTCATGAAAGAACCCTCGACCGAAAACGCTTCATCGGGCATCAGTTTCCCATGAATTTTCAGGATCGCATCACCTTCCACCCCGACATGCGGAGCGGCCAGCCGTGCATCCGGGGAATCCGCATCACCGTGGGTGATCTACTCGAATACCTCGCAGGAGGAATGAGCAGGGAAGAAATCCTAGAGGATTTCCCCTTCTTGGAGGACGCGGATATCAGCGCATGCCTGTCCTTCGCCGCCAGGCTTTGAGGCGGTATTGAAAAATACCAAAAGAGCAACTCCCTGCATTGGCCCCTTGCCTAACGGCTGCCCACCACCTCAGATCTCCTCACGAAATCATGGAAGACTCTCGACACGCCGTATTCTCATTCTTCTCTGGAGCTGGCTTCCTCGACCTCGGGTTCGAAAAATCGGGGTTCGAAGTCAGTCTCAACTCGAGTGAGATGTCAGCGCTTGCTTCCGCTCACAACTGACATCCTCCAAATTCTTCTCAACCAAAGATATGGACAAGCCACGCGTCAAATGGACAGAAAACCAGACCAAGCAAGTTCTCGATCTGTATCTCCGCGATGGTGGCGATCTGTTAGATGATCACGATGCTGAGGTATTGAAACTTGCAGCAGCTCACAAACGCAGTGCAGGAAGTATCGCGTTTAAGCTAAAGAATTTTCGCTACCTAGACAGTAGTGCGGAAAACGAAGGCAAGCATGGGCTACGAGGGTTCAGCAGGAACGACGTCTTCCTTTGGCTCAAGCACACTAACCTCCCCCTTTCTAACCGTGCTAAATCCCAAATCAAAGAAAAGGGCTGGGAGTTCGATCAAACAAAAAGAGGCATGAAAAGAACACGGATCACCCACTCTCTCCTCGCCAAACCCTTCCTCATCCTCACCGGTCCATCGGGCACCGGAAAAACCCGAGGCGCGATCAGGCTCGCTGAACAACTTTGTTCCACCGGGGCCGGCGCTCTCGTCGCCATCGGTGCGGATTGGACCGATAACCGCCATGTGCTCGGCTATCTCAACCCGCTCGATAAGGACGAAGAGAGCGGACTACCGATTTACGAAACGACGACGATTCTCGACTTGGTGAGACACGCCAATGACTACCCGGAAGAGCCACACGTGTTGATTCTCGACGAAATGAACCTCTCCCACGTCGAGCGCTACTTTGCAGACTTCCTTTCCGCGATGGAACTGCCGGATAAGGAGAACGCCCTCAAGCTTCACTCGGCGGGAGAAGCGGCGGCCCGGAATGGCGACATCATTCCCGGCAAGATCGACTTCCCTGAAAACCTCTTCGTCATCGGCACCGTCAACATCGACGAAACCACCTACATGTTCAGCCCCAAGGTGCTGGACCGGGCGAACGTGATCGAGATCCATGCCGACGAAACAGCCATCGGCAAGCTCCTCCGGGGAACTTCTTCCAATTCAGCGGCGGATCCCAGCCACGACTACGGCATCCCCTTTCTCGATGCCGCACGAGCCATCCGCGAGCAGGAGCCAAACTCACATGTTCCTGAGCTGCCATCGACCGTCCGCGATGCGGCTTCCGATGAGCTAATGAAGTTCTTCAACATTCTCAAGAAGGCCCGCTGTGAATTCGGCTACCGCAGCAGCCGCGAGATCATCGCCTACCTCCGCGCCGCCCACTTCCTCGCCGGACACACCGAAAATGGTCGCGGGGCATGGCTCGAAGGCGGCTGGCGAAGTTCACTCGACGAGCAGGTGCTCCAGAAGATCCTGCCGAAGCTCCACGGCAGCCGTTCCCGACTTGGGCCTCTACTCGGCGCTCTTGCCACCTTGGCCGCGACAGGCGAGGAAGCTCTCGCGATGAAGCATTTCCCGGGGGCCGGAAATCCAGGCGAACGTTCACCTCGTGATGCTCAGGGTCTTTCTGAGACGAAGCTTCCCAAGTCCTACGAGAAACTCGATCAGATGATCGGCATCCTTCTGGAAGAACAGTTCGTCAGCTTCATCTCCTGATCCGGACGCCCTCATGAATGCCTTTTCCGCCATCGCGCTTCGTCTGAGCGAATCCGCCTGGTGGGTGCTCTCGACCAACGGTTCCCCTGAGACCCTCGACCCTGACTCTCCTGAATTTCCCGAAATCCATCCGGGGGTCAAAGGCATCGCTTCGATTTGGAAATCGTCTCCAACAAGCTCGCCTACCACAGCGAGTTCCGCCAGATCACCGAAGACATCGCCGATTTCTGCCAACAGCTCCTCCTCAACTGGGACACGCCCACTTCCCTCACGTTCTCATCAGACCCGGAAAAGTCCGCCCGGCTCCAGCTCGAACGCTTCCTATTTCTCCGCTCATCCCTCACCTCCGAGAAACTGGAAGAGTTGATGGAAGCCATCAGCCGACGCCCCCACTCACGTCTCGTCCAAGAGCAGGAATGGACGCCTCCTGCGATCGCGGGTTCAACAGACTGGCTCCAGCATCCCGCTTCCATGGCCAGGGATTGGCGGAGGAACTCGTCCGGGCGGCCACAGCCCAGCCAGATACTCGATATCCGAAAACAGGACTCTGCCGACACGCCGCCGAACCGTTTCGTCAAACACGCCCTCGGCAGCTTCAGAGATCTCTGCCACGAAGTCGTCGATCAACATCCGCAGGCACTCTCGCTCGTCCGGGAAGCCCGTGATCTCGGCGATGCCTTGGACTCCATGCTGGCTCGTCCGTTTTTTCATGACATCGGACGCATGACCCGCCTGCCGCTGGAGAGTCCCGTGCTTCAGCAGCGCCACGGATACCGCGATCTCCTCCGCATCTGGCTGCTCACCGAGTCCGCCGCCGCCCTTTCATGGGATCGCGATGACGACTCTTACCACGGCCCCACCCGCAACGTCGCCACGCTCTACGAATACTGGATCTTTCTCCAGCTTCACCAGTTGCTCGACGAGATCGAAGGCGTCGCCCGCGACACCGACAATCCCAAGCCCTGTGACGACGCGGCTGCCTTTCTAACAACTCAGAAAGGAGAACTCGTGATCAGCCTCAAGCGAGGCAAGAAAACCTGCGCACCTTTCACCTGCACTCTCCCCGGAGGCCGCGTCCTGAGAATCCATCTCTACTACGAACGCGTTTTCCAGTGGGATCAGCACGCCGACGTTCCTGCATCCTACTCACGCCAGTTCAAACCGGACTACACCCTCGCTATTTTCCCCGAACGCTTCGCGAGTGAAGCCGATGCATCTGAGGCGGGAAAAGTCGCCTACCTCCATTTCGACGCCAAGTATCGTGCGGAAAACCTCACGGCGATATTCGGAGAAACCCACGAAGATCTCGATGCCGAGAAGCAGCAGGCCAAAGCCACCGCGACCTACAAGCGCGGCGATTTGCTGAAAATGCACACCTATAACGATGCCGTCCGCCGAACCGCCGGTTCCTACATTCTCTATCCGGGCGATGACAGCGAAACGAAACTCTCCAAGTTTCATGAAATCGTCCCGGGCGTGGGGGCATTCGTTCTGAAACCTGGTAGTCCGGACTGTCGCGAAGCCTTGAAGGACTTCCTGCGTGATGTATTCCACCATCAGGGCGATGCCTTGACGCAGTTCCGCTATCTCGCCGACCAAGAACACACCGTGATCCGTGAAGAACCGGTCGATTACCAGTATGGCAAAGCTCACCGTCCGACCGCCGCTTGCATCTTTGTCTTTCTGAAAGAGGCCCATCGAGAACTCTGCCGGACTCATCGACTCGCGTATGCACACGTCATTCGCGATGAAGAAGGGACACCTGTCCCAGTCCGTCTCGGAGACGCTGCCGGGGCTCTCCTTTGCCCTTACGAAGGAGGAAGGACCGGAAGACGAAGCACGCTTCCCTGGCAGGCTTCGATCCGGTCCACGGAAATGCTCAACACAAGCGCCCTCAAAGCGGAGTTGAGAAAAATCGGCTGGCCGGAGGATCAGATGCCATCGAACGCCGCCGCCTACCTCCTTTTCCGCCTTGATGTTCCTTCATCCGAGCCCGCCCGCAACATCACTCCGCTACTTCCGCCTGGCGCTTTCCACGCGGTTTCTCATTCGTTAGGAAAGCTCACTGATTGCGCGCTGCTTTGAGACTAGAAAAATCACGCTTCCATGTCTCAAATTACCATAGCTCTCCCCTCAAAGGTCTACGAAGACCAGCTACCCCGCCTCCTCTCAATCCTATCGGCAGGGGATGAAAAAGATGAGGTGAGCATCGACATCTCTGCCGTTCAATTCCTGACTCCCGCTGCGATCGTTTCGGTTCTGGCACGTTGCCACGGTTGGAGAATGAAGGGTGCTGCTCTTAAGCTTATTGGTTTCGATTGCTGCGAGAATCTCGCCTATCTCCAGCGCATCGATTTTCTTCGGCACCTTGGCATCGATCTCCCGGAAAACTTCACTCGTCGTCCGGTTGCGGATCGCTTCATGCCAGTCCGAAGCCTGAATTTTGCAAACGGCGGTGTTGATGAAGTCGCCTCCGCGATCACTCGATGCGTTCTCCCCGATACCCACCCGGCCGACGACGTTTACCGAATGCTCCAATACGCGGCCGGTGAACTTCTCTCAAATGCCAAGTATCACTCCGGTGGCCGGGCATTTGTCAGCGCCCAGTTTTTCCCCACAAGGAATCTCGTACGGATTGCAGTGGCTGATGACGGACAGGGAATCCGCCGCAGCTTCATCAACACTTCCAGGGAATCCGAGGCGGCCACTCCTGATCAGGCCATTCGTTTGGCTCTCACTCCACGAGTTTCCAGCGCCAACCTCCGGGGACCCAGCCAAGCTTACGGTGGCCGCAACCACATGGGAGTCGGTCTTTCTGTGACCAGAAATCTCGCCGAGCAGGCAGGAGGACAACTCACTATCGTAACGGAATCCGGGTGGTTCGACGAGCTCCATGGCAAGCTCCGTCCTGAGCCTCGTCATCCGATTTCGTTTCCCGGCACCCTCGTCGCCATCTCCATTCACCGCGACCAAATCGCTGATTACGCCGCGATGCATGCCGAGGCGATGACGGCGATTGGGATGGGCGGCCTTGACACGGGAGGTATCTTTGGAGACTAAACGGCAGCGGGCAAAGCGGCCTGAACCTCCTCGAACCCATGAAACTCGAATTCCAGATGGCGCGTGAATTCGGCGATTTCCTCGCCGATGGTCACTTGGGAAACCAATTCCGATCCCTGCGCATCGAAAGCGTCTGGGACCGGATCGAGTCGGTGAGCTTTGATTTTACGGGAGTCTCCAACGTCACAGATTCCTTCGTGCATGCTTTCTTCGGAAATATGGCTGAAGACCACGGAGAAGAGTTTTTGAAAAAGGTTCGCCTAACGGGATGTTCTGACCTTGTCCGGTCGTTTCTTTCCATTGCCGTCGCTGAGGGGCTGAAGAGGAACCGGGAATTTCAAAGCAATCCGTAGTCTGCACGACCATTGAGCCTTGGGCCTCCGGCTGTCCAATGGCCGGATTGCTCTGCCCCAGCCCCTCCACCGCGAGTCAGATCTCGACATCACCGTTCCCTCAGCTATTCAACGCTGATACCCATGAAAACCCCACCGGTTCCGGTTCTAACCTTAGTCATCGGAGTCGCCGTCGGCTTCCTCGCCACTCGCGTTCTTGACTCAGCTCCTGACTCGAATTCGGCAAGCGCATCGGCAAGCCACCAGGATCAATCCAGGATCCCAAAGCGGGAAGGCCCACCGGGTTCCAAGAAGCCCAATTCCTCAAAATCCACAGGAACAGGATCAAGCGCCTCGGGAAAACTCGCCGACCTCCTCAATCTAACCAGCTCCTACTACGGCTCCATGCCTTCCATGGAGTTTGCCCAAGCCATTGAAAGACTCGATTCCGGTGAGATCATGGGACTCCTCGCTGAGCTTGAAGCCACTTCAGTCAACGATCCGCGAGCCTACAAGATTCGGAATGCCCTCTACGGCCAGTGGGCGAAAACAGACCCCGTCGGAGCATGGGCTTCAGCGCTTGAAGTGAAGAAATCCGGCACTCGAAGTCAGGCCATTTCCGCCGTCATTGGAGAAATCTCGCTGAGCGACTTGAACTCGGCGATCGCCCTCATCTCGCAGTTGAAGCAAGGACAGGACAAGCAGAGCGCGATCCAGGCATTCGTCGGCAATGCCGCCACCCAGAATCCCAAAGCCGCCTACGATCTCATCATGGAGGACTTGGACCCTCGCTACTCCTACCACCTCAATAGCCTCTTCTATGCATGGGCCAAGGACGACCCCACAGGAGCGATCACACAACTTGGCCAAATCAAGGGAAACCAAGCCCGTCAGCAAGCCCTCACGGCCATCGCCAATGCCTTCGCCTCCGACGACCCGGATCGGGCCATCGAGTTCGCGATGAATCTCGGAAACAAGACCGAAGCCCGCAACACCATGAATGCCGTGATCAGCAGCATTGCCGCCAATGATCCTCAGCGGGCATTGACACTGGTGGAAACCCTCCCAAATGGCCAGCAGAGGAACAGCGCACTCTCGAACCTCACTTCCTCATGGTTACAGTCCGATCCGGACGCAGCTCTCGCCTGGATCAACACCCTTCCAGCGAGTGACCGGGTTCAGGCGATGCAGCAAGGCATGTATGAGATCATCAGAAACGATGTCGCTGCTGCCGCGAAGCTCCTCGAATCCCTTCCTACAGGAAATAGCTCTAGCCACTACTATTCCCAGCTCGCATCCGAGTGGGTCCAGACAGACCCCGCTGCGGCAATGAAATGGGTGGAGAGCCTCTCGAGTGGCCAACTGCGCAGCCAGGCAATGAACGGGATCATCAATTCTCTTTCACAGAACGATCCTAAAAAGGCCGCCGAGCTGATCGAACAGATCGGCGTTGATCGCAACAATGCCTATCAGATTGGAAGCATCGTCGCGAACTGGGCAACCAGCGATCAAAGCGCGGCGATGGCATGGATGGAAGGACTCAACCTTCAAGGTGATGAGCGAAGGAATGCCCTCACCAACATGGTTTCCCAAATGGCCTATCAAGATCCTGAAGTCGCTTCAAACTACGCCCTCTCGCTCCCTGACTCAAAGGACCGCGAGCAAGCCATCCAATCCCTCATGAGCGGATGGGCCAGCAATGATCCGGAAGGCGCCCATGACTGGGTCCTCGCCAACCTCGAAGGGGACTCGAAAAACAAGGCGATGAACCAACTCATTCAAAACCTGTCCCACCAAAACATCGAAACGGCCGCTTCCTTCTATGAAGAGGCGACTTCAAGTCTTTCACCCAAGGACATCGAGAAGGAATTCTCCAACGCCGCCTCCCAGATCGCCAGCAACTGGGCCCAATACGATCCCTCCGCCGCGAGCGAATGGCTGGTCGGATTGCCCGAAGGAGATCAACGCGCCAGCTCAATGCAGCAGCTCGTCAGCACCTGGGCCTACAATGATGTCGAGGGCGCCGCGAAATTCGTCCTTACACTGAACGAAGGAAACGAACGGGACCGCGCGGTCGGAAGCCTCGTGCAACGCCTTCAGGAAAACGATCCGCAAGCCGCCTTCCAATGGGCGGAGAGCATCGGAGACGAAAATGCACGCGGTCAGAGTATCCGTCAGGCGGCGAACCAATGGAAGGAAAGCGACCCGAGCGCCGTCCGAGCTGCGGTCAATGGAGCCAACATCTCCGACAAAATGCGGACGCAGATTATTGAAGGGCTCGAAGATTAGATCCCGTGTCCCGAGCATCACCTGCGGCCGACGGGACATCCCAACCATATCCCTTGAGAGGATCCCTGTCCGACACTCCCTAGACGACCGACTTAACCAACTCAAGCTGCCCGTCGATGCGGACAATTCTTTTCGCATTTCTTCATTCCGAACCGGCGCAGGCTTTGCCAGCCTAATGACCATGAATCCCACCACGATCTCCCTCGGCGTGCTCCTCATTCTCGGATCATCTCTGTTTGCAGAAAGTATCGACTTCTACATCGGCAGCACCGCCAGCGGAGAAAAGGGCGGGATCCAGTAGTGTTCGGCATGCTCGCTGCTTGTTGAAACGAATTTCTGAATGTGACAAAACCGTCACTTGTACTGTTAGTTGATTTCTGGTTTCCTTCGCTCGTGGGCCGCGCCAAGGACAAGATCGACGAAAAGAAACT
>CAZVMS010000119.1:0-19177 GCA_964628795.1 uncultured Haloferula sp. | reverse complement strand
ATTTGCTGAGTGAAATTAAGTTATTGAATTACAACATGTTGCGTCACACCTTTTCAAGGTATTTATTTTATTTTCAATGAATGATTCATACGCAGGCTGCGACGTGTTTTCGGTCGGTCAGCGGCTTTTCGAATAGGGTCTGGCTAAGGCGGCACTTGCTGTCGCAGGGGCGCAACTGGAACGGAGGTGTTTGCGGGCTTCGAGTGATGGTCAGGTTCTTGAGGTTTTTCACCGCGAAGGTGAGAGGGCGGAAAGCGGGCCGGCAATCCTTTTCGCGCCAGCGGATCGGAAGGTGGTGAGGGCTGAGGTGGATGAGGCTTTCGTGGGAAAAGTGCGGCCTGGTCAGCGGGTTTCAGTGACCGTTCCGGGCCCGGGTGGGGTTACGATCGAGGGCGTGGTGTCGATGGTGAAGCCGGTGATGGGTGACAAGCGGGTGTTCACCCGTGAGGCGCATGAGAGGCTGGATATCCAGGTCTTCGAGGTGTTTGTAAAGTTGGCGGAGTCGGACCTGGAGTGGCCGTATGGCTTGGAGGTGGATGTGGTGATCGAGATGGGAGGGTCGCCATGAGGACTCGGGTCTTTCTATTGCTGCTGTGCCTCGTCTCTGGGTGCGTGCTTGGGCCGGACCCTGAGACTGCGGAGCCGGAACTGCCGGGCGGCCTAGGGTCTCTGGATCCGGGAAGTGGGAATGGCTTTGGGGATTCGCCCTGGCGGCATCTGGTGAAGGGCCGCGAATTGCGCAAACTGGTCGATCAGGCGCTGTTAGAGAATGCGGACCTGAAGGTGGCGGAGGCTCGGGTGCGTAAAGCAAGAGCCAGGGCCGGGATGGAGGCGGCACAACGACTTGCGAGGCTTGATGGGGTAGGAATCGGTGGTGTATCGCGGCAGAGTAAGGAGGAGAATCCGTTTCCCGCTTTGGTCAATCCAGACCGTTCGCCGATGGGATTCGCGGTGGAGTTCGCCTGGGAGATCGATTGGTGGGGACGGAAGAAGAGGGGGCGGCAGGCGGCCGAGTTTGAGGTTCTTGCGGTGGAGTGGGATCGCGCGGCCTTGCAAACCGAAGTGGCGGCGGCGGTGGTGGGAGAGACGCTGGTGATTCAAGCACTGAGCCTGCAATTGGAGTCGATGGAGCAGATCGTTGAGCTTGAAGCGCAATCGCTCGCATGGGTGGGCAAACGAGTGAAGCGGGGAGAGGAAGGGAAGGACGCCTACCTGGAAGCCGAGAATCGATTGGCGAGAGTGAAGATGGAGGCAGAGAAATATCGTGAGGATTTGAATATGGCCCAGCGGGCCCTCGCGGAATGGTGCGGTCGTGGGACTGTGTCCGTGGGCTCGTTCCGAAGTGAGCGTGAGTTGGTGAGTCGCGGGCCCTCTGGCGATTTGCGGGCGGGGGTCGTTCTTCGGCGTCCCGATGTGGCGGCCTCAACGGCGCGATATCGCCAGGCGGTTGCCCGGATTGGAATCGCTGAGGCGTCCCGATGGCCGGAAGTGCAGATCGTCGGGGCGTCAGGACAACTCTCGTCCTCGCTAAGCGATTTGTTTGGAAATGGGGCATCGACTTACGGACTTGGGCTGGATTTACGGGTTCCGATTTTCGATGGAGGCGAGGGCCGGAAGCGCACGGAACAGGCCGTTGCGGCGGCCGAGGACGCACACGCCAGCCATGTGGGTGTGGTGTTGAGGGCATTGCGCGAGGTAGGGACCTCTGCGGATCGCATGCAGAGTGCGCGCCGAGTCCGGGAGGAGGTGGAAGGCGTGCGGCGGATCGTTGGTGAGCAGCTTGCGATCGAGAGGCGCCGAGTCGCCTCAGGGGAAGTCACCGGGGAAGCCCTGCGACGGCGGGAGATCGAACAAGCCAGGGCCGAAGTGCTTTGGTGGGATTCCCGTCGTCGTGAATCTGTTGCTACGGTTGATCTCTTTCGCGCGTTGGGAGGTGGGTGGTGAGGCGGTGGGGTTTGAAAAAGACTCTCCAGCTGCGGGGCTGGGATGCACTGTGGGGGACGTTCTTTCAGTCTGTGGCTTGAAGTCGGGTGGCGGAGCAGGATTTATCAGGATGGTGAAATTGCGAGAATGCCTTGATTTATCGTGGGGTAGCGGGCATGAAGCGCTCCGCTGCGGTGCAGAAAGGGGCTGTAGCTCAGCGGTTAGAGCAGGGGACTCATAATCGTGTCATAAGCCGGAAATCGTTGGTAATCAGTGGCCGAATGTCGGCGCTTTGACCACCTTTGACCGACTTTTGAGGACCCAGGTGGTCAACGGAGGTGGTCAACGGAGGTGGTCAAGACTGGCGGAGGGCGTCCCGAAAAAATGGCTGGCGGGAAAGGGACGTTTTCGGTGGACTGAAGTGCGCCAAATGAACCGATTGCCCGATTTTTCCGCCATCAGCCGCTCAATGGAAGCTCCGGTCTCCGAGAGGGTTTCTCTCCACATCGGAGATTCTGAAACCGCTGCTGTCGGTCACGGCACGCTTTCTTGCGAGTCACAGATTTCCCAGTGTGGGTCCGTAACGCTAAATGAAATCCTCGACGAGGGCGACCTGAAGAAGGTCGATTTGATTCTGTCGGACTCGCATGAATACCTTGTGGCCTTCACGGCTCTCTCGGAAGATCGGAGAACTGCGGAGTTCCAGATTAAGGCCAGCCAAAATGTTGAGAATGACGAGGAATAGAATCGCGGCCATCTCAGAATGGGTTGACGCACTTCGAAAGCCCTTAAGTTCATAGGCGGGGCATGAGACAGGCTAAGGCCATGCCGTTCCGGTGGCCCTACGGAATTTTCCTTCGAGGGCCTGAGCAACGGGTGGAGTGCGCCGATGCAAGAGTAGATGAACAGCTCGTCATGAATTCAGGTTCTAGTACGGGCAACCCTGTGGAGGTTCGAGTCCCTCGCGCGCACCATTTGTTTTCAGGGAGTTACAGAAGATTTGTCAGTTAGAGATGCATCGTCAGTAGGCCCGACTGGGCAGAAACTGGGCAGATCGAAATGGCGTTCCTTGTCCCAGTCTGACCATTGTTTTTTTTCTGGACGTACAAGTCAGAGCTGTCCGAGGAGCCCGGCAACCCGGCTCGGGCGAAGGGCCTTCCTCGGGAAACCGCTCAAGGTCACTCCTTTACAAACGCTTTCGATGACAACCGGCGTCGTTTGTGCCACTTGGAAGGACGGAGCCGAACTTGTACACCGACAAATGGAGTGAGACTATCCGCCAGCGATGGAACTGCTGTTGGCCTGCCCTCCGGGGAGGCATTTGATTCATTTGAGTCAGAATTGGGCGAAGGCGATCAAAACCGGTCTCGTCACGTCATCGGTTCAGACGATTGCGGTTGCGGGCGCGAGAGGCTGCCCCTCACCCCAATCAAAAACATGGGGAACACCCAAAGATTGTGCTCCCAAATTTTCCTCGATACGGTACCGTGGGTTTCGAGGAAGGGTCGGATTGAATTGTGAAATGATCACCGGATGAGGCGACTATGCTGTCTACAGTCAATATTGCAAATGAAGCCAGCTATGGCGTCACGCAAAGCCTAGCAGGACTTCGCGCGATCAACTTCATTTTCGGAACGAATGGATCCGGAAAAACTACGATCTCCCGCGTTATCGCCGATCCTGCAGCCAAGCCCGCTTGCAGTCTCGCATGGACCGGCCTGCCTTTGGAGTGCCTCGTTTACAATAGTGATTTCGCGGCGCGAAACTTCGCCTCACAGATGCCGGGTATCTTTACACTGGGCGAGGCTGAAACTGAAATCCTAACCAGGGTCGAAGCCGCGGCCAATATCGTGCAATCGCTAACCAATGAAATTCAGCAGCTGCAGAACACACTCGGCGATATCAACTCCGGCAAGCTTGGTGAATTGCGCACTCTGCGCGTCGACTTTGAAAACAAGTGCTGGGCGATCAAGACAAAGCATGACCCGCACTTCCAGGGGGCGTTTGCTGGCCTCCGTAGTTCGAAGGCCAGCTTCTGCGATAAAATACTCAGCGAGTGGACTCAGAATACGGCTAGCGTGGCGTCATTAGACGATCTGAAGAAACGCGCACTGACGTTATTCCAGAATAGCCTCGGGCGCATAGACTCACTCCCAACCTTCGAACCGAACGATCTCCTCGCTCTCGAACGGGTTCCTGTCCTCGGGAAAAAAGTCGTCGGCAAAGAAGATATTGATATCGCGGCGCTGATCAGTCGGCTCGGAAACAGCGACTGGGTCAGGCAGGGACTGACCTACGTCAACGAGCCTGGTGCCCAATGTCCCTTTTGCCAACAGGAGATGGCTGATGACCTCGCTGCAAAGCTGAACGAGTATTTCGACGAGACGTATCTAGCCGACATTGAGGCTATCGGCAGGACGCGCACCGTTTACGCAACCCACGTGACGTCGATCAAGGAGCGGCTTGAGAGCGTCGCTGCAACAGAAAACAGATATCTCGACGCAGTCGCCTTCAGGGTCAATATTGATCGCTTCGCCGCTAAGGCGGAGTTGAACCTCCGCCAGCTTGACCGAAAACGGAAGGAGGCAAGCGCGCAGATCACACTCGAAGACATGTCAGAGGTCACGACTGCGCTGACCGAGACAATCGCCGCTGCTAACGCTGAGATTGATGCCCACAACGCCATGGTGGAAAACCTTACCAGTGAACGTGCAACGCTGATCTCTGATATCTGGAAGTTCTTACTAGATGAGTCCAAGCTCGCTTTTACAGACTACGATGCAGCCAAGTCGCGGCTCGACCGTGCCGTCTCAGGCTTGAACGCAGGGTTGGCGACGAAACGGGCAGCTCTTGCGCAAGCCAGCGCCGAACTTGCTGAGCTTGAAAAACGTGTTACCAGCGTTCAGCCGACCGTCACTGAGATCAATGCGATTCTCAAATCCTTCGGGTTCACCAGCTTCCGGCTTGCTACCACAGGCGAGCACCAGAACCTCTACGAGATTGTTCGGGGAGACGGCAGCGAGGCGGCAACCACCTTAAGCGAAGGGGAGCGAAGCTTCATCACGTTCCTATATTTCTATCACCTGATCCGAGGCAGTACGACTACAAGCGGCATGAATGCCGAACGAGTAATCGTCTTTGACGACCCCGTCTCAAGCCTCGACAGCGATGTCCTGTTTATCGTCAGCGCGCTCATCAAACGAGTGCTTGAGGAAGCCTGTCGGAGCGATGGCCTCATCAAGCAAGTCTTTATTCTGACTCACAATATCTATTTCCACAAAGAGGTGTCATTCGATCCTAAACGCGGAGAAGAATGCAGGGCTCACGAGACGTTCTGGATCGTGCGGAAAGTCAACGATAATTCTGTAATCGTGGGATATAATCACAATCCAATTCGCACCTCCTATGAGCTGTTGTGGGCAGAGGTTCGGTCGCCCGACCGATCCAAGGTCACTCTTCAGAACACTCTTCGGCGTATTCTGGAAAATTATTTCAAAATCCTGGGAAATATTGATAAGGACGACATCATTGAAAAGTTTGATGGCAGGGACCAACAAATCTGCGGCTCACTATTTTCGTGGGTTAATGACGGATCGCATAGCTTCAACGACGATCTCTATATTTCCGCAGATGACGCGATTATCGCACGTTATCTCGACGTATTCCGCCGAATTTTCAAAGAAATGCGCCATGAGGCTCACTACGAAATGATGATGGGGCCCGAGGCGTTGGCGGCCATGGCCGCAGATGAGCCCATCGATCCGTGCGACGAAACTGTTGCCGCATGAGTTACGACTTTAAGAACCTGTCTTTTGCCGATTTTGAGGATCTCGCCCGCGACCTAATTGGGAAGGAGCTTGGAGTTCGCTTCGAAGCCTTCTGCCCCGGGCCTGACGGCGGAATTGACGGGCGGCATGCTCAGACGGACGCCAACGTCATCTTACAAGCAAAGCACTACGAGGGATCACGGTTAAGTAAGCTAAAAAGCACGATGAAGCGCGAGCGGAGAGCTATCGATGTGCTCGCACCAGATCGCTACCTGCTCGCCACTTCGTGCAAGTTCTCACCTCCAAGCAAGGCGAGTCTAGCAGCGCTGATAGGCCCGTGTCTCAAATCAGAGGCTGATATTTTCGGTCCGGAGGATCTCAATGGACTCCTGAGAAAGTATCCGGAAATTCTCAAAGCCCATATTAAGCTGTGGCTTTCTGGCGCGGGGGTTCTCGACAGGGTGGTGCGATCTGCCGCCCATGCATATGCGACAATCACCACAGAAGACATCGAGCATAAGGTCCGAGTTTACGCTTCGAATCCTAGCTTCGACCAATCTCTGAAGAAGCTCAGAAAACACCACGTTCTTATTATTTCTGGACCACCGGGCGTAGGGAAGACCACGCTAGCCGAGATGATTTGCTATACCTTCTTGAGCGAGGATTGGGAACTCGTGCCAATCCGGAGTCTGGAAGATGGGTTCGCAGCCATCAACGACAGCAAAAATCAGATTTTTCTCTTTGACGATTTTTTAGGGCGTGTAGCTCTCGACAAGCAGGCGCTTGCGCACAAAGATTCTGAACTTGCGCGTTTTATGAGTCGCATTCGACGATCACCCAATGCGCGGTTCATCTTGACAACTAGAGGTCATATTTTCGAGGAAGCGCGAAGAGTTTCGGAGCATCTAGGTGACGAACGTCTGGACGTTACGAAGTATGTGCTTGACGTTGGTGTATATACGCGGCGGATCAAGGCGCGCATCCTATACAATCATCTGCTTGTCGCCGAGGTGCCCAAGGCCCACATTCGAGCTCTAATTGAAAGTGGTAGTCTAGCGGAGATCATCGATCACAAAAACTACAATCCTCGTGTCATAGAGGCGATGACTGATAGCTTTAGAATCGAAGAGATCGAGTCGTCCGAGTATCCGGCGGCCTTCTTGACTGCGCTTAAAAATCCAAGCAAGATCTGGGACACGGCTTTTCGTAATCATATTGATAATCGTTGCCAACACCTGTTGATTACAATGTTTTTTCTGTCGGAATATGGTGTTTCGATACGGAATCTTCGCGTGGCCTATGATTCTTTGCACGCTACCATGAGCGCGTCTTACGGCTTATCCCATGGCCCGAAGGATTTCGAGGAGGCGCTGCGGATACTTGAGGGCAGCTTTGTGAGTATTCGAGGGGAGAATGTTTTTTTCGTGAATCCTTCGCTAAAGGACTATTTGGCGTCCTATGTCAGTGACCCCGAGCTGCTTTGTCGACTTGCGCCGACTGCGAAATCCATCGATTGGATTGCAAATCTCTGGGATTTTGCGCAGCGGAACCTGACAGTGTCCGGCGAGCAGGAACGGATTGCCCGTGCCTGTGTCGGCCTAGTAAATATGTTTGTGAAGAATCCTATTTGGAGGCCGATGCGCGGCGGACCGGGAACCTTGGAGTATAATGATGCTGGAATCTCGAAGCGTTGGGAACTCCTCATTGAATGGTGGCAGGTCACGGATGATATCCGTTTTGCTGACACGTTGATGGCTATCGCCAGAAACCCTCAGCAGGGATTCAGTGCGTGGTCCGACGGCGAGACGTTGATCCGGTTTTTTACCTGCCTACGAGATAGGGACTATGGCCGGGAGTTTATCTATGAGGAGGAATTCCTTACCATCGTCGAAAAAACTCTTGTTGATGTCATCTGCTGGCAGGCCAGTCGCGACGAATTGTCCTCAATGGTGGATGCCGTGGATGAAGCTGGAAGCGCTATACCCGAAAGCGTTTCATCGGCTTTGGAAAACGCAATCCTTCAGGAATTTGATGAGGTTGAAAGTCGCATCAGCGAGGAAGAAAATATATCCTCTCTGAATGATTACATTGAATCGTTGAAAAAATTCACACCACGCTTCGGCATTTCCGAAACCGTCTTGCAAAGCACGATATCCAAGGTGGAAGACCGGATCACCGAAATCGAGGAGAATAGCACCCCCGCCTCCTCGCCCAGCTTTTCGTCTCCCAAACCACATGCCGAGAAGTTCGATGACGATGCGCTAAAGAACCTCTTCACCCCTCTGCTCGACGAGTAGGCGGATATCCAGTCCCGTCGCAGTGCTAGTTCAGGCTATTCGTGTTCGGTGTCGCCGAAGCCGAAAAGCTTGTTGATGTCACCGGGGCTACCGAGCAATGGCGTCGGGATCGGTGCGATCAGGCCTGGAGCTCGCTGCCGGGTGTCCTCATGAAACTTGACCGCCATGGTCAGGTACATCAGAGCCGAACGGGTGACCCGCAAGGTCAGGAGAGTCATCCGCTTGAGTTCGTCGGGGGTGAGCGTTTCGGCAAAATCGCTGTCCGGCTCCCATACGCCGTGCTTTCCCACCGCCACGCGTAGCCACCCATGCTCGACGGCGTTGCGCAGCCTTCGAAGTTCGCTTAGTTCGGCCTGTGGTACTTTCCACACCCCTGGAGGAATCTTGCTCGTATCGGTGAGGTCGCAGGCGAGCCAGTAGAGGGAATTCAGAAATGGATTGTCGATCTGCCGAAGGTTCTCCTTGATCCATCGGGGCTTGAACTCGGACTGCGCCGCGCCACACTGGAAGTAGCGGTTCAGCAAAAGAGCGAGGCTATCAAAAACGCCGAAACACACCCGAAGAGCTGTTTTGAGCTTTTCGGTGGCCCCATCAAGACAGACGAAATCGAGGGTGTCGGTGAGGTAGAGGTGGCTGTTCTCCCATGAGGGGTGGATGTTCTTGAATCCTTCGTAGGCTAGAAACCGGGCGAAGCAGTATTCCCGTTTCATCGACGAGAATGCAGCCGGTAGAAACGGCCCTTCACCGACCTTCACGACGTGGTTGGGGAACTGGAGAACGTCAGAGCTTGCGATCCAGCGATCCGTAAGCAGATTCACCGTAAGCGGTCAACATAGTCTCTCTCGCATTTTTGCGAGAGGTCTCGCATCTCTGGCTTCTATGCTGCCGCGCTATAGTCGGTGTTAGCCGCTTCGCGCTGGAGCTTTACCCAGGCGACGGGCAGTAGGCCGGGAAGGTCTTCCGGCGCGGGGTTGTGCATCAACTTGTCGAAGACCCACTCGAAGTAGGCAAAGGGATCTTTCCCGTGAACGCGGATCTGCTCGACGAAGGTGTAGATTACGGCACTGCGCCAGCCGGTTTCTTCACTTCCGATGAACATCCAGTTCTTGTGGCCGAGCTTGAGCGGGCGAATCGAGTTCTCGGTGTGGTTGTTATCAAACTCGATCTGGCCGTCCATGAAGCACGGCTCGAGATGCGGCCACTGGCCGGTGGCATAGACCAGCGCTTTGCCGAGCAGACTGCCGGGCGTGATGCTGCGACGCCGATTCAAGTGGGCGATGAGTTTTCCGAGATGTTCGTAATGCCTGCGAGTTTCCAGCCAGCGGGCTTTTTGCCGTTCGAGCGGGCCGGCGCGGGAGTCGCGCAACCGTGCTTCGATTTGATAGATTTTTCCGATCTGATAGAGGATCCATCCGACGATCCGCGGGTGATCGTCGCGGGCTCCATGGAAGTGCCGGCGGATGTGGACGAGGCAGGAGACGGGGATGATGTCCAATTGGGAGTGGCGCGCGATGAAGGCTTGATAGGCGCGCAGGCCGTCGCTTTGAAGATGGCCGTTGAAGGAAGGCTCTCCGTCGTTGCCGATGAGGATGTTGTCGAGGCAGGTGTTGGCGCGACTTTTGTGAAAGTCGAAAAGCACGCCGTGTTCGGCATGGTGGTAGGCCCAGAAGTATCCGAGGACGGTTTTGCCGACACCGGGTTGAAGGCAGCGCACGGGAGTTTCGTCGACTTTGACGTAGGTGGCGGTGCGGAAGCTTGCGGCGATCAGGTCGTAGAGCGGAAGCAAACGGTCGGCGAGGTGGTCGTGCCAGGAGCACATGAGGTTGCGCGTGAGCTCGATGCCGTAGGCGGCCTTGAGTTTCCATTGCTCACGGTAAAAGGTGCTGTGGTAGCAGAATTTCTGGGTGAGCAGGTAGGCACCTAGAGATGGTGTCAGAACGCTGCCGGGCAGCAGGCAGGGTTCAAGCGGTGGAGTTATGGGAACTGCGTCGGGGTCGTTTTTGCGGACGTGGGTGAGGCGCTTGATGACCTCTACGGTGAAGGAAGCTGGCGAGACGTGGAGGCGCTCGCTAATCTCCTCGCCGATGAGTCGGAAGGCTTCCGGGTCGGCGAGGACTTCGGGGGCGATGATCTCGCGGGTCTTGGTCGGCAGACCTTTAAGCGAGTCGGAGAGCTTGTTGGTGCGGGGTGCGCGCTTCTTGGCCGGTGTGGTGTCAGCCACCGGTGGAGCGTCGGCTCCAGCGGCGGCTTCGGACTTTTTTGCCTCGTCCTCCAGGAAGGCCATGAGCATTTGGTCGGGGCTCATCTTTTCGCTCTTCGCGCCGTAGAGGCGTTTGAGCAGGGCGGCGACGAGTCCCTTCCGGATGTCGAGTTCAGCCTTGAGGGCGGCGACTTCCGCAGCCAGTTCGGCGATCTGTTGCTCGGGCGTTTTGATGGTTTTCAAAAGCAGCGAGAGTGCCAATCATGGGTTTAACTACGATGTTTATCGTAGTTCGTACCACGGGCGCCGGAGGCCGTCGCGCAGGTCGATGCCGTCGGTGAGCATGGCCAGCGCGGTGGGCTTGAGCACGAGTTGGCGACGGTCGCCTTCGATGTCGCGCGGCCAGCTGAACCGGCCCTTTTCGAGCCGCTTGGCCACGACCCAGTATCCGGTTCCATCGAAGTAGAGGATCTTGATGAGGTTGCGGGATTTGTTGGTGAAGAGGAAGGCTGCGCCGCTGAGCGGGTCGAGCCCGAGATGGTTGCGCGCGATGGCTGAAAGGCCGTGAAAGCTTTTGCGCATGTCGCAAGGCTCGAGTGCGACGTAAACCTTGAGGTTGCCGTTGAAGGTGAGCATGGCGGCGGGTCTCAGGCGAGGAGGCGCAGAAGTTCGGCAAGCAGGCGGACCTGGTCGGGGCCGGCGGCGCGGGCGACGGCTCCGCCCGGCAGACGCACTTCGAGTGCTTCACCGTCGGGCGCGGTAGGGAGTTCGGCGAGAATGAAGGCGGGGCGCTCCGTCGAATTGACCGGGTGTCGGTTACCCTGATTTCGTTTGGCAAGCCACGCCGCGAAGGTGGGATACTTGATGCCGCACTGCTGGGCAAAAGCCGGCGCACTGAGGCTGCTGGACTCGAAAGCGTCGAGGACCTCCTGCTTGTATTCGGAGGTGTAACGGGTGCGACCGGTGCGGTCACTCTTGATGATTGGACCGGCGGGCTGCTCGATGGGCGTATCCATAGACCGCGAGCCTACCGCAATCCGACCGCGCTTGGATAGAGGGGTTGTGTTAACCGTTTACGATTCACCGGATTGGCGAAAAGCCGACGCTTCAGGCACCATTCGCGATACGCGATATCATCCTCCGTGCCTGACTGTGCGGAGCTATTCTGCCAATCTAGGAGACTATCGAGATGGGCGTCTCCATACCCAATAAGCTCTCGAAGCTCCCCGGATGGTCCCAGAGCCGCGAGCACGAATGGGTGATCGGTTTCTTCTTTTCGGGCATCGAGTTCCCTGGCTTGTAGACAGGCCTCATACTGGAACAGGTGGCTATGACTGCTGTCGTTGAGCCACCGGCTTGTCCACACCAGCTCTCGGGCACGACTCAAGGCCGAGACGAATCCGGCGTCAGACTTGCGGGTCAAGCGAGGTTTCCAGTAGGCCAACGCTTCGATTCCGCGGCCCTGGTGGGCCAACTCGTTTCCGAGGTTCGTCCGAGCTTGGTCATGCCACGCGAAAGAGGCGTTCACATCCATCTTCAATGCCTTCCGGAAATGATCGGTGGCAGTGGAGCGCTTTACCGGGAATTGGTCGGAGCGCCATCCATCGGCGGTCTCTCCTTCGATGCGAGACCAGGCGGAGTAAAGGTTCCCTAAGCAGTAGTTCAGGAATGATCTGATCTCCTCTGCTGCAGCGGCGGCGTCCCTTGACCGAAGCTCATCGCATAGAGCCTCAATCGAGGCTGCGTCTCCAGCATCGATTGCCGCGTCACACCGCAGTCCAAAGTCCATGGGAGAGGAATCCGCCTCAGTCATATCCATGGAGTGATCGTATCGGCTATTAGGAGGTTAAGCAACCCGGCTCAGTCGGTCTAGGAGCGTGTGGCGTCCACTTGCGAGACTGTCGCGGTTAATTAAACCAAGTGGCGTAATGACGTAGTGTGGCGTGACAATTTGTCTTAAGTGTGCCATTATCGTAGTCATCCGCCTCTGTCGCGCTGGCGCGCAACCCATGGGAACCCGATCTAGTTTTTGCTAATCAAAAAGTGAATTACGGGCTTTTCTAAAAAAATCCGGCATCCATCTGGCAAAAGGTCGAGATCATTAAAAAACTGCGCCGGCATGCATGCCTAATCGAGACACATCCGATTGGCATGAATTGAGCGAAGGTTCGAGGTTAGTACAAAGGAGGTTTGGATGCAGAGTAATTTCGAATTCGGTGAACATTACATCCGTTTGCCAGCGCACCTGGCAAAAACAAAGCTTGGATGCGGCGCAATAGAACAGAGCGTTGTATCGGAGGGAGACTACCGAATCACGGGATATCGCAACGGTCGGCCGAAGAGATTCGAACTCGACCTTCACGATTGTCCAATCACGACACTTCATTTACAGGAAGGTCGAAGATGTCCAGTCGATTCCGAACTGCCATGCGTCTTCACCAACGATGCCGCCTCTCCTCTGATCCAGGCTAGTTCATGGCGCTTCAAGAACCCCGCCGGACACGCAAACACGGCTGATCAGATTAGGGAATCGTGGACCAACGCGCTGCGCCTTACCCGTGAGATCCCCGATGTCTCGTCCGGGTTCAGAAACGCGCAAGTGGGTGCAATCCACGCCGTGCTGGCGCACTGGTCGGTGTCCCAGCAGCCTTGCACCGTCGTGCTGCCAACGGGCACGGGCAAAACCGAGACCATGCTGGGGCTAACCGTAGCCGAGAGGGCCAAGCTTGTACTTGTTGTGGTACCTACGCAGGATTTACGCGTTCAGCTAGCTGGCAAGTTCAAGGAGCTTGGTATTCTCAAGAAGATCGGCGTGCTGGAGGGGAGCGCGCTCCTCCCCAAGGTGGCAACGCTAAGCAAAGGGCTCACGAAAACCGAAGACCTTGAAGCCCTACTAGCCTGCAATGTTATCGTCACCACTCCTTGGCTTTTCAACGACCCGAGTCTACGCAAGAAGCTGGCTGAAGAGGTGAGCCACGTGTTCTTCGATGAGGCCCATCATCTCAAGGCTACGTCGTGGGAAGCATTGAAGAAAGATTTCAGCAATTCGAAAATAGTCCAGTTTACCGCCACACCCTATCGGCTCGATCGTCAGCCGATCGATGGCAAAGTCGTTTTCCAGTACTCGATGGAGCAGGCGCAGATGGACGGCTGTTTTAGCGAAATCTCACTCATCACCGTGGGGGAGCGCAATCCGGACAAGAAGGATGCAGCTATTGCCCAAGCTGCTTACGACCGCCTGCAGGATGACCGGCGTGAAGGCTACGCCAGTCATTGCATGATGGTAAGGGCAGGTGACCGAGGAAGGGCGGACAGACTTTTTGATCTCTACTCCACCATGTTCCCACAAGAGAAGATCGTGAAGATCTATACAGGTGTTCGGGGGAAGAAGGAAAAGGTCGAGGCTGTCAAACGCCGGGAATACGGTATCATCGTTTGTGTTGACATGCTCAAGGAGGGGTTTGATTTCCCTGAGTTCAAGATCGCCGCCGTTCATGACCTTCACAAGTCGCTGGCAGTCGCGATGCAGTTCATTGGACGATTCACCCGTGATCGCTCCGACCTTGGAAAAGCCCATATGGTCGTAAATTTTTCGGAAATCGAGATTCCACGTGAGCTCGAAAAACTCTATGCGGAAGGCTCCGGTTGGAGCAAAGTGATCTCCGAAGTTGCTCAGAGCAAACAGCAGGAAGCCATTGAGTTCATAGAGTTTCTCTCAGGTTGCGAGCCCTATAAGACCTTCGACGAACCCGATCAAAGATATAGTCCACGTCTTGTGAATCCTGCCCTCAGCTGCGTGGTTTACCTCTGCCCGTCTGGCGTAGACTGGTCACGCTTTACTGAGGCATTTCCGAAAAAATATCGGTTCTCGCAGCCGTACGAACATTCCAAGAGCAATTTGTTCTACTTCTCGGCGCAGGCACGCGAGCCTGTAAAATGGACACGGTCCGAAGCGATCCGGGACCAAATCTGGACGCTTGTGGTGATGCACTATGCCGAGGATCAAGGACTCCTTTACATCGGCTGCTCCGACAAGAAATTCAAGCATGAGAAGCTCGCCGAAAAGGTCTGCAAGGGCAGTTTCAATCTGATCCGACAAAATCCGGTTTTTCGATCTTTCCAGAACATCAAGCGGCTGAAAATTATCCATGCTGGTCTTCTGAAGCCTGCCAATCGCAATCACCGCTACTCCAAATATAGTGGCGCTGATGTGACAACACAGCTTGAAGCCATGCAAAGCGGAGGCCCTGCCCGGAAGTCTGATTTTGTCGGGGTCGGCTACAGGGACGGTAAGCCTGTCGGCGTTGGTGCGTCTCAAAAGGGCAAGGTTTGGAACCCTGCGCGGGTGGGGAACCCCATGGAGTGGATCAAATGGTGCAGGATGACCGGGGCGCTTCTCACAGATGATGAGATTGATCCGAACCAAATATTCAAGGACACAGCCAAGGTGAAAGCGATCACGGGCTTTCCCGAAGATGTTGTCGTGCTCGCAATGGACTGGAACGAGGAGACGTTTGAAAAGTATCATCGCATGTCACTTGTTGATTCACGAGGTGCCCGCACGCCACTCTACCTGTGCGAATTTGCGGCTTGGGAATGTAGTGGGGATACGCTCCGGTTCGAGGTCCGCCGGGACGGCCACGATCCACTGTCGGTCATCATCGTTCTAAAGGGGGAGGATGGCCACGTTGTGGAATTGCCGGAGACGGAGAAGGCGATGATCAGCGGCTGGCGGCGTGAGGACGAACCTCTGGAAGAGTTCCTCCTCGATTATCCGCCAACGCTTTTCCTGGCTGATGGAAGCCTGCTGTCAGGTTGCCAGCACACGGAATTCAATGCTTCTGCGGATTCATTGCCGCAGGATTTCTTTGAGCGGTGGAACTGGAGCGGCGTGGATATTAAAACCGAGGCCGCTTACAAATCGGAGGATGGGCAGATCACCTTTCGGGCGAATTCGGTTCAGCAGCGCGTAATGGAGAAATGCAGGGACGATGGTGCTGTATTGGTGTTCAACGACGATGGCTCGGGAGAATCGGCCGATGTGGTTGCTGTCTTTGAAGACGAAGATGTGCTGTCTCTCAAACTCTTTCACTGCAAATATTCCAAAATGGCCGGTGCCGGCCACAGGGTGGGAGACCTTTATGAGGTCTGCGGACAGGCCGTAAAATCTGTGAAGTGGAAGTGGGACGCCAAAGCTTTGTTCAAGCACCTTCAGAACAGGAGGAACCTGGGCCTCGGAGTGGAACGCCGATTCTTTCAGGGAGATGAAAGCGTTCTCGCCGCGCTTATCAGAAAACTCGGTCATGCAGAAACGCGTTTCGAGTTCTGGATTGTGCAACCTGGGCTGAATTCGCAAGAGCTTCCTGATGACCTAAATCGTCTCCTTAGGTCCAGCATGGCGACAATCGCCGATATGACCGAGTGTCGGTTGCGTTGCATATCAAGTTGAGTGAATTGAGTTGCTGGCGTGCAGGTACTAATGACTTTGATGGGAAGTGTTCGTTTTGGTCTCCTGTCTGGGCGTCAAATTCCGCTGACCACAATCCGGTCGATCTCGCTTTTCCTGAAGCGAGGGGATGCGCCGACAAAGACCTTCGCGATCTTTCCAGCCGCAACCATCCGATCCAGAGTTCGGGACGAAATCGATTAGCCTCTCCGCCGCATCCTTCTTCGTCAGAAGCCTGTCGTCCTCAGATGGGTGAAACTCGGCTCTTTTCTTAGCCGCCTTCGAATGCTACTTCCTCCCTGCGTGAACTATTCGTGCCTCCGCGCCTTACTTCGTCTTTGGTTATAATTTTTTCAACGCTATGGATGATGAGAAGCTAAGATTGTTTCGATCTCATATCGTGGCGGCACAGAGATCATTTTTTTCAGCTGCAAAGAACGATGAGTTGACGCCATTGCTTGAGTGCATTCAACAAGCGGAAGCAGCGTTAGGAGTATTGGAGGCTGATGCCGGTTATTCGATCCCAGGCCCTGAATTCCAGAAGAGTCTATGCCTGAACATTCTCGGCAAGGCTCAAGCCGCAAAATACGATTTTGACGGCCACCACGTCAGTCTTTTACAGGGATTGGATAACCTCAGAGAAGCGGCTGAGATCGTATCAATTTTTCCAAGCTGGTCTTCATTTAGAAGTTTTCAGGAAGATCTCATGGTCGCATTGGTGAGATGTGGCGAACAATTTGGTGAAATCGAACTTCTTAAAGAGGCTGTGGCGATTTCCGACATTCACCTCGAGCAAAAGGAGCAGGTCGATCCGGAGGAAACAGAGTATCTGATGAGAAATACCCGAAGCGTTGCCGAATTGAGAATTGGCACAACAACGGGGGACCGGGGTTTGGTTGAAAAAGTCTGCCGAGATCTGCAGTCGCTGCTGAAAAATCCCAGACTAAGTCCGGAAGGCAAGGAATTCACTCAAAGGAACGTCATTGCGGCTTTGGCTGAAAATGCCAAGCAACATCGAAATCCTAGGGTATACCGTCAGTTGATCATCGTCTTGGTCGGTCTGGTCAAAGCCAACAATCAGAACGGGAGAGCCTTCTACCTTCACTATTTGGCGACCACCCGCCTTGAATTAGCGGAAATGACCCTAGACGTCGCTCTCATGAAGGAAGCGATTCTCGATCTCCAACAGATAATCGATTTGGGCATCGCTTCGGACGGCCTTGCATTCAATGCGTTGCATACGGTGGCTCATGCTCATTCCTGTGTTGGAAAGCATGAGAAGTCTGTGAAACACTTTCAGGCGGCAATTGATTTTTCTAACGAGGCCTTGAAACTGATTCCAATGGCAGGCAGTGACAGGGACAGTCGAATCACTCGCCTATTCGCAGATCGTGCGTCTTTTTACTTTGGACTCGGCTTGCTATCGGGAGACACCCAACATTACGTCGAAAGCGAGAACGACTATCTGTTTTCTTTGCGGCGGTTGTCTGCCGAGTCAGCTCCGTGGCTCTTTAGCCGAGTCTCGGAAGGATTGTTTCAGCTGCGGTTCCGACAGAAGAGATGGGACGAGGCTCTGGAAGCTTTCGCTGCGATGGAGCGGGGCTGGAGGATTTCAACCATGGAACCCTATTTGTCCGCCGAAATTCACGCGCAAAGGGCGCTTGAGATGGCCAAGGAGTATCCGTTGGCTGCCTATTGTTACTTGCAGAAAGATCAGCCCGGAATGGCCGCTGCGGTCGTTGACCGTGGTCGCGCCCAACAGTTGACTGTTTCATGGAATATGAATTCGTCGGATGCTCTTGAATTAGAGGACGAACAGGCTGTTGAAATTGCTCAAGCCGCCAAGGAATGGGAACGAACTCGGAGAGTGGGCAGTGAAGAAGAGTGTCGCCAAGCATGGCGAAATTACTCCGACCTGATGCACCAGGGAGCTCCAGACTCTTCTTCGTTTTCACGATCGCCGGATGATGTTGCGCACAACGCGCCTGATGAAGGGGTATTGGTTTTCATCTTTGGAAGCGAGCAATGGCTGAGAGGAATCGTTGTTCAAAGGAACCCAAATACTTTTACCTGCTTTGATTTTACTGATATTGAGAAAGGAAACATCAATAAGGTCCTCTGGGGAGACGGACAATCGGGTCAACCGGGCTGGGGATCTAGATATCAAAATTTTAGAGCCTGCGGAAACGATTGGGATATTGAGAAAGAGCAAGAGCGATTTCGATGTTGGACGGGAGTGATTGAGGATGGGCTCGAAAAACTGGGTGGGTCTTTGATGGGAAGAATTCATGAAGAGCTTATTGGTCTTGGGATTAGCAAGGGGTCTCCTGTTGTGATTTTGCCACCCGGTGAGCTGGGTGCGTTGCCAATGGCGTCTGCCGGATTGGATGGCGGGATTCGCTTCAATGAGTATTGGTCTGCCAGCATTGTTCCAAATTCAGTCCTGTTAGGAGAATCTACGAGAAGAGAGGCTCCTCGTTCTGGGCATCGTGTTCTTGTGATTTCAGACTGGGAAGAAAGTTCGAGCTCAAGCACCCTTGAGGACCTTCCTTTTTCAAGGAGGGAGGGACGTATTGTTGCCTCTTGGCTTGGTTCCGAAAGCCGTGTGCAGCTGCTGCGTGAAGGCTTTTCAGTTTCATCGGTGATTGATGCGTTCAATGAGGCTTCGATTGTCCATGTGGCTTGTCACGGTCATTATGATTGGAAAAAACCAGAAAGATCGGGCCTCAGGCTTCCGAACAACAGCTTGCTGACTTTGGGGCAACTAAAAACGACCCGGAGGACGAAGATCAGAAATCGGTTGGTGGTTCTGTCTTGTTGTGAATCCGGTATTTCTGGACAGACCTTACCTCCCGATGAGTTTGTTGGGATTCTACCATCCTTTCTAAATTGTGGAGCCCAAGCGGTCATTGGAAGCCTATGGCCGGTCTACGATGATGCGGCCATGCTGTTTGCAGACCGCTTTTACCGCTTCTATCTGGACTCAGACGGTCGGGAAAAATGTTATCCTTCGGAAGCATTGTCCAGGGCGCAAACCTGGCTTAAGAGTGTTACCTTTCGGGAATTGGTGAAAGAGGGTCTGATCTCCTCGGAAGAGGCGGCTGAATTGGTTGAGTCGAGATTTGGCAAGACTCGCTTGAGAATGCAGGAAGGAAGGTTCACAGGTGGCGGCCATAGCGCCAATTTAGACGAAGTGACGGACAAACTCCTTCGAACGAAGCCTTACTCTTCGCCGGTTGACTGGGCGGCCTTTATTGTGGTAGGATATTAAGATTGGGAGTGCGGATGCAGGCATCCGCCGGATCGCCCCACGGGATACTGTGGTTAGAGAGGATGGTGGAAACGTTGGTTACCGAGGAGCGACAACTGCTTGAGATGATTGTTCCCTCGTCAGGCGAGCATCGTAAGCGGGGTAAACGCGGCCACCTTGACAGCGCTCAGGCGGCGAGGTCGCGGCCGGGTGCGTTCCGGCGGGCGGCGGCAATACGCGCGGGCGTGAGCGTGGCGATGACCTCCGGGTCGGTGACGCCGGGAAGGACGGTCA